>JBBFKT010000006.1:0-155000 GCA_037482015.1 Thermodesulforhabdaceae bacterium
GGGGAGGGAGTTTGTAGCAGGGCGAGCGGGCTGAAGTCTGCGAAGCTCTCGTGATCAAGGCGAAGTTGCGTAAATTCGGCGGTTGTGCAGTAGGGGCGAAAAATTTTTCGCCCCTACTTTACGCCTGAAATGGTGATGGTGATGAACCGGAGATAACGATAACCGTCCCGTAGGGGCAGGCCTTGTGCCTGCCCAATCCCAGGGCATGCCCGATTATGGGGCAACCACAAGGGATTGCCCCTACTTCTCGAACCGCCCGGTGCGGACCCGCATGCCGGGTGGTGTGGGAGGGGATCGGTCAAACTGACCCCCCTATCTCAATTCTGGCGAATTATAGTTGCTTCCCGGTCGCCTAAGTATAGAAAGATCTTCAAAGTTGAGCCACATTTCTCCCTTTTCCATGGTTTATGTTACTTTGCCACCCCATAAGGGGGTTTTCGAACACACTTTCTTTTTTCTTGACAACTTTTTTTCAATCCTGTAGGAACTGACTGGTCAGTCAGAGGAGAAGTATGCAAAATACCGTGAAAAAAGCTCAAATTGGTTACGAAATACTATCAGGACAAAAAATATTTAGTCAGCTTTCCTCCGTTCCGGAAGAAGACCAACCCAAAGTTTTACTGGAAATTTTATCTTCAGTCGCTGACTTGCTCTCAAATCGAGAAAGCCTAGAGACTCTGCTAGAAGAGATATCGGGAGAATTAAAAAAACCACTTTGCAGTCTGCTGGAAACTCTTCTCATAGAAAGCATCAAATCGTATCGATCGGTCTCCACCCAAAGGCAAACCGAAGATAGCTCTACATCACATCCCACTACGAAAGAGCTTATTCTCTCAGCCGCCCTGGAAGTTTTTGCTGCCAGGGGATACCACAACACTACCGTTGACGACATAGCCAAAAAGGCCGGTATCGCAAAGGGATCGATTTATAGATACTTCCAAAGCAAAGAGGCTTTGTTTAATGAAGTTTTGGAATCCCGCATAGAAAGCCTTGATAATTCTATACAGCGGATAATCAGGGAAGAAGGGGACATTATTCAAATTATTGGCAAATGTGTTGAAGCTTATCTCGCTTTCTTTGAAAATAACCAGGGCATATACCAGCTTCTTTTTCGGGAAAAGTCTTCATCGGAACGGCAACAGTATCTTAAGCGAGCTTTTAAGCGCCTTCTTCCCATAAGAAAGAAAATTTTTGAAGCGTCCAGAAAAGGTCTTTTCAAACCTATATCGTTCGAATTCATCTTTTATGGTTTCATGGGTTTTATACATGGCATTATCCAAAGATGGACCGACCATGGATGTAGCTATAGCCTTGCTGAAGAGGCTCCCGCAATTCTTGAAGTCCTTTTCAACGGCACAGTGCTAAACAAAAACAATTTAAATTTTAAGGAGGAAAAACAAAATGGACAAAGCAGCAATTAAGGAAAAAGTGATCGACATCATTGCAGACAAGCTCGGTATTGAAAAAGAAACTATTACCCCTGAAGCTCATGTAATTGATGATCTAGGAGCCGATTCTCTTGATGTAGTGGAGCTTATCATGGCTCTGGAAGAAACCTTTGACATTGAGATTCCTGATGAAGATGCAGAAAAGATCCGCACCGTTCAGGATATTTTTGATTACATAGACAGAGTTGTAGCCAACGCCGCCTAAGAAAAAATACACTGACGCCGTAGGGAGTGGATAATTTCTACGGCGTCGTTTTTTTGACTTTATTGGGTCATAAAACCATCGTTTTTAACTAGCTCCACTGGCTAAGGTGATCGCCCTTATTAGCTCCCAACCCAGCCAAAACAATAGACTTCTCTTCTTCAAATCTTCTAATAACCGCTTGTCGTATTCTGGAAGGAGAGGAAGAAAACTTGGTCGATCGAAGTGCATATACCTGTTCCACTATATCTTCTCGAGAAATCCTGTCTGCTTGTCCATTACCTGCTGCTAATACGTCTCTCAGTGCTCGCTTAAATATGGTAACAGCTCCCCCAACTCCATGCTGCACAGCCATACTCCACACCATTTCCTGGAGAGCCTTTGGTTCGGAATGAATATCAACGCCCGTTTCACTTTTTATCATCGCGCAGGCTGGTTCAAAATAACGATCTCTAATAAAATCCTGCTGAAGTTTTGCGAATTCTTCAGGAGATTCTCTTGCTATGGCTTTCCATTCTGAAGGGAATCGCCCGCTAGTGCTGCCCGTATTCGGAGGACCTGCAGCCCTGAGCCTATTAGCCCAGTCAGGTCTTCTGGTTTCCAGAAACTTTATGAATTGATCGACCGATCCCTGTTTGGAAGAAAGCTGATAAATGCCGTAAGAAGTGCCACCATTTGGATCGTAACCTATAGTTCCAGCTCCTGCTACAGGATCAGATTGAGATTCAAAACGACGGGAAAGTTCTCCAACATCGGTCACATCATTAGTTACAGATCGAGGAGCAACAGCTTCTTGTTCCTTGATCAATTCGGGAAGGTCAGACTCAATTTTGGTTTCGCCGGATCCGGGAGATCTTGAGACATTCATGGCCTGATTTAGAGTTGCCATAAAAGATGGTGGTGGAGAAGAAGAAGAAGAAGAAGGAACTGGAAAACTCTGTAATATTTTCCCTGTTCCTATTGATTCCACGAAAAAGAGTTCTCTTTGAAGGCTATTAAGCTGTCTTAAGCGAGCGATTAATTGCTCCGGCGTGATATGATACCTGGAAGAAAGGTTTGCTCCAATAACACCCATTTCGAATCCTCCCGCCATGATGAGAAATCCGCAGTTATTATTAGCATCTTTTATGCCAACTTAAATTTACATCTTTCGATCTTTCGCTGAAATCAAACTTTTTTTCTAAAAGGCTTTCCATTATATAATTCCGGAGAGTGGTTTTCTGGTCCGATGTTAACCAAAAAAAAACCGTTCACAAGGAGGAAACCTTATGTTACGAAGGCTTGCAGCTTTTTTTACTTACATCATGAAGCATTATTTGCCAGACGCTTATCTATTTTCCATTCTTCTTACATTCCTTTCAGTAATTCTAGCCCTGGTTTTCACGGATGCGAACTACATCAAGGTCATATCCGAATGGGGAAATGGAATTTACGGCATAGTGGCTTTTGCCATGCAGATGATCCTCATACTAATTACCGGACACGCTTTAGCTCTAACACCACCTATTCAAGCATTTCTACGATGGATAGCTTCCCAAGCCACATCTCCTATCAAAGCTGGTATGATTGTTTCTTTCGTTGCCGCCGTTTGTTCCTGGATTAACTGGGGATTTGGGCTAATCGTAGGGGGACTCTTGGCTCTTCAGGTAGCAAAAAACACAAAAAAAGTGGATTATCCCTACTTAATTGGAGCAGCCTACAGCGGTTTTGTTATATGGCATCAGGGACTTTCTGGCTCTGTTCCCCTTGTCATAGCTACGGCAAAACATGCTCAAAACTTTGTTGAAAAAATCACTGGATCCCCTGTTACTATATCTCAAAGCATTTTCCAGCCATTCAATCTTATCCCTGTTCTATTGATCATATTTACACTCCCCCTTCTGTTTGCCTTTATTCATCCTAAAGAAGAGGAAACAAAAACTGTATCTGAAGAAGATATAAAAGATCTACTGGGAGAAGCACCTAAAGTGCCCCGACCTGAAAACCCAACTCTGGCTGAGAAAATCGATCACAGCTATACCATCAACATGATCTTTGGTGCTATGGGGCTTTCTTACCTAGTGTGGCATTTTGCAAAGAAAGGGTTTGATCTCAATCTTAACATCGTCATTTTTATCTTTTTTATAACGGGCGTTATACTTCATGGAAAGCCCATTAACTACATTAAAGCCATTAACATAGCCATTAAAGGAGCAGGTGGTATTGCTCTGCAGTTTCCGCTTTACGGCGGAATCCAGGGAATCATGACCGGAACAGGGCTTGCTAAAGTAATCGCAGGATGGTTTGTGGCAATTTCGAATCCTAAAACTTTCTATTTGCTTCAATTCATTTCAGCAGGGATTATAAACATGTTCATCCCTTCAGGTGGAGGGCAGTGGGCAGCTCAAGGTCCTATCACCATGGAAGCTGCAAAGATGATGGGCATTGATCCAATAAAATCCGCTATGATGGTAGCATGGGGAGATCAATGGACAAACATGATTCAGCCTTTCTGGGCTCTTCCTCTCCTGGGATTGGCAAAACTTTCTGCTAGAGATGTTATGGGTTACACAACGATGACCCTGCTTTGGAGTGGGCTGATTTTCGCAGTATTTGCCTTACTAGTTGGATTTGGTGTTCTCTAATTAACCCTTATAAAACCGGAAGAGGAAAATGCCTCTTCCGGTTTTAAGATTAGATTTTTCTTTCCATTACCAGTCTAGCAAAGTGTTCAAAGGATCTATCGTATGTCCTTTCAGCCTCCGGAGGAAAACAACAGCCGGGAAGCTGCCGATTTTTAAGATGATAGCTCAAGCATTCACAGCAAATTCCCTTTTTGTTGCAAGGTTCATAAGAACAGGAGCATTTTTTTAGGTTTTCTTCTTTGCGACATTCCATAGGCCGATTCCTCCTTTTTAGCATACCGCTTGCAAATTTTTCGGAACTGTGCGAGCAATAGTTTTTATAAAGGAATTGAAAAGGCACTCGCAATGAAAAAAGCTTCTTATGAGAAAGGAGAGATCCGATGAATAAAGCGGTCGAATTTCTTAAGCGAGACGACTGTATTTTGCTTCTTGTGGATGTGCAAAAAACCCTTCTTGATCCATGTGTTAGAAGTGAAACCCTTAAAAGAAACTGTCAGGCTCTTATTGAAGTTGCCAAAGTACTCCAGATCCCCATTGTTTTTACAACTCACAATGCAGAAAAGCTGGGAGGGTTTCATCCTGAACTAATTGAGATGGTTGAAAATCCATTGGTTCTGAATAAGGTTGAATTTAGTTGCTTCGAAAATGAAGGCATCAGAAAGGCCATTGAATCCTTGAACCGCAAAACTATCCTGCTTGCTGGTATTGAAAGCCATGTGTGCATATTCCACACAGGAGCTAATGCATTGCGGCTTGGCTATCGCGTTGATCTGGTTACCGATGCCGTTTCATCTCGAAGCGAAGATAATAGACTTGTTGGAATTAAACGACTCGAACAGGCAGGAGCCGTAATGAGTTCCACAGAAATGGTTATATTTGAGCTTCTAAATAGAGCCGGCACTGATGAATTTAGAAAGCTTCTTCCTTTGCTAAAGACTCTCTAAAAAGATTCGTCAAAGAGAATCGTCCCATCGTAGTCAAAAAGAATAAGCCGGCGAGCAGGTATTTGGGAAGCAAACCTAACAGAAGCGTAAAGAGCTTCCCTGGAGATGCTCTGGATAGCCTCAAAGCAGGCTCTTCCCTTGAGCATCTCCAAAACTTGCCTTGCTGTGTTAGCATTCGAAACAGCTTTTGCGATTTCTCCCCGAAGCCCGGCTTTTCTAGCAAGTTCGCTCATGTCTATAAGACCTTCTCGAGCGTGAGTGTATGAAAACCCCATCGCCATCTTAACCGCCTTGCCAAAAAAAACTGCATGGACAACTTCAATAAAACCGTATTCCTGAGCCTTTTTGACCGCAAAGCCAAAAAAATCGGCAATCTGAATAAAAGCCGCATCGGGAAGATCGGGAAGTAATCTCCTGGCGTATTGTTCGCTTTTCCCACCCGTAGTTAACACCACAGTGGAACAGCCGTTGGTTTTAGCAAAACGAAGGGCATAATCTATCGTTTCTTCATAAGCTTCGTGAGAAAAGGGTTTTACCAACCCACTGGTTCCAAGAATAGAAAGCCCATCTACTATTCCCAAGCGAGGATTTAGAGTTCTTTTCGCAAGGGCTTTGCCTTCCGGTATGGTTAGCACTACATGGAAATCAAAGCCTAAGCTTCCGGGTAGAGCTAACAAGATTCTTCTGTTTTTATCCCACGGTGGAAGATTTGATAGCGGTGGACAAAACGGAACCTTTTCTAAAAGTGTCCTTATAGAGCTGAAAACATTTTCTACTATCATTTGCCTTGGAACAGGGTTTATTGCAGGTTCGCCGGGTGGAACAGGAAGCCCGGGCTTGGTCACTACCCCTATACCTTCACCTGCATCAAGCCAAATCCTACTGGAATTTAGCTCTTTCCTTACTAAAGCTACAGATGCTCGAACTAGAGCTCCATGAGTAATATCCGGATCATCCCCTCCGTCCTTTATAACTTCCCCGCACCAGTAGTATTTGCTTTGGCGGTGTAAAGTAACTGGTATCGGAATGTAAACACCAATGGGCACCTTTATAGAAACACAGCTGTTGGGTGGATTACCAAGCAGAGCTCTAGTAGCAGCAACTATTGCTGCCGTGGCGGCGCTTCCAGTAGAAAAACCTTTGCGGAGACCTTTTTTAGGCATAATCAAAAAACTTCATAAAAAAGGCGCACACTTGTGCGCCTCCATAGGTATATTTTTCAACAACACGAAGATTAAGAAGAATTGCCGGACACCAACCGCTTTTCAATTTTGCTCCAGGTATCTTTAAGGGTCACGATCCTATTAAAAACAAGTCTATCTTTTCTGCTATCCACTGGATCTACGGCAAAATAACCAAGTCTTTCGAACTGATATCGGCTTTCAGGCGGAGCATTAGCAAGGGATGGTTCTACATAGCAAGGATAAAGAATCTGAAGAGAGTTTGGATTGATGTATTTTCGAAAATCCTCGTCTTCTCCGAGATTGGTCATATCTTCTCGAGTAAAAAGATGATCGTAAAGTCTGACTTCCACTGGCACAGCATGGCGAGCCGATACCCAGTGAATCGTTCCCTTTACCTTTCTCCCGTCGGGACTCCATCCACCTCTCGTTGCAGGATCGTAGGTGCAGTGAATTTCTACAACGTTTCCTTTATCGTCTTTAACTACATCCACGCAGGTCACATAATAGCCGTAACGAAGTCTAACTTCTCGACCCGGAGCAAGGCGGTAGTAGTCTTTTGGGGGATTTTCTCTAAAATCGTCCTGCTCAATATAAAGCACCTTGAAAAAGGGAACTTTTCTGGTGCCCATCGATGGATCTTCCGGGTTGTTGATAGCGTCCAACTCTTCCACCTGATCATCAGGGTAATTGTCGATAACGAGCTTTAGAGGTCTAAGCACTGCCATAGCTCGAGGAGCGCGCTTATTGAGATCTTCCCTGATGCAATGTTCAAGAAGAGCCACATCCACCAGACTGTTTCTTCGAGCTACTCCAATGCGTTCGCAGAAGTCTTTAATAGCTTCTGGCGTATAGCCTCTACGGCGCAGTCCACGAATGGTTGGCATTCTGGGGTCATCCCAACCCGAAACATAGCCTTCCCTAACAAGTATAGAAAGATAGCGTTTACTAAGCACAGTGTAGGTCAGGTTCAGTCTGGCAAATTCGATCTGCTGAGGATGATAAAGTCCCAGTTCATCAAGAAACCAATCATACAGAGGGCGATGGTCTTCAAACTCAAGGGTGCATATAGAATGGGTTATGCCTTCTATGGAGTCAGATATGCAGTGAGCAAAATCGTAGGTGGGGTAGATACACCACTGGGTTCCCGCTCTGTAATGGGTCGCATATTTAATGCGATACATGACAGGATCACGCATATTTAGGTTAGGATGAGCCATGTCGATCTTGGCTCTAAGCACATGTGATCCTTCAGGAAATTCGCCGTTTTTCATTCTTTCGAAAAGATCAAGATTTTCTTCAACACTTCTGTTGCGATAGGGACTTTCCTTGCCCGGCTCGGTTAAAGTTCCTCGATACTGGCGAATTTCTTCCTGGCTCAGACTATCAACATAGGCTTTCCCTTGCTTGATCAAATCAACAGCATATGCATAAAGTTTGTCGAAATAATCGGAGGCGTAATAGAAGCGGTCTCCCCAGTCGAAACCAAGCCATTTCACGTCTTCCTGGATAGCCTTAACATAGGCTTCATCTTCCGTGGAGGGATTAGTGTCATCCATCCTGAGATTGCAAAGACCGCTATATTCCTGAGCAAGGCCAAAGTTAAGACAGATTGATTTAGCATGACCTATATGAAGGAAACCGTTGGGTTCGGGAGGAAACCGAGTATGGACTCTGCCCCCATAACGACCCGTCTTTATATCTTCTTCTATGATATCCTTTATGAAATTAGGCGGCGTTTTGAATTCCTTCTTCCCCATCGATCCCCCTATTCACATCTCCTGTTTGATCCTGTTAGGCTGGAACATAAAAAATTTCACCCTACGGAATCAAATAATCTTCAAGAGAAGGTGGATTTCCTGAAACCAGACTCACGATAGCCAATTCCTCATTTACTATTCGCTCAACTTTAACTGTTCCTTTAGCATCGCCTGGAACCCATCCTGCCGGCGTTCCCGTGGGAGCATTAACAATCTTTCCGCTAGGAATAACCTTTAATATATCTCCTTCCTGAAGACCGGAAGCCGATCCTGCGCTAATAAACCAGCGATTTTGACTCTCCTGAGAAAAGGCATGGCAAAACCATGGCATAATACCTTTCTTTTCAAGAGCTATATCAACGAGTTTTTCAGCCACAAGCTTCATGAACTCCTGACGATTCGATTCTGTCTGAACAGGCATCTCCACTTCAAGTGAAGGATAGCGATAATTAAGCCCTGTATCCACAATACTTATTCTTGCTTTGGCTTTCTGTTGTTTGGAACCACTTGGCACAGATAAAATCTCAACCACATTCAGAAATCTTACTCCAGGGTAAATACCTGAAATGCTAGAAACACAGGCAAGATCGCGTTTTTCAAGGCAATCGGTCTTAGAAAGCACTTCTTTTATCGTCTGGTGATCAACATACAAAAGTCCTCTGGATGTCGTAACCTCTCTAGCAGTTCTCAAAAAGCTTTCTCCATCTTTGATGCTGATCGCTTTGTAATCCACTATGAACCCAATTTTCATACGATATTCCGCTGGTTTTTTGAGCGGTGGAGCTTCTGCGGGGGCAGCACTCTTTGATTTGGCTTCTTTTTCTTTCTTAAAAACGGCTTCTTCAAGGCGAGCTAGACGTTTTTCCTGTTCATTAGCTTCAGCCTTCGCCTTCGATCCTGCATCAGCAAAAACTTCTATGAAGAAGGTGGATTCCTTCTCGGGGTTACGTTTCATGAAATAATCACCGGAAGCCAGATAGGGCTGATCTATAAACATGCGGCGCACTTCGGCATTTGAGAAAGACCGACCTTCCTCTTTGGTTTCACTAGTAATATCCGGGAAGGAAAAGACCTTAGATAGACCGGTCTTGCCTGATTCGGAGCAAGCCGAAAGCGCTATTAAAGCTAAAGCACCGATCAAAAATGGTGACCATTTTTTCATGTTCTTCCTCCTAAAATATAAAAAGGGGTATAATGAACATTCGCCATTATACCCCTTTTGTATAACTTCACAAGCAGGTTTTAACCTGGAAACTCCTTAGAAGTTCCAGATAAGCTCTGCAGCCACTCGAGAAGCCATATCGTCAGCCTTTGTTCCACTGATAGCCCTGGTCACGTCCTTTATAACATCTCCTGGGAAGAAAAGTGCCCACTGAGCTTTTACAAACACGTGTTTATTGAGAGCCAATGTAATTTCATTATCCCATTCGGTTCCGACATAGCCAGAATCAACCCTGGAGGTAATTGCTGGATTAACCCAGCTTGTTACGTAGAAATCCTCATTCCACCAGAAAATATTTGCATTGGTTCGGTAGATGAGGAACTTTTCAGGCATAATTGTCACACCGAAGCTCAACATGGTCATACCAGGGTTATCACCCCGACCATTACCAGTTCCGGAAAAGTTCACAAGACCACCAGTGGGAACGGGGGTTCCGTTTCCGTAAAACTCAGGAATGAAACCATAAAGCGCTGTTCCTAAAACATAGTTTGTGTCGGCAAGAATGGTATTTTCACCTCCGAAGGCGGTGGCAAATCGTTGAGCGTTCGCTACACCTTCGTAGCCGCTAAGCTCATCATCGGTTGGATCATCATCACCGGAGGTATAGATGAACCCAACGTGAGGCTTTACAGAGAAACCGAAGAATTCCTTGAGATCAACACTGATGTCACCAGCAAAGGCATAAGCGCTGATATCATAATCTTCGGGTCGCCCATATCTGCTAAGACCCGTGTTATCAGCTGATCCAAACTGATACACGCCTTCAAGCATAACATTAATTATACCGAACTTGCCCGTCCAGTAGCCACCAATATGATGGGAATCTACTTCGGGGTAACTGTTTCCCGTAATACCAGCTGCTCCACCAGACATAGCACTTAGAAAATCTCTGACAGGCATATTTCTGATACGGTCGAAAGTGTAAAACAATTTAACGCTATGATCATCGGTAAGTTTAATCTTTGCCCAACCTGCTAAAACATCGCGGTCATCGTCCAAATCGTAAAAAGCTTTAGATGCCGTATTGGGACCTACAAACTTTATAGAAGGTTGCCAATCGGAATTTTGCAACTTATGGTAAGCAACGCTCCAGATTACCTGATCGCCATTCCAGGAACCATCAAGCCAGAACCCTGGGTTATCGTCAGCATAAACCAATCCTCCACCCTCGTAGTGATCCACTCCCCAAACATCCCATCCGGCATGGAGTCTCATATCAAAAGGAAGGGCCACACTGGCGTTAAGTCTTTCAAGACCAAAGTTACTTGAATCAAAGAAACCACCACGATTATCAACAGCATTAGTATCAATAGGTTTGTCATATTCCAAAGCGGCATAAAATGACCAGGCTCGATCCTTTGACATAGCGTTAAAATAAAGTCTATTTTCGCTGCGAATGTATTGATCTATTACGGTGCCAGCTTCATTAGCATGCTGTTCAAAAAATCTACGGTTGAGAGCACCTCCGAGAAAACCACTCACATTATCAGACATTCCAAAATCCCAGTTGGATTCAAACGTAGGAACAAATCTTGCTTGAGCTCCAAAGCTCATGAGAAGATCTCCCTTGGTAGCGACGGCTACACTGCCGGGACCTACTATGGTTTCCTTCGTGATGTCTTCTACCGTAGCTGCAAGGGACACCCCAGCAAACAGCAAAAAAACTGCCCCAAAGGTAATGCACCAAAGTTTCTTCATTTCCCTTCCTCCTTTCATCTTAAAAGACCTTGAAATTACACCAACACCCCAAAACCTTGACTTGATGATAACGAGGCAGTGTGTGTTTATTTTAACAACGCCGCCCCTAGAATTTATATATTAAGCTCTAGAAAAGAGCCGCCCCTTTGACCCTCCACACACTTCTAATCACAGCCACAAAAAAGTTGTCAAGAAAAAATTTTTCGTATTAATAATCAAACAATTGTTTTAAAACAACGCCGGAAAAGTTATTGTTTCAGGAACTAATTCACAAAAGGATAAAGTAGCAAAAGCATCAAAAAGATGATATATTTAACAAGAACATATCGGATTAACAGCAGGACAAAAGCCTGCATGCTGAAAGAGCAATGCGATTTGAAGCGATGATAAATTAAGATAAGAACTGAAAGCGAAGGAGTTACAAAAAATCTCCATCGTAATATTCCGTCGTCCTGATCATTCGCTCAGGACGGCAATCGTGGAAAGCGGGAGGCAAAAAGAATGGAAGAATTAACTGTGGGACATTCTTCCTCTTCAGACAACTCATACACTGCTCAACAAATCACCGTTCTGGAAGGACTTTCTGCAGTCCGAAAGCGTCCTTCCATGTATATTGGGAACGTATCAACCGAGGGACTACACCATCTCGTATTCGAGGTTGTTGACAACAGTGTAGATGAGGCTCTGGCTGGATACTGCACCACAATCGACGTGGTCATACACATGGACGATAGCGTAACCGTGGAAGACGATGGTAGGGGCATTCCTGTAGATATCCACGAAAAGGAAGGAATTCCAGCGGTTCAGGTGGTTATGACCATCCTTCATGCCGGGGGAAAATTCGGAACCAGTGCTTACAAAGTCTCCGGCGGATTACATGGGGTCGGCGTGTCAGTAGTAAACGCCTTAAGTGAATACCTTGAAGTTGAGATAAGGCGTGATGGCAAGATTTACTTTCAGCGTTACGAAAGAGGAACTCCCGTAACAGAGCTTAAGGTCATCGGTGAAACTAAAAAGCGTGGCACAAAGATAACCTTTAAACCCGATCCGGAAATTTTTCCTGATACCACCATTCACTACGACATACTGGCTGAACGTCTTCGGGAACTAGCCTATCTTAACCCTAGCCTTACAATCAGGCTAACCGATGAACGAACCGGAAAATCTAAAACCTACAGCTACTCAGGTGGGCTAGTCGCCTTCGTCCAATACCTAAATAGCAATAAAGAAGTCCTTCATCCAGAAATTATCGCCTTTTCAGGTTCCAGATCGGGTGTCATTATGGAAGCTGCTCTTCAGTATAACCAATCCTACAAGGAAAAAATCCTTTCCTTCGCCAATAACATCAACACAAAAGAAGGTGGAACCCATCTGGTAGGGTTCAAAGCCGGACTTACTCGAGCAATCAAACATTATGCAATTGAACATAAAGTGCCCAAACAGGAGGTGGAAAAACTTTCTGGGGAGGACGTTCGAGAAGGACTGGTAGCGGTTATAAGCGTTAAGGTGCCGGAACCGCAATTTGAAGGTCAGACCAAAACAAAACTTGGAAACGTCGAGATTAGAAGTTACATGGAACAACTCACTTATGAAAAGCTCAGCATCTTTTTCGAAGAAAATCCCAAAATTTTCAAAATCATACTGGATAGAGTTATCGAGGCGGCTCGAGCTAGAGAAGCAGCAAGGAAAGCAAGGGAGTTAACTCGCAGGAAGAACGCTCTCGGCGATCACGGTTTACCCGGCAAACTTGCAGATTGTCAGGAAAGAGATCCAGAAAAGAGTGAAATATTCATCGTAGAGGGCGATTCTGCTGGAGGTTCTGCAAAACAGGGGCGGGATCGGCGCTTTCAGGCTATACTTCCTCTTCGAGGAAAAATCCTTAACGTGGAAAAGTCTCGATTCGATAAAATGCTTCAAAATCAGGAAATCCGCACTATGATCGCTGCTCTTGGAACGGGGATTGGTCCCGAAGAGTTTAACATCAATAACCTTAGATATCACAAAATCATTCTTATGACCGACGCAGATGTAGATGGCGCTCACATAAGAACTCTTCTCCTTACTTTTTTCTTCCGCATGATGCCCGAAATTATCGAACGGGGACATCTTTATATAGCTCAACCACCCCTTTATCGAGTAGCCGAAGGAAAATCTGAGACTTACATAAGAGACGATGATGAGCTTTCAAAATTCTTATTTCAAAGAGCTGTAAACAAGACATCGATACTATGGAAAAGTTCCAAAGATGACACTGAACCGTGGAAAGAATTTCCTCCGGAAGAAATCCACAACTGCCTGAACATATTTTCTAGATACAGCCAATGGATCGAAAAAATGGTTTTGAAAGGTATCCCTAAAAATCTTCTCGAAACGTTAATAAAAGGCTTCGTGAGAAACGAAAAAGAATTGCTCGACCACGCCCCCTTCAAAATTACAGGTTCATCGCCTTTTAATTTTGCGTCGAGAATCAAAGAATACCTCGAAGAATTAGGGTATACTGTAAGTGCAATTGAACTCGAGGAAGAACAGCGAGGTTATGACCTGGAATTACAACTTCATGAAGATGGATTGAGGTCTTTCCGACTCCGCTATGAATTCCTGAGATCGGTTGAATTCAAGAGGCTTGTTGACCTGTGTTTGCCGCTGTCATCATACTTCGATGCCTTTTTCAAAGTAACCCTATCTTCAAAGGCAGGATCCGGTGTCAGCGAAGAAAGTAAAGTAACATTCTGCCAGGGATTTAGAGAACTCTACAATTATCTTTCCGACTTTTCTCGAAAAGGGCTCACCATTCAACGTTACAAAGGTCTTGGTGAAATGAACCCGGATCAGTTGTGGGAAACAACCATGAACCCAGAAAAAAGGACTCTTCTTCAAGTCAGAATAGAAGACCAATACCAGGCAGAGGAATTATTTACCATTCTTATGGGAGACCAGGTTGAGCCAAGAAAGGAATTTATTCAGGCAAACGCACTGGAGTTCAGAGAACTAGATATTTAGGAAAGATGCAACTCGAATGTTCAGATAAGGGATTATCTACACTAGCAGATAAAAGACCTTAATAATTGCCAGAACTATACGGAGGAGCAATAAATGCCGGAAAGGGTTGTCAATATTGAAGACGAACTGAAGTTCTCCTATCTCGACTACGCAATGAGCGTTATCGTAGGAAGGGCGATTCCTGATGTAAGAGATGGGCTCAAGCCCGTCCATCGTCGAATACTCTACGCCATGTATGAACTGGGTAATGACTATAACAAGCCCTACAAAAAATCGGCCCGCATAGTAGGTGATGTCATAGGTAAGTATCACCCCCACGGCGATGCGGCAGTTTATGATGCTCTCGTTCGCATGGCTCAGGACTTTTCTATGCGCTACCCCATAGTCGATGGACAGGGAAATTTTGGATCAGTCGATGGAGATCCTCCGGCAGCAATGCGTTATACCGAAGTCCGGATGGCTAAGATTACTCATGAATTTCTTAAGGACATAGAGAAAGAAACCGTCCCGTTTGAGCCAAACTACGATAATTCACTTATGGAACCAATGGTTCTTCCAACTCGAGTGCCAAACCTTCTTCTCAACGGTGCATCCGGCATTGCCGTTGGTATGGCAACAAACATCCCACCACATAACCTCAGGGAACTGTGTCAAGCCATACGTGCCTATATCGACAACCCTTCCATACCGGCTGATGAGATAATGAAAATCATGCCGGCACCCGATTTCCCAACAGGGGGAATCATTGTTGGGCTTGAAGGTATAAAATCGGCTTACGATTCGGGTCGAGGATCGGTAAGGCTTAGAGGTAGAGTAACCCTCGAAGAACTTAAGGGCAAAAAGCAAGCTCTCGTCATCACTGAAATACCATTTCAGGTAAACAAGGCGAAACTTATAGAAAGAATAGCCGAACTGGTTAAAGAGAAGAAAATCGAGGGCATACAGGATATTCGAGACGAATCGGACAGGGAAGGGCTGAGAATTGTTCTTGTCCTCAAAGCTGACGAAAATGCTAAAACCGTAGAAAACCAGCTTTACAAGTTCACACCTCTTGAAGTGAATTTCGGTATCATCATGCTGGCTGTTGTAAACAATCGACCAGAGGTTTTAAGCCTGAAAGAGATTTTTGCTCAATTTGTAAACTTCCGGCGGGAAGTGGTTTTAAGACGCACGGAGTTCGATTTAAGAAAGGCTGAAGAAAGGGCTCATGTTCTGGAAGGACTTGTTGTGGCTCTTGATAATCTGGATGCCGTAATACAGATTATACGTTCATCACCAACACCATCCAGCGCAAAGGAACGTCTTATCCTGTCCTTTAATTTATCCGATAAACAAGCTCAAGCCATTCTCGACATGCGCCTCCAGCGTCTTACTGGCCTTGAGCGAGAAAAGATTCTTGATGAATACCGTTCGGTTCTTAAAGACATAGAACGTTTTCGTCATATTCTTTCGTCGCCGTCCTTAGTGGATCAAATCATATCGGAAGAACTCAAAGAAATCGAAGAGTCTTATGGTGACGAACGTAAGACCCAAATTGTGGTGGAAGAATTCGGCCAATTTGATTGGAACGATCTTATTCCCGAAAAGGATGTAGTAGTTGTTCTTACAAGAGCAGGATACATCAAAAGAACACCGCTTCAGTCGTATCGCAGTCAGCGAAGGGGCGGTAAAGGCAAAAAAGGGGTATCAATCCGTGAAGAAGATATTACATCTCTTGTAATCACGGCATCCACCCATGACACTCTGCTTGTTTTCACCAGCACGGGACGCGTTTACTGGCTAAACGTCAGAGACATCCCCGAAGTGGCTCCTTCAGCACAGGGAAGATCCATTGCAAATCTTCTAAACATTCAGCCTAATGAAAGAATAGCCACCATTATGGCAATTCCATCAAAACTGGAAGACTTTAAGGGGAGCGAAGAAGAAGCAACAGAGCTTCCCCCGCCTTATGTTTTGCTGGCAACCAAAAAGGGCGTTCTAAAAAAGATGTCTCTTAGGCTTTTCAGCCGTCCTATAAGTAGCGGAGTGCGAGCTATAACGCTTCGGGATGGAGATGAACTTATTCGAGCTAAGATAACTTCGGGGCAGGATTGCGTTTTTCTTATGTCCGATGTGGGCAAAACTCTTTTTATCGACGAATCAGAAATTCGCCCTATGGGTCGTGCAGCTCAGGGCGTCCGTGGAATGACCCTAGATGGATCCGATCTTATCGGGATGGAAATCTACAGTTCTAAAAGTTCTGAATCGGAAGATTCGCTTCTGGTTGTTTCCGAAAACGGCTTTGGTAAAAGAACCTTTTGTAGTGAATTTAGAATTCAAGGAAGAGGTGGTAAGGGTGTGTTAAATTTGAAAGTAACAGAACGAACCGGGCGTGCCACGGCTTTTTGTATTGTAAAGCCGGAAGACGAAGTGCTTCTGATAACTAACTGTGGACGCATTATACGGCTTAAAGCATCCGACATCAGAACCATGGGCAGAACCACTCAAGGAGTCAAACTCATGGAAGTTAATGAAGATGAAAAGGTTGTGGATGTTACAGTAGTAAGCGAGGCAGATAAAGAAGAAAGCGATAGTGATTAAACTAAAATGCAAGGAGAGAATAGACCTAGCATGAACGTCCAAACCGACTTTATAGGTGTAGTTGGTGCCGGTAGCTGGGGAACAAGCATTGCTCAACTTCTTGCCGAAAAAGGCTATACTGTTCGGTTATGGGTTTATGAACCAGAACTCTGCGAAATAATTAAAACCCGGCGAGAAAACACTTATTATCTTCCAGGATATCGGCTGCACGATAACATCGATCCTTACACCGACATAGGAGAAGTTGTAAAAGGAAGGCAATTCGTTGTAATGGTGGTTCCTTCTCACGTCTATCGCTCAGTAGCTCTCAAAATGATACCTTTTCTTGAAAATGAAGTAATAATCGTAAGCGCTACAAAAGGCATTGAAAATGAAACCCTTCTTACAATGGAAGGGGTCTGGAAAGACATTCTTCCGCCGAATAAAAAAATTCGTTTCGCCTGTCTTGCAGGTCCATCTTTTGCCAAGGAAGTTATAAGAAAGGTTCCCACGGCTGTCACGGTAGCTTCAAAGGATGAGAGTGTCGCAAAAAGTGTCCAACTTCTTTTTGCCACGGAATATTTTCGAGTTTACACCAGTTCAGATGTGGTGGGACTGGAACTGGCGGGAGCTATCAAGAATGTTATCGCCATTGCAGCAGGAATGTGTGATGGTATGGGATTCGGGCACAATACCAGAGCTGCACTGATAACACGAGGGCTTGCGGAAATGGCGAGGCTTGGAGTTCGTCTTGGAGCTCATCCCCTTACCTTTTCCGGACTTGCAGGCATAGGAGATCTTCTTCTAACATGCACTGGAGATCTAAGCCGCAATAGAACAGTTGGATATCTTATAGGACAGGGCAAAAAACTTGAAACAATTCTTTCTGATATGAGAATGGTTGCAGAAGGAGTCAAAACGGCAAAATCTGTTTATTTCCTTGCCAAGGAGGTAGGGGTTGAAATGCCTATATGCGAACAGGTATATGCTATACTTTACGAAGGGCAGGATCCAAGAGAGGCTGTAAAAATCCTTATGACGAGAACTCTAAAACATGAATTAGAACCACATGCAGAAGTCATAGTCCGAAACGACCATGGATAAACAATCCTAACAAGGAGAAATTTTTAAATAATGGGACATGTTACGCTGGAAGAAGTTATACGAAAAGTGAAAAAGAAAAAGGAAGACTATAACCGATATAGCTTCGAACGGTTGAAGGAAGAAGCTCTGGCAACTTTTTTTGATCTTGCTCAAGAATTTACGTCTCTTGAACATCTTTACCTTGTGGCTGTTGCTGTTCCAAAAGTGTTTTTCAATATAGAAAGCATATTATATGTCCTAAATCCCAAAACCAATCGTCTCGAAAAGGTGTGCACTAGCTGGGACGGCCTTATCGAAAGAAGCGATATATCCAACACAGAATCAAGTAGAGAAGATGAAACTCTTGCTATTCTAGAAGAAATTCTTCGTAATCATGAAGAATCTCAGGAAGATGCTATTCATGGCTGTTTACCTTTTAAGAAAAAGTGGATTTTTCCTATTCGAGGTAATCAAGCATTAAAGCAATGGGTAGCTTTTTCCGGGATCAAGGGTATCCTAGGTTTTATGGTAGTTATATTTCCCCAAAGGAACCTCCCGGAAGAAGCGATTCAGGAGGACGTTTTTTTTCTGGAAAAATTTACTAACCGCATCGGCTACAATCTCCATCAAAAACTTCTCATTCAGCAAAATCTTAGCCACCTAAAGTTTATTAATCAACTTGTCGCCGATATAGAACACAATGTAATCTCTCCCAATCTCTATTACATGCTATGCATAAGGCATCTTAGAAAAATCCTGGATATTTATCGTTCGGTCCAAAAAAACCTTCTGGACTTAACATCAAATCTCTCTCTTCAGGACAAAGCATACCAGGAAATGATGGATAAGCTCCGCACCATTTACGACAATCTATCCACAGCAAACGACCAGATGGAAGAAGAAACAGCCAATCTTGAAAAACATTACACCCACATGAGCCTTTTCCTGGAAAGTATTTTCCGCAGGGAGCATTTTCTCAGAGGAACCTACGTTCTTAGAAAGCAGCCCTGTAACTTTAAAAACGAAATCATCGAAAGATTAATAGATCGCTATGCTCCTTTGTTCGAAAAGAAAGGGATCTCCTTTCAGAGAAGCACTGGCGACATCCCGGAGGAAGAGATAACCCTTTTCGTAGATAAAGGGCTTATTTCTCAGGTTTTTGACAATCTTTTCTCTAACGCACTGAAATACACGGAAGAAATAGAAAATGAATCTGGCAACAAGGTTAAGCTTGTTTCTATAAGCCATAAAATCCTTAAAAACTTCTTTGGTGAAAACAGGCATGGTATTAGATTTAACGTATTCACCACTGGAAAACCCTTATCTGCTGAAGAAAGTTTAAAGGTTTTCGAAGAGGGCTACCGAATAATCCGTCAGGCTGATCCTGGAGAAAAACCTCCAACGGGTTCTGGGCACGGGCTATACTTCGTAAAAAATGTAATTGAAATCCATGGTGGAAAGGTTGGGTGTGAACCTGAAAAATTCGGCAATACTTTTTACTTTATCCTCCCCTTCAACGGCTCTTATCAAACTATACAAAACGACCAAAAGAAAAATAATCCTTCTGATACTGTAAATTCAAATGGATCGCCCAGCTAGATCCTATGAATGAATCTACCGACAGTTATTCTAATTTCAGAAAAGATTTTTGCCTAAAAAACGTCTCGAGATCTCTCAACGTATGTTTTGACATTGAAAAATCCTACATTCTCACTTGACGTTGATTTTTTTTTCACATAAGACTGAAATGAGCATGTTCTCAGCAACAAAAGTAGTATCCTTCTCGTGGGTAGTTACGTAAGGAAGAAGCGGTTTTCCTTTTGCCTTTAAAGGAGTAATAACTTTCCCAAAAAGTAAAAACGTTAAAACCTTTGATGTTCCACAACAATTATGGGGGAAATAGTATGAGTGGGTCAGGAGTGAAAAACGTTGTAGTAATCGGCGGGGGAGTAACAGGGCTCAACGTAGCGCTTGACCTTGCCGATCAGGGATTTCACGTAGATCTTATAGAAAAGAATGCCCAATTGGGTGGTATGATCCCTAACCTTCATCGGCTGTATCCTATCTGTAGCTGCTGCAAAGTCTTAAATAGAACTATCTCATGTTCACAGCATCCTTTAATTTCAGTATGGACCAGCACAACCGTGGAGAAGGTCGAAGGATCGGCTCCATCTTTTAAATTAACTCTTAACTCTAACGGAAAATCTCAAAGCATCGATGCCAGCGCGGTAGTCCTGGCTGCAGGCTTTGAACCGTTTGACCCATCTGTTTACGACACCTACGCCTATTCAAAATTTCAGAACGTCATTACAAGTACTGAATTTGAGTGGATGCAGAAACCAATAGCCCAATCTAAAGGGGTAGTGACCAGACCATCTGACGGTAAACCACCCAAAAAGATCGCATGGCTCCAGTGCGTTGGATCCAGAGAAATTAACAAATGCGATGCTCCTTACTGCTCATCAGTATGTTGTATGTATGCCCTAAAAGAGGCGTCACATATAAAAGACTCTTCCCCTGAAACAGAAGCAACCATCTTCTTTATGGACATACGAACTCATGGGAAGGGCTACGAAAGATACCTCAACAATGCGCTAGCTAAAGGAGTCAAGCTAGTTAGGTCCAGGATCCACAGCATCGAAAAATTTCCTGGAACAGAGAATCTCGTGCTGGAATATGTGGATGAAAAGGGCGAAAAGCAGGCTGAAGTGTTCGACCTTGTCGTTTTGTCTGTTGGTCTTAGACCTTCTCCCGGCGTAAAAGAAGTGGCGGAAAAACTCGGCGTTAAGACCAATAAATATGGATTCATTGAAACGTCAGAGCTAGTGCCTGGTGAAACCAATGTAAACGGTGTCTTTGCCTGTGGTGCGGCTGTAGGTCCAAGAGATGTCCACCAGTCGGTTGTTGATGCTCAAGCTGTAGCGGCTAAGGTATCGAAACTGCTTGGTGGAAATGGTGCAAAACCCAAGAGTCTATCTTTACGAGATGTAAGCAACGAAGAACCCAAAGTTGGAGTTGTATTCAGCCTTTGCCCTGGTAGATCAGCTTCATTTGAGAAGTTAATAGGCGATCTCGATTCATACGTAAAAACTCTTCCTGGTGTCGTTGCCACAGAACGAATAGATCTCCAAAACTCAGCGGCATTTAAAACATTAGCAACATGGATCCAAAAATCTGGCATCAACCGACTTGTTTACGCAAGCTGCTCTCCTATCATGCATAAAGAAATGGTAGAATGGGCTATGAAAGAAGCCCAGTTAAATCCAACGCTTTATAGCTTCGTCGATCTAAGAACCCTGGGAGAATCAGATAAAGAAGCAAAGCGGCTAAAAGACTTGATGCGTTCATCTGTGCTTCATGCCCGCATGTCCGAACCTCTAACCGTAAAACCAATGCCCATTGAACAATCTGTCCTTGTAGTAGGTGGTGGTATCGCCGGTATGACCACGGCTTTAGCTCTTGCCGATCAGGGTATAGATGTCATTTTGGTTGAAAAGAAAGACCGCCTTGGCGGACACGGACATAAAGTCAAAAACACATGGAACGGACTCTCAGTTCAAGATCTTCTTAAGGATCTTACGTCGAGAGTTTCCAGTAATCCCAAAATTAAGGTGCTCCTTAACACCATAGTTTTGGGAGCAAAGGGATTTGGCGGACAATTTGAATCGACTCTATCTGTAAACGGATCCATCCAAACTGTTCGACACGGTGCTGTCGTGATCGCAACAGGTGGACATTCCCTAAAGCCCAACGAATACGGCTATGGAATTCATCCGGAAATATACCGCTGGTCAGATCTTACCAAGAAACTTATCGATTCTCCGGATGCTTTCAAAAACGCTAAAACCGCTGTCTTTATTCAGTGCGTTGGTTCTAGAGAACCACAGCGTCCCTACTGTAGTCGCCTGTGCTGTAGCTTTGCCGTCCGGACAGCCTGTGATCTAAAAGCCATCAATCCAGATATGGACATCTATGTGCTTTACCGTGATATGCGTACCTTTGGAGAACGAGAAGAAATTTACAAGGAAGCTCGAGAAAAGGGCGTGCTCTTTATAAGATACGATCTTGACAAAAAGCCTCAGGTAAAGGTCGAAAATGGCAAGATTAGCGTTCGAGTGCACGATCCTATCCTTGATCGAGATGTAATTTTAGAGCCCGATTTCGTTTCTCTTCAGACAGCTATCTATCCAGAACCACTTAGTGAATTGACCAAATTCTACAAAGCAAGCACGGATGAAGATGGATTTCTTAGAGAATCTCCCGCTAAGATGAAACCAGTTGACGGTGAAATGGAGGGTGTTTTCTTCGCTGGGTTGGCTTTAGGACCAAAAGGCGTTGAAGAAAGCATTCAGGAAGCCTGGGCAGCAGCAGGACGCGCTCTTAGGTTCCTCGCTCAGGGAACAATGCTTGTTGGAGGTGCCGTTGCGGAAGTAAATCCAGATCGATGCGCTGTATGTCTCACCTGCGTTCGCACCTGTCCCTATGGAATTCCAGTTATAGAAAGCGTCCAGGAAGCTGCTTATATTGACCCTGCTTTATGCCAAGGATGCGGCATGTGTGTAAGTGAATGTCCCGGAAAGGCGATTATGTTTAGAAAGTTAAGCGATGATCATATTGTGGCTATAACAGAAGCCCTTGTTAAGGAAGCTTAGGAATTTAAGAAAAAAGGAGATGGTTTTATGAGCCACCATGAGCCCAAAATCTTTGCTTTTTGCTGTTCTAACTGTGCATCGGCGGCAGCTCAAATTGCCGAAAAAGCACAGTGGACTTTACCTGAAAATGTCAGAATCATTCAGCTTCCCTGTAGTGGGCGGTTGGATGCTTTGCATATACTAAAAGCTTTTGAGAATGGAGCAGATGGAGTGTATGTTGTTGGTTGTATGTCCGATAGTTGTCAATTCAAAAGCGGAATTCAAAAAGCGGAGAAAAAGGTAAATTATGTTAAAAAAGTGCTGAGCGATATTGGAGTAGAACCGGAAAGGGTTGAGATATTCAGTGTAGGGGCCGGTAAGGCTAATAAATTTATAGAAATCGCTCAGATGATGGTTGAGCGTCTTAAAGGCATGAGTCAGATGCCGTAAGAAATTAAAAAGGGGCACAAAATGTGCCCCTTTTTAATTTTCAATTTTTGCAATTACCAGAAAACACTAATCTTTAATTTTGTTGTGAACTTTGCAGGCTCGCACAGTATTTTTCATAAGCATAGTGATCGTCATAGGACCAACGCCACCTGGAACTGGGGTAATGGCGCCTGCTACTTCCTTTGCCTCATCGAAAGCCACGTCACCTTTCAAGATTCGTTTTCCATCCGCAGTTCTTCCTACTTCATTTACGCCAACATCAATGACCACTGCTCCAGGTTTGATCCAATCACCCTTTACATATTCCGCAACACCTGCTGCAACGATAAGAATATCAGCTCGTTTGGTATGAAAAACAACGTCCTTTGTTCTGGTATGACACACGGTCACAGTAGCATTGGCTCCCTTGCCTTTCTGCATGAGCATTACAGCAATGGGTTTACCAACGATATTTGATCTTCCTATAACAACCACTTCAGCACCTGATGTTTCCGCACCTGTTCTAATAAGAAGCTCCTGGATGCCTGCTGGGGTGCAGGGAAGATAATCAGGCTCACCAATCATCAACTTTCCTACATTGAAAGGATGGAAAGCATCCACATCTTTTGAAGGATCTATCGCATAAAGCACATTGGTTTCGTTGATGTGCTTTGGAAGGGGAAGTTGAACCAGAATGCCGTGAATTTTAGGATCTTTGTTGTATTGGTCGATAAGCTTTAAGAGATCAGCTTCAGAAATGTCAGCCGGTCTATCTTCCTGGACCGAATAAAATCCCAATTCATGGGCAGTCTGTTGTTTTGCTCTTACATAGCTCTGGGAAGCTGGGTTTTCACCTACAAGAATTGTTACTAACCCAGGAACAACACCATATTTTTCCTTAAGGTGTTGCACCTCCTGCTTAAGTTCTTCTCGGATAGACTTCGCTATCTCTGCACCTTTAATAAGTTTAGCTGACATGGCAAAAACCTCGCTTTATCTTTTCAAAATGTTGCAACTAAGGTCATAAGTCAAACAAGGCTTTGACCTCACACTATATGAGGTCAAAGCCTATGGGACGGGACCTAGAACAATCCCATAACCTTACCGGTCTTTACATCAACATCGACTCGTCGGAAGGCCGGGTTGGATGACGTTCCGGGCATGAGGCTTATAGTTCCTGCGCATGGGCAAAGGAATTTTGCACCGGAGTAAATCAACACATCGCGAATTGGAAGGACCCAGCCCTTGGGAACGCCTTTCAATGTAGGATCATGGCTCAAGCTGAGGTGAGTTTTAACCATCATGGTTGCGAAATCAGCATATTTAGGATCAGATTCAAGCATCTTGGCTTTAGCTTCAGCTTCTGGAGTCCACACAACACCGTCAGCACCATAAACTTCCTTAGCGATGATTTCTACTCGATCTCTCAATTTCATTTCAATAGGATAGAGGAACTTGAAGTCCGAAGGTTCTTCGCAAGCATCCATAACTGCGTCAGCAAGTTCCAGAGCGCCTTCTCCACCTTTCAACCAATGTTGAGAAACGGCGCATCGAGCTCCTGCTTCTTCCGCAGCCTTTTTAATCATCTTGATTTCATCGGGTGTATCGGTATGGAAGGAGTTTATGCAAACCACGGGATTCATTCCGGACTTACGGATAACCTTGATATGGTGGAGCATATTTTCGAGGCCCTTTTCAAGCAGGGCAAGGTTTTCTTTCGTATATTCTTCAGGAATCGGTAGTCCTGGAACTACCTTAGGACCACCACCATGCATCTTGAGAGCTCGAATTGTTGTTGTGAGGACCGAGACGTGAGGCTTCAAACCGCTGAGACGGCATTTGACGTTCCAGAACTTTTCAAATCCGATATCCGCTGCAAAGCCGCTTTCCGTAACATGATAATCAAACATCTTAAGACCGATACGGTCACCAATGATGGAGGACTGACCTATAGCGATATTAGCAAATGGACCAGCGTGAATCATAACAGGCTGATATTCGATTGTGCAACAAAGTGTCGGGTTGATTGCGGGTAGCATCCAGGCGCACATTGCTCCCGCAACTTCAAGATCCGATGTGGTAACAGGTTTTCCTGTTTTATCGAAAGCAAGAGTAATTTCGCCCAAACGCTTACGCAGGTCTTCAAGGTCGGTTACGATCGAGAGGATAGCCATGAGCTCGGAACTCACAGCTATACCGAATTTAGACTGCATCATGTAACCATCGGTACGACCACCAATACCAATAATGATGTTTCTTAGAGCCTGAGCGCAAAAGTCTATGACCCAGCCAAACTCAACTCTGGTGGGATCCACATCGAGACGGCGCATGCCAGTGAGACGCTGGAGTTGTTCATCAGTGTAGTTACGTTCATGCTGCATTCTTGCAGTAAGAGCAACCATTGCAAGGTTATGAGCATTCATGAGAGCATTGATGTCACCAGTAAGTCCCATCGAAAACTCGGTCATGGGAATCAGCAAAGCGTTTCCGCCACCAGCCGCCGTTCCCTTAATGTTCATTGTGGGACCACCCGAAGGCTGCCTCAAACATCCACCAACGTTTTTACCTCTTTTGCCGAGACCTTCGATAAGACCGAGCGACGTTGTAGTCTTACCTTCGCCGAGAGGAGTAGGGGTGATAGCGGTAACCTCAATGTATTTTCCGTCAGGGCGATTTTTAAGACGCTCAAGGATTTTCATAAAGTCGAGCTTGCACACTCGACCCATAGGAATAACTTCATCTTTCTCCAAACCTAATTTTTCCCGCCATTCATCGGGGGTGGGCATGTTTTTTTCAGCTTCTTCCGCAATCTGCCAATCCGCAAGTTTTGTTGGATCGTAAGGCATCACATACCTCCTTAATCATTCCAATGGTTAATTCGTTTACACTAACAATAACTACCTGCCTACATCTATATACACCTCTTCACTATCCTCTCACATTACTACGGAGCATTAATGTTGCGATACTTTTTTCACATGATCTTAAAAATTAGCCTAAAAATCCAACCATGTCAAGCAATGTTTCTTGTTTATTCACGGTATTAGCACCCAACCTAAACCAAGAACATCCCTAATTCTGACTTCTAACTCTATAGTCGTAGATTTCCGATATTTGTAAAAAATAAAGACCCAGGTGTAAAGTGGATAAAAAAAGATTATGCTTTTTTTCACACCAACAGCACAAGTTTAGATCAAACATAAAGCAATTATAGTTTTTGTTGCCTTCCGCTCAGTCATGATTTTTAATTTCAAAGAAAGGTTGATTTTACGAAAAAAAACAAGAAATGGAGCAGCAACAGGATGAAACAAGAAGAATATTACACTGTTTCTTTTGAAAAGGCTGATCCCAAAAGGGTAGATAAGTTGGGAGCCAAAGGGGCAAAGCTTGTTGAAGATTTTCAACAACTATCTCAAGAGCTAGGAACTTTTTCTAGGGTTGCCAAGGTTCCCGATGGATTCATAATCACTACTGATGTTTGTCGAGCCTATTTTGCAAACGATCGAGTGCTCCCCGATGCCATCTGGCAAGATATTATGAAAGCTCTATTGGAATTAGAGATCAGAGAAAAAAGGTATTTCGGTTCAGCGGAAGAGGCTTTTCCGCTGTTAGTTGCAGTAAGAGGAGGAGCGCCTGTTTCTCTTCCCGGCGCAGTTAGCACTGTCCTTAATGTTGGACTTACATCAGAGATCGTTAGAACACTTATAGAAAGAGGTGAAGATGAAGCTTTTATATTAAGCACTTATGCAAACGCTCTTCGTATGTATGGGGAAGTGGTGCTTGGTGTCCCTTACAGCGAATTCCACCAGGTATTAGAAAAGCTCAACATACGAGATGAAATAGATACCACCGAAACATCTTTGCTCTATAAACTAATTAGTGATTATGAAAATATTCTCCGAAAAAACCAACATCCTAAATACGGAAGAGAATATCCTCAAGATCCTCTAACACAGCTTCGCCACAGCATTGAAGCTGTGCTCGATTCCTGGATGGGACCAACAGCTGTCGCAGCAAGGCTTAGTCGATCACCTTCAGTGCCAGACGAAATTGGCACAGCGGTGGTAATTCAAACAATGGTGTTTGGAAATAGGAACGAAAATTCCCTAAGCGGAGTGCTTTTTACAAGAGATCACAGAACGGGAAAAAACTCTCTCGTCATCGAATGGGCTCCAAGAATTCAATGTGATAAAATAGTATCTGGACGACTTCGACGGGAATTTCTTAAAGCTGAAGATTTAAAAAGCCAATTCCCAAAAGTCTATGAACAACTCCTTTTAGTCCGTGACTGGCTTGAAAGTCAATCTAAGCGGCCTCTTGACATAGAATTTACAGTGGAAGACGGAAAACTATTCATACTTCAGCGCCGTCCGCTCCGTATGACCTTCAGTGCCACTATGCGAGCTCTTATGGACATGGTTGATGAAGGCAAAACCACTATTCAAGCCGCTTCAATGATTATAAACAACGCCCTGGAACAGCCAGAAAAGATTCTGCGAGAAGATTTCCATGATTACATCCTCATTGGAAAAGGAGAACCTATAACAGATAGCGCTGATGCAGGTATTCTGGCGTTCGGTACCGAAGAAGCTCTAAAACTTGCAGATGCTGGAGTCAATGTTATTTTGCTAAGACGTTACCCCTACGGAGAAACAGACATCGCTGTTAACCATCCCAGAGTCAGAGGAATTATTCGCTACGATGGAAACGCCACAGGACATGAAGCAGTGTCGGCCGTGGCTTACTGCAAACCCTACCTCATAAATGCAGTTGATGCAAATGGGTTAAAGCCTGTAATTGTCCATGGCGATAAGGTAGAATTAAATCCAGAAAGCTTATTTGCCAAATATCTCGGGAAAAAAGTTTTCGTTGATGGTGAATCAGGAATTGTTGGCTACACAACAGCCGAAAGTTTTCTTGAGGATAAGAGGTCCAGAAAAAAGCTATACGTAGATTGGGAATATGTCAGAGAAAAATTTGAACAGGAAGGCTACCGCAACCTTTCCTATGAAGAACTCCTGGACATTCACTACCAATGGGAGCTGGAACTGGAAAAATATACGGAATTAGAAAAAAGGCTAAAAAACGAGTTTTCGGTTATTTCTCAGGAAGAACTGCTCCTGACATTCGCAAGATATCTTGAATTCATTCCACCGGAAAATCGAAAAAGAATTCTTGAATTGAAAGGAATCTCACTAAAAGATTTTGATTTTGGGCCACCTATCACTTATCGGGGAAAAAACCTTAGAGCGGAAGTAAAGCGTATCCTAAAAACTTTGATGCTTTGCATAACCTGGCGAACTCACTGGATACATGAACTAATGGTAGAAAAAGCAAAAGAGCGAGGCGATACGGAAAATGATGTTATACGCGATATTTTTATAAAAAATAGAACGATGAGCCTTGTTAAGGGCTTTGAGAACGAAGGATTCCACGTAATGAAGGTTCCGGGATTTCATTATCTTATTCTGGCAAGCAATTTTGAATACGATCAAGACCCTAATAGAGTAAACCTCGGGCCAGGAATTTTTAACTATCAGGAGAAAGAAATTCTGGCTAAACATTTCATGTCTCATCTGGAGCAGACAAACCCAGAAATTGCATCCAGACTAAGAATAATCATAGGAGAGCCACCACTAGGGCAGGGGCATGCCAGAATAATAAGCGTAGGACTTGCTATCCCTGACGATCTTTTTGCTCTGGTTTGCAGATATCTAAGGGCTTTTATCGATCAATGCAGAAGCGGTTGTCTTATACATAGAGAAGAAATGATCCCTATTCACGATTTCATCGAACTTTACCGACTTGATCCATTTTTTGCACTTTACCCTGACTTCAAAATAAAAAAGGATTCAGCGGCTAACTGCTTCATTACCTTTGGAGATTGTTCCTACGGTGAATTTGAAGGGACAGTTTTTGGGGAAGAGCAGTATAAAAACCTCATGCAGAAGGTCAAAGAATTCGAATGGTATATGAAGGTCACAGGACAACATTTCTGCATACGTCCCTGGAGCTTAGAAGTAGATCCTTTCAGGCGACACAGCATAATTACAGCCGTTGGAATTCGATTCCCAGTAGAACACCTTACTGCGGTTCTTGAAAGCCTGAAAACCTTCCTAGCTGAAAAGGAACGATACAGAACAGAACCTCTATTCAGGAAAGCTTTTGATAGAGTCGTCGATAGCGAGTAAACCTGCCAAAAGACAGGCAAATCTTTCTATATACCTTAAAAGCTTAAGTGCCCAAAGCACGCATAAATCCCATGGGAGTCTTCTCGCTTAAAAATATTGATGCTAATTATTCTTATTTTGTCGAAATATTGTTTAAAGATAGTTTAATTAATGTCTAAACGTTGTCTAAAAACCCCCAAGATTAAACATTTATCATTAAAAATGAGACTTTTTGTCGAAAAATTAGATTAATTGCCAAATAGTGCGTCGACAAAAACTAACCAAAAGCTCAGGTCAACCAAGTTTTGAACAATTTGCGTAGAATCCCACTATAGCTGTTAACTGTGATAAATTTCTTCAAGGAACCATAAGAAGGTATTTCTTCGGCAGTTAACAGAATCTAAAAGTTTATCCCTGAAACAATCCGAATCCAAATTCTGGTATTTCTCACAAGGTTCTCAACTTATGGTAAAATGTAAAACCGATTTTTGAAATCGGAGGACGCTTATGAAAATAGACCAAAACAAGAACGGTCAAGATTCCCGAAGAAAAAAATTTCGAGTTTCCATAGCTAAAAAACTGACCTTTGTTCTTATTCTTGTTTCGGTAATCCCTGCCAGCATCTTTGGAATAACTCACATTTTGAACCTTCACAATTTAACCAGAGTAGCTTTGAAAGAAAGTTCTCTTCAGCTTGAGAAAAAAGCCAGGGAATCCCTTGAACTAAGAGCTATTGAGCTTGCCAACAGGGTAAGTGAATTTCTTCAAGGCGTTGAAAAAGACGCAAAGATTTTATGTCTTTTGCCCAAAAAAACCGAAGTATTTCAAGATTTTTATACTATGCACAAAAAAACTGTGTGGATGAAAGATGGCACTAATGAATATCCTGTTGAGGTACGACAAGATCTCCCTTTGTATCGGGAGATTGCCTTCGTTGACGTTTCAGGCCAAGAATTGATCAGAATTTTTGACGGCTACCCAGTTAAGCAAGAGGATCTGCGGGATGTGTCCAAACCAGAAAATACAACTTACAGGTCGGAAAAATATTTTCTGGAGGTTATGAAACTTCCCCCCGGCAGGGTTTATGTGTCACACGTAACAGGATGGTTTGTCTCCCTGGAAGAACAACTTCAAGGTGCAAGTGATGTGGAACACGCCGTTGAAGGAAAAAAATACGAAGGTGTGGTAAGATTCGCCACAAAGTGTGTAGGTGAAAACGGCGAAGTTTCTGGTGTAGTAGTTTTATCTCTGGATCATCGTCATCTCATGGAGTTTACCATGCATATTCTTCCCACGGAGGATCGTTTTGTCGTATTTCCATCCTATTCCAGTGGAAATTACGCTTTCATGTTTGATGATGAAGGCTGGATAATAACTCATCCCAAGTATTGCGATATTAGAAGTCTTCGTCCTGACGGAACTGAATTTGATCCTCTTGATCCATCCTATTATGAAAACCTTTTAGCAGGAAAAGCCCCTTTTAATCTAGACCACGCGGGCAAGATAAATACAAATTATCCCATCATTGCATCAGAAGTACGAAAAGGGCGTTCAGGTGTAACCAGTACATTCAATGTGGGGGGAATTCCACGGGTAATGGCTTATGCTCCCATTCATTATTACAGTCCTCCCTATGACCGCTACGGAATTTTCGGCGGCGTTACCATAGGCGTTGAAATGACAAAATTCAAAGAGCCAATTTCTACTACCGAGAAAGCCATTAAAGATATGCTTTCTCGAACAAGGATGGAAAGTGCTTTAGTTTTGACTCTTTCTTTACTGGTTTCCATAGTCGTAGCCTTATCTCTGGCAAGAACGATTACGAAACCCATACGGCATCTCAGCCGAAAAGCCGTCGAAATTGCAGAAAGGAAACTACCAGACGATATTGTGGTCCATACGGGAGATGAACTGGAAGGACTTTCCGAAAATCTTGCGGTTATGGCTCGAGAAATCCATGAACATCGTTTGAATCTTGAGAAATCACTTGAAGAATTGACGCAGTCCAAGAAAAACCTTGAACAATATTCTTACGAACTTGAGAGAAAAATATGGATTATCAAAAACATTCATTCTTTAAGCCAGCTCATGAGCTTAGCCTATAAGCGAGACGATGTCCTTCAAGCAGTTTTGAAGACCGCAGTGGAAGGGCTTGGATACGATAGAGCTATTCTTTACCTCTTTGATTCTCAAACTCGCCGGCTGGTATGTCGAGGCACATATCAATTCTCACCAGATCACGAAAAAATCGCCACATCTTTTTCCTTCCACGTAGATCGTCAGGATTGCACCCTTGTGAGAGCCTTTCATACAGGAAAAACAGTATCCGTCGGGATTTATGATGACGATATAAGTATAACAGAGCTCGATAAGAAAATTGCTACGTCTGGAGGTAGTGAACACATCGTCTGGGCTCCAATGAAAAGTCGAGACAGGGTGATAGGGGTCTTAGGAGCCGACAAAATTGGAAAGACTTCTCCCATCGGAACCACAGAAATAGAAGCCCTTGAGATCCTTGCCGGAGAGGCCGCTCAAGCCATTGAACATTCGGAACTTTACTGGAGATTAGTAAAAGAAAAGAACTTTGTAACATTAATTCTTGCCCACATTCCTCTCGGCGTTATTGTTTTCGATGGGCGAGGGAAAATTCTATGGTTTAATCCCTATGCAGAACGGTTTTTTGGAATACCCAGAGAAGAAGTTGAAGGCAAACACTTTTTTGAAGCCTTTGCGGACTTTACTTCCTGGACTGATTTTGTTCGCGAATGCTCGGAATTGGGCTGTTCTATAAAAGATGCCAAAGAAACCAGCATCACTTTCCCTGACGGGAAAGAAAAAGTAATTGAATATTCTTCATCGGTTCTTGCTTCTGAAAACTTTCCCGAGAGCAATCTTTTTATATTCTTTCAAGATATAACGAGCAGAAAAGAAATAGAAGAACACCTGAGAAGAACGGATCGCCTTGCAAGTTTGGGAGTACTGGCAGCAGGTATTGCTCACGAAATACGAAACCCCCTTACGGGTATTTCCCTGATGATGGATGATCTTCACGATCGAATTCAGCAATCAGGAAATGGAAAGACTCGAAAACCTTATAAACGGTCTCCTGGATTTTGCCAATCCTTCAAGGAACCTTAAGATGGAAAAAGCCTATCTTCCTTCTGTAATGGCGGATACGCTTCTTCTTGTTAGAAAGCTGGCAAAGAACAGCAAAATAGACGTAATTACCGAGGTCGAAGAGCCAATTCCGCTCCTGAGTATAGACAGAGAAAGAATAAAACAGGTGTTTTTGAATCTCTTCCTGAATGCGATTCAGGCTATGGATAAAGGTGGAACCCTATCGGTTAAGATATTCAGGGTAAAGGCCGAGGATTCAATGATTGCCAAAGACTCCGTAAGAACCATGATCTCCGACACAGGTAGAGGAATAGATCCCGAAGATTTACCTTACATATTTGACCCCTTTTTTAGCCGCCGTTCTTCTGGATGTGGTCTTGGTCTTGCTATAGCACACAACATCATCACGGAGCACAAAGGAAGAATTAATGTGGTAAGTATCCCCGGAGAAGGTTCGACCTTTTATTTCGATATACCCATTGACCAGGGGGAGGAAATTATAAAAACATGAACGAAGGAAGCATTCTTATCGTCGATGATGAAGATTTTATTTGCGACAATCTGCAGCGTATTCTCAGAGACGAAGGATATGAAAGCATTGTAGCATCAACCGCCAGGGAAGCCCTTGACATTGTTAAGAGTTCACCGGTGGATCTGGTTCTTCTTGATCTCAACCTTCCCGACATGGGAGGTATTGAGGTCTTAAAAAAGCTAAAAGAGGAAGACACAGACATTCTTGTTGTAATCATTACGGGATATGCTTCTGTAGAATCAGCAGTGGAAGCTATTAAGTTGGGAGCCTACGATTATATAAAAAAGCCTTTCAAAGCGGATGCTATAACTCTTATTGTCAAGCTCGCTCTGGAAACGCAAAAACTAAAAAGAGAAGTCAGAGCTTTTCGATCCCATCACGATGGTATTCTCAGGGGTAAAGCTATTATCGCAGAAAGCAAAGTTATGAAAGAATTGCTCGAAAAAGTTAAAAGGATTGCTGCTTCTGACGCCACAGTATTGATTACGGGAGAAACTGGCGTAGGAAAGGATCTTTTTGCAAGAACCATCCATGCTATGAGTCCACGATCGAAATATCCTTTCGTGGAGATAAACTGCTCTGCTTTGCCGGAACAACTGCTGGAAAGTGAACTTTTCGGGCACGAAAAGGGTGCTTTTACAGGGGCTAAAGAAAGAAAGCTGGGTCTTTTCGAAGTAGCTAACGGGGGCACCATTTTCCTTGACGAAATAGGAGAACTTGTCCCGGGACTTCAAGCAAAACTTCTCAGGATACTGGAAGATCATTCTGTTCGCCGCCTTGGCGGTACTCAATCTCACAGAGTAGACATAAGAATTATCGCCGCCACCAATCAAGATCTTCAGGGTTATGTTAGAGAAAACAAGTTCCGAAAGGATTTATATTTCCGCCTTAATACCATTCCTCTTCATATTCCACCTTTAAGAGAGCGACCTGAAGATATTATGCCTTTAGCTAAACACTTTGTGTCTGAACATAATAGAAAATACAGTCGCAAGTTTCAGGGATTTTCTCCGGAGGCAGAAAAACTTCTTCTGGCTTACTCCTGGCCTGGAAACGTTAGAGAACTTGCTCATGTTCTGGAAAGAATCTGTATAATGCACGATGATAGATTAATTGATACATCACACCTTCCGAAAGAGATCGCTCAAGGGCCAGAGATTACCTTTGATGACGTTTTGATGTCTTCTTTCAACATTCCCCTGGAGGGAATGAATTTAGAAGAGATAATGGAGAAAATTGCTCTATCCTTCATAAAAAAAGCGCTCAAGATTACCGGTGGCAATGTCTCCCAGGCAGCTAAACTCCTTGGAATTCCTAGAGGAACCCTTCGATACAAAATGGAAAAATATCAACTTATGGAAACGGACTATCGCTCCCTGTAATTCATGTGATTTGATCGTTGCGAGTTATTTTATAAGGACATCAATCCTTCTTGACCAATCATCACGGGGACAGATTCTGCTTATTTTAAAATGGCGGTTTTTCGCCATACTGTCACAAATTTTCGCCACAATAAGAGAGATAACCTGAAAGTATCGCCCCTTTTTCAAGTTCACATACTTGGGACACAGGCTAACTTTCGAAGCTATCAAAAACAACAGGGATCTTTGCACATATTTTGCTGAAATGCTTGAACGCCGGTGAGCGCGCTTAACTGGCAGAATCTGGTGATTCACGAAAATTCAAAGATGGAGTAGTGAGGATGTTAGAAAAAGGGTTGGTTATCGCTTTTGTCGGAATGGGCGGCACTCTTTTTACCCTCTGGATACTCACTCTAATTATTGAAGGTCTTAAGAGGGTGTTTCCTTATCGTGATGAAGAGACAAACGGAAAGGAGATATCCTGATGGTAGACATTGTCTTAGCTGGCATTTCAGCCCTTATTTCTGGCTTTGGGGCTATTACTATCAAAAACATAATAATGATTCTTGTAGGATGCGGTCTTCTATATCTGGGTATAAAGAAAGGATACGAACCACTTCTTTTGGTTCCTATTGGTTTTGGAGCTGTTCTTGTAAATATTCCTCTTGCTGATCTTATGGGTCCCGATGGTCTTTTAAGGCAGTTCTATGAGTTTGGAGTCGCTAACGAAGTATTCCCCTGTCTTATTTTCATCGGCATTGGAGCGATGACGGATTTCACGCCTCTTCTGGAAAACCCAAGAATTTTACTTTTAGGAGCTGCGGGTCAATTTGGTATATTCCTTACATTTCTTATAGCAATTTTACTTGGGTTTAATCTATTGGACGCCGCCGCCATAGGGATTATTGGCGCCTGTGATGGCCCCACATCGATTTACGTTACTTCTAAATTTGCACCTCATCTTCTCGGAGCTGTATCCGTAGCGGCATATTCTTACATGTCACTGGTGCCACTTATTCAGCCCCCTATTATGCGGCTTCTTACAACCAGAAGAGAAAAACTTATTAGAATGGAATACCCTTCTCATAATAGCGTTTCTAAAAAAGTAAAAATTCTTTTCCCTCTTGTGGTTACTATCGTCTGTTGCATTGTAGCACCTTTTGGAACACCTCTAATGGGTATGTTAATGCTCGGCAACCTTATGAAGGAATCTGGAGTTGTTTCTCGCCTTACTAAAGCATCCGAAAACGAAATTCTAAATGCTGTTACTCTCTTACTTGGCTTTCTATAGGTGGAACCATGGAAGGAAACACTTTCTTAAGACCTCTGACCCTAATAGTCCTGGCTCTGGGGTTGCTTGCCATATGCCTTGATACGGTAATGGGTATTCTTTTTGGAAAATTCATGTGCTTCATATCAAAAGGCAAAATCAACCCACTCATTGGAGCTGCCGGCATATCAGCCTATCCCATGGCGGCAAGAGTTGTTCAATTGGAAGGTCGCAAATACGATACTAATAACTGGCTTTTAATGCACGCCATGGGTGCTAACACAGGAGGCCAGATTGGATCAGTTATGGCGGCAGCAATAATGCTTTCTATCCTGAAGTGGATGAACATAGGATAGATCCAGCTTTTCTCACCTCATTTTAACACATTGCCCAGGGTTGACCTGGGCAACGAGATGTAGAAAGGAGCTATTAAAATGAAGGCAAAGGATTTGATGATACCAATTGTGGACTGTGCAAAAGTTGCGGAGGATAGATCTATTTATGATGCTCTCCTTATGATAGATGCCTGGCGAGCTCGCTCCGAATTTGACTTCAAACCCCGAGTAATTTTCGTGCACGATTCGGATCTAAAAATTACCGGGTATGTCCGCCTTACGGATGTTGTAGCTGCTCTAGGAGGGAGCTTAACCAGCGAACCATCTTCCTGGCATGAACTACTTGAACAAGTTCAAGGCATGATACAGGGACTGCCTGTCAAAGACATCATGTATCACTTTTCGGAAAAAGAATACATATCTGAAGATATGACTTTAGAAAAGGTGTTTCTCCATATGGTTTCGGGCTCGTACACGTATTCGGTTGTCGTCTCCAATAATACCACCATAGGGGTCATTCGCTTAAGTGATCTATTTAACGCCTTGTGGAAGGGTATAAAGACCAATGTAAGAAAATGAGGGAGGAAAGGATCAATGATGGGCAATGAAAGTGTCAGGGTTAATCAGGTAAAGGATGAGGAAATCCGTGAAGTTTTGTCAGAAAAGGAAGAACGACTTGAAAACTTCCGAAAAAGTATAGGGCTGTTTTTGGGTCCTCTTGTAGCTATAATTGTTTACCTTATTCCCATGCCTTCCCTCTCGCCCAAAGCTCATATACTTGCGTCCATAGTTAGCTGGGTAGCGGTTTGGTGGGTAACAGAACCTATTCCAATTCCTGTAAGTGCCATATGGGGAGCAATTCTTTGCGTAATTCTGGGAGTAGCCGACATAAAAAAGGTTCTGGCACCTTTTGCAGATCCTATTATTTATCTATTTTTTGGAAGCTTTATCATTGCAGAAGCCATGAGAATTCATGGTTTGGATAAGCGATTTACATATGCCATCATGTCTATAAAATCTGTTGGAAACAGCACAGCAAAAATCCTTGTCGCTTTTGGCGTAATTTGCGCCTTCCTTTCCATGTGGATAAGCAACACAGCCACTACGGCTATGATGTATCCTATAGGCCTTGGGGTAGTTTATTCAGTTGCGGATTTAATACATAGAAAAACAGGAAACTTTGTAGATCCCAAAAAACTGCGTTTTGGAACCGGTATGATGCTAATGGCAGCTTATAGCGCTTCTGCTGGCGGTATCGGGACACCCGTGGGCACTCCCCCTAATATTATAGGCATAGCCATGATAGAAAAGTTCTGCAATGTTAAGATCGCCTTTTTTCAGTGGATGGCATTCGCTGTTCCCTTGCTAATTCTTATGTCAGCTCTTCTTTTTGTGTTGATGTATTATCTCCATAAACCAGAGGTATCTCGCCTGGAGGGAGCAACGGATTACATTCTTAAAGAGAAAGCTCTCCTTGGCTCATGGACAAGAGGACAAAAGAATGTGATGATAGTTTTTTCTATAACAGTGGCTTTGTGGCTTATTCCCGGAATTATTGCTCTGATTTATGGAACAGATGGGACTATATATAAAAATTACAATAAAATTTTCCCAGAAAGCATAGCAGCTCTCATAGGCGCCGCTCTTCTCTTTTTACTTCCAACAAACTGGAAGGAGAGAGAATTTACAATATCGTGGAAACAGGCAACAAACATTGACTGGGGAACTCTCCTGCTCTTCGGCGGTGGTATCACCCTTGGAAACCTGATGTTTGAACTGAAACTTGCCGATGCTATAGGTAAATCCCTCATGAACTTAACGGGTGCTACTTCTATGTGGGGTATCACGCTGGGAGCTATTTTTATTGCGATCCTGGTTAGCGAAACCTCTTCCAACACTGCATCGGCTAATATGGTGGTTCCCGTTATTATTTCTTTAGCTCAAGCGGCTGGTGTAAATCCAGTTCCTCCTGCAATCGGTGCCACTCTTGGGGCAAGCTGGGGCTTCATGCTCCCTGTTTCTACACCTCCAAATGCTATAGTCTACGGGTCGGGCATGGTTCCCATCACCAAAATGATCAGAGCCGGTATATACTTTGACATTCTGGGTGGACTTCTTATCTGGGCAGGACTGATGGTTCTTCTTCCTATGCTGGGTCTTGCATAACGAAAACAAGAAAGCTAAGCAAGGAGCGGGAAAAGCATCTCTTATACACAGACACTTTTCCTGCTCCAATTTTCTATTACTCTTTAATAAAGGCCCTTGATCAGCGGGTTTTCTTTGATTTTGACCGGGTCTGTTTCACCGTTGATGTTGATGATATTCAGTTTTCCATGTCCTTTCTTAAGCTCATTTCTGAAATCATAAATAGCGCCAATTATGACCAACTTTCCTTCCTTTACTTCCTGGTCGAATTTCTTAAGAGCTTCTGCCACCTGGTTGTTTACGTTTATTTTAACTCCCTCAATGTTTTCTACCCCCTTGGGTATTTTTATTGTGTCGAGTTCTTTCTTTATGGCTTCCGACTCTTTCGAATAATCGGAAGATGCAGCTTTAATGGCACCACAGCCGGAATGACCCAGAAACATTAAAACAGGAGTGTGTAGATGTCGAACTCCGTATTCTACTGATCCTTCCGCAGTGCTCATCTGGTTTCCTATGTTTCGTATGACGAAAATTTCGTTATCAGGAGCATCACTTATGGCATGAGTGTGAACTCTTGAATCAGAGCACATAACAACAGTAGCTTTTGGATGTTGTGCATCTAAAAAAGGTTCGAAGTACGATGCCTTGTGAGTTGATACAAAACGGCTGTTACTTTTCAAAACTTTCTGGATGAAGTGTTTTGCCTTTACCAGATCTTCACTTTCCTGGAGCGAAGAAGCATCTTTTGCATAACCCAAAGAAAAATAAAGCAACAATAAAAGGAAAGTAAAAGTAAAGATAAAAGTAAATAAATACCAACGACCCATAACATCCCTCCTGAATTAGCCTTAAATCTTCATAAATCTGCACGAAGTGTGACACAATAGTCAATAGCGACGATCTTTTTAACTAACACATCTTTTTACAAATTAAAATTCCTAGTAACACACTGAGAATCGCTAAACCATTAGACCTTATCTCGGGTCATAGGAAAACTCGAAAATTTTTTATGTGCAGAGAATTGTTTGGATGCTGTAAAGAGCACATACCGCAGTTGCTAAAAGATCCTTTTTTAATGTCTGGCGAATATACTCACGGAAAAAGAGTGGAAAGCTACACATCCAAGAAATCCCATGACTTAAACAGAGCTTTAATTTCTTCTTAACTAGGAATCGTTATTATTTTGTATAAAATAAGTACAAAAAGTGTTAAACTATTGTCAATAATATGTTGAACATAACCCAAAACTGAACATTAATTAAGACAAGAGGATTTTTTTGTCGAAAATGAAGATATGTTGTTTAACTGTTTGTTAACAAAGACTCCTTGCAATTCCAAAGTCGAGCGAGGTTTTAAACAAATTTAACGGGGAATTATTTTGTTTATTACTTTCTATGTGTTCGCGTATAATAATTTTGCTAACAACCAGAAGTCCGGTAGAAACTTCCTTGCGTGTGGAGGATGAACATGAAGATTCAAATTAGCAAAGATGTACTTGTAAAGGCGTTGAGTTCGGTTCAATCGGTAGTGGAGAGAAAGGGCCCACCTATACTTTCACACGTGCTTTTAGAAACAGAAGATGGGAGAATTAAGTTCTTTGCTACTGACTTTGAATTATCCGTGCGGATATATGCAGACGCTACGGTAATCGAAGAAGGAAAAGTTACTGCACCAGCAAGAAGCCTTTTTGAAGTTGCCAAAGAATTTCCAGCTCAAACTATAGAACTTAGTATGGACACCCCCGGAAGACTAAACATTATCACAGAAAAAGCATCTTTTCAGCTTCCAAGCCTTGAACCGTCTGACTTTCCTGTAGATCAATTCGAAGGAGATGTAACTTACTACTCTTGCAACGCTAGGCTACTAGAAAAAGCTCTTTCGAAAACTTTTTACGCCATACCCCTTTCTGGAAGTTCAATAAGTATTTCGGGGCTTTACGTTTCTTGCGATGATCAAGGAGTTTATAAGTTCATTTCATGCGATGCCTTTAGGCTGGCTCGTTTTCAGGCATCCAGGGAAGAGATTGGCTTGGATTTTGCCCCCAGCGAAATAATCATACCAAGAAAGGGCGTGCAGGAAATCTTGCGTATTGTTGACGATGCTAACGGAAATGAGATTTTTCTCGGAATTCACGAAAATGTTTTCTATGCAAAGAATGACAGAATGACTATATCCATGAGACTTCTCGATGCGTCTTTTCCAGCCTTTGATTCAATTATTCCCCCAGAACGTCCCAACAAGGCCGAAATTTCACTTAGCCTGTTTCAGCAAGTTTTGAGACGTATGGCTATTTTTACCAACCAAGTTTGGCGCCACGTGAATCTTGTTATCTCGCCCGGGGTTTTGGAAATATCTGCCGGGAATGCGGAAATTGGAATGGCCAGAGAAGAAATTCCCATAAACTATAACGGAAAGGAAATCTTTAATGCTTCCTTCAATATTAAATATCTCAGCGATGCTACTAATGTAATTTCTGGAGACACCTTCCACTTCGAGTGGAGTTCAGAAATGGAAGGTGGTTTTGTGTCCGATCCAGAGGATCCTGGTTATACAGCTTTCTTTATGCCCATGGTTACCGAATGAAGTTTTATCCCATGTAGGCAATAACTTCTATTTCAACCAGAGCGTTTTTGGGAAGTTTGGAAACGGCAACGCAAGAACGAGCAGGCCTATGGGATCCAAAAAATTCAGCGTAAATTTCGTTCATGACAGTAAAATGCTCCATTGTTGTAAGAAATACTGTAGTTTTTACAACGGATTCAATGTCGCAACCAGCTTCTTCTAGGATAGCTTTAATATGATTAAGAGCCGTCTTTGTTTGATCTCTAATGTCGGTGGACACAAGGTCTCCTGTTTGGGGATCAATACCAATTTGGCCCGAAAGAAAAAGAAAATTTCCAGTTTGAACAGCATGACTATATGGTCCTACAGGATGCGGAGCTTTTTCGCTATAGATGTATTTCATCTTCTACCTCCTTTTTGTGATCATTATTGCACAACAATAATTATACTCCGAAAGAAGAAGAAAGCAATTGACAATGGAAACTGCTTTGGCTATGTGCATGGGTGTAGGTGGTGAGATGATAAATTGTGAAATTCTTCTTCAATGTTTGGCTGTCAACGAGGTTTAAGTGATCGATAACGGTGCACGGCTGAATTGCGGCAATTCCAAAGAAATTTCTGGTGTTTCTCCCGAAGATATGAGGTAATGCCCCGTGGAAATTCCGACATTTATCGAAGGGTTATCAGATGAGCCTAGGATTTTAGCTTTTTGTTGCATGTATTGCGCCTATGCCGCTGCTGATGCAGCTGGGTCTATGAGGCTTTCTTATCCTGTTAATGTTCATGTAGTATTGGTTCCATGTTCTGGTCGAGTTGATGAAACTTTCATTCTTCAAGCTTTTGAGAATGGAGCTGATGGAGTTTATGTAGCTGGCTGCGAGGAAGGTTCTTGCCACTTTGTAAATGGAAACTTTAGAGCAAAAAAGCGGGTAATTGCTCTTAAAAAGCTTTTTGCTGAAATAGGGTTAGAACCTGAAAGAGTCGAAATGTTTCATATAAGTGCTTCACAGGGTGGGCTTTTTGCTAAAGTAGCAAGAGATATGACCGAAAGGATTCGGTCTCTTGGTATTATCGGTTGGAATAAGCGTAATTAAAAGTAAAATGTGGCCCTTCTTACAAGGAGGAACCAGCTAATGGTTGTTGCAGAAAGAAAACCTATACAAGAAATTATGGCGATGGTCGCCGAGTACAACAAGATTTTGCTTGTAGGTTGTAAAGGATGTGTAACCGTATGTTGTGCCGGCGGCACCAAGGAAGTGGGAATCCTCGCATCGGCTTTAAGAATTGCGAGGAAAAAAGAAGGAAAACCCTTAGAAATTGTAGAACGCACTCTCGAGCGTCAATGCGATCCTGAATACATAGAACAGGCTTCAGATGTGATTGAAAAAGACGGGGTGGAAGCAATACTCTCAATGGCTTGCAGTGTTGGACCTCAGTATATGGCTAAACGTTACAATATCCCGGTTTATCCGGCTCTTAACACGACCTTTATAGGTGGAGCTTTGGAGCATGGAGTATGGGCTGAGTTTTGTCAAGCCTGTGGAAATTGCATTATTCACTACTTTGGAGGAATCTGCCCTGTTTCTAGATGCTCTAAGAGTCTCTTCAACGGTCCATGCGGTGGTTCAGCAAAAGGGAAATGCGAGATTAGCCCTGAAGTAGACTGTGCCTGGCAACTCATCTATGATCGCATGAAAGATCTGGGCAAGCTTGACGAACTTGCCAAAGTATTTCCCGTAAAGGATTGGTCAACCAGTAGAGACGGTGGACCACGAAAGGTGGTCAGGGAGGATATGAAGCTATGAAATCTGGAAGCAGATTAGAAAAGATATTAGCTGCAGGGCATTTTGCAGTAACTGGAGAGCTCGGACCTCCAAGAGGTGCTGACGTAGAGGTTATCAAGAAAAAGGCAGAACATCTACGGGGGGTTGTAGATTCCATTAACGTAACGGATAACCAAACGTCAGTTGTTAGAATGTGTAGTATGGCAGTATGTAAAATACTTATTGATTTGGGGCTTGAACCAAATCTTCAGATGACCTGTCGGGATAGAAACAGAATTGCTATTCAGAGTGATCTTCTTGGGTCTTATGCTCTAGGAATACGTAACGTCCTGTGTCTTTCCGGCGACCACAATAAGTTTGGCGATCACCCTCAAGCGAAAAATGTTTTTGATGTCGATTCTATGCAACTGATCCAGATTGTAAAAAAGATGCGAGACGAAGGAAAGCTTTTAAATGGGCAGGAATGCGAAGGTAAAGCTTCCTTCTTCATAGGGGCGGCGGTAAATCCCTTTGGTGATCCTTTCGATTTCAGACCCATCCGACTTGCTAAAAAGATAGCCGCCGGAGTAGATTTCGTTCAGACTCAGTGTATCTACAACATGGAGAAGTTCCGAGAATACATGAAGCGCGTTGTTGATATGGGACTTGCTGAGAAGTGTTATATTCTTGCTGGTATTACTCCACTTAAGTCCCTTGGTATGGCTCGATATATGGCTAAATCTGTTCCTGGACTTGATGTTCCCGATTATTACCTGAAACGTCTCCAGGGTGTTCCAAAAGATAAGCAGGCTGAAGAAGGAATTAAAATGGCTGTGGAACAGGTTCAGGAGATTCGCGAGATTCCAGGAGTTGCGGGAATACATCTTATGGCTATAGAGTGGGAACACAGAGCTAAGGAAATCATTGAAGCTGCTGGTTTGCTCCCAAGACCTGAGGTAAATTAGAGTCTTTTTGAAAAAGTTAATGTGGTAAAAGGCCCTCCATGTCGGGAGGGCTTTTTGTTTGGGGGTGAAAGATCGTGAAAAAGGAAGTTGTTGTTTCCGGTGACATTGGTGGGACTAATGTTCGACTTGCTTTGGTAGATAGAAACGGCACAATTCTTTCCATAATCAAAAAAGAAGTTAAAGAAGCATCAAGTATTGATCCCCATGCTTTCATAAGAGCTATTAAAAGCTGGTCTAAAGAGCTTGTATTTTGGGCCGATCGGTCTGGATTTAAAGTTGTGGGAATTGGTCTAGGTATAGCCGGAAAAATAGATTACTCAAAGGGAAAGGTTCTTTTTTCACCAAACCTTTCTCATTTGAATGATGTTCCGATCGCTGCTGAACTTTCCGCGGCTCTAAGTTTACCGGTGGTTATTGAAAACGACGCCAACGCCTTTGGGCTTGGAGAAGGATGGGTTGGAAGCGCAAAGGATTGGAAAAACTGGTTGGGGGTAACTCTTGGAACAGGAGTTGGGGGTTGTATTGTTTTGAATGGAGAGCTCTGGAGAGGTGATAGGGATGCCGGCTTTGCGGGTGAGATTGGTCATACCACGGTTATCCCGGGAGGAATGGTTTGCAACTGCGGTAAAAAGGGATGTCTTGAAGCTTACTCATCAGAAGGAGGACTGATAAGGCAGGTTTTAGCTGACATTCAGAATGATTGGAAAAATTGCATTTTTAAACCGATAAATCCCAAATATTATGTTGATAACGCAAATAATATAACGGCGAAGGTACTCTATAAACAAGCTCAATTTGGAGATCCCTATGCTCAAGCTCTTTTTAACCGTTTTGGCGAAATTCTTGGTGTTGCTATTTCTAACGTTTTTACAACCCTTGGGATTTTCCGCGCTGTAATAGGCGGAGGAGTAAGCAATGCTTGGAATGCCTTTTTACCTTCCTTTGAAAAGGCTCTTAGAGAACATTGTTCTATGGTGGATGTTCATAAAATTGTCATAACCAAAAGCCTCCTGGGTGATAGAGCCGCTTTGTTGGGATCTGCTAAGTGCGCCTTTTCTGATTTGATGTAGTTAATATTGGACACTCTAGAACTATCTAATTAGCTAATTGGTGTCCTAATAGTCCTTGATCATTTTTCTATTTGTGGGTAGTAAGTAACCTGCATTTGAAGGGTGGTTAGAAGTAGCTACTTAAGAGAAAAAGCGATCAAGAAGGAAGGAGAAAGGAATGACGCGAATTAGAAGAAGCTGGATAGGGATTATCATTGCGGTTGGATTTTTCTCATTAGCTTTTAGCTCGAAGACGGTTTTAGCATGTCCCACCGCTGAGCAGGTTCAGGAAGGAATAAAGAAGGTATTTAATCAAAATTTTGAAGTTAAAAAGATTCAGCCTTCTAAGGAACTTCCAGGAATTTGCGAAGCTCATGTGCTTGTGCAGGATAGGTATAATATTTTGTATGTTGACCAGACAGGAAAATATTTTTTTGCGGGCAACCTAATTGAGATAGCAACTGGTAAAAATCTGACACAGGAGGCTTCTCAAGAACTTAACAAACTAACTGCCGAAGACATTAAAAAATTAACTTCCTTCACTGCCTTCACAGTTGGCAAAAGCGGCCCTGAATTCTATTTCATAACGGATCCTCAATGTCCTTATTGTAAAAAGGCGCTTCCGATAGTAAAGAAGCTGGCGGATGAAGGTAAGGTTAAGGTTCACGTTGTGCTTTTCCCTCTGTCTATACACTCTGGAGCTAAAGAACAGTCTATTTCTATCATTTGCGACAAAAAGGGTCTTCCTGGGTTAGAAAGTGGTTATAAATCCGAGAATCAGTGTGAAGAAGGAAAGAAAAAAATTGAAGGAGCCGAGAGCTTTCTACAGGCAAAGGGAGTTCGGGGAACTCCATCTTATATTTTTCCAAATGGTAAAATAAATATTGGGATGATAGATTCTGAAGAAAACCTTTTGAAAATGGCGGAAGAGAATCAGACAGCAAAAAAGGCCAAGTAGTTATCAATGACCGGAGCGAGTTTGAGTTTATAGTCTCGCTCCGGTGAACTTCGTAAAGCATGGTTGAGAGCTTTCGAAATTTCTTCCATCCAAAGATTGTCGTGGCAATAGGCTCACAAGTGTAGAGTTGTAGGGGCAAAAAATTTTTCGCCCCTACTTTGGGTGCGCCGGTATGGGCGTGCTCCTGGAAGTGAAAGTCCTCCCGTGAGTAAAATTTCCAATACATCGGTCGCCGAGGACGGCGACCATCACAATATCCTACCGCCGCATTCGGTTAAACTGACCACTCCTATCCCAATTCTGGTGGATCATATATTGGATCGTTTCTTAGTTGCTTACGTTTGGAAGTGTCCTTCAGGTTGAAATCCATCCCCGCAATTTCTGTGGTTTATTTTGCTTTGCCGCTCCATAAGGGAAGTTTTAAAATAGTCTCAAACATGTTTGAGGGTGTTTTAAAAAACTCCGTAATAAATTGTGAGGGCACCCCATGCGTCGTCCCACAGTTATGAGGTGAATCATATATTTAGGTCGTTTTTTAGCCACCTGAGTCTGGGAAGATTTTCCAAGCTGAATTTTGTCATTCAAGCACATCGTAGGGGCAACCCCCTGTGGTTGCCCCATAATAGGGCAGGCACAAGGCCTGCCCCTACAAACTTCATCCTCCCCCTGCGAGGTTGTTTTACATGTAGGGGCAACCGGCCGGTCGCCCCTACAATATCCCCTATACGCGCATCAACCAATATCGTAAAATGGCCGGCGCTACGAACATATCACCAACTTTTTAGAACAGCCTCCAAACATGTTTTGACAATGTCTTAAAAATTTTGCTAAAAGTTACTTCGCCCATAATTGAGGGTTTATCTTTATCTCTGAAAATTAGCATCCTTGAATTATATACAGTTAGGGAATAAGCTTTTACCTACTGGTGTTAAAATTAAAATGGATGGACACGTTTTAATGTGTTCAGCTTTGTATATTTTGTTAAGCTTTTTGTGCAATTAACCTTTTAATGGAGGGTTAGCCATGAAAAAGCTTTTGAGTTTCGTGTTGATTGCCTGTATGGCTGTAGCAATGCCAACTTTTGCTGAAGAAACCATAAAGGTTGGTATTATTTTGCCTCTAACAGGAGAAAAGGCGAAATTTGGGGAAATCGAAAAAAGATCTTTTGAGCTTGCCCTGGAGGAAATCAATAAAGCCGGCGGGATAAATGGTAAGAAGCTTGAGTTCATTTTTGAAGATGATACAGGTAGGCCAGATGTTGCCAGATCTGCCGCTGAGAAATTGATTACCAAAGATAAGGTGGTTATGCTTGGAGGAGGCTACGGAAGCTCCGAAACATTCGCTATAGCTGGTGTGGCTCAGCAAAATAAAATGCCCTTCCTCGTTAACACAGGTTCCGACAATAAGATTACAGAACAAGGATGGGAATATGTTTTCAGACTCAATCAGCCAGTTAGTGAATACCCAAAAGCTCTTGCAAGCTTTCTTACGGAAGTTGTCAAACCTAAAACAGCTGTAATTCTCTACGAAAACACCAACTTTGGAACTTCTGGTTCTAAAGAATTTGCAAAGCTCTGTGAGGAATTAGGAATCCAAGTTGTTATGAATGAAGGCTATGAACATGGTGGAGTTGACTTTAAGCCTCTTCTTATCAAGGTTAAAGAGAAAAACCCGGATCTTGTTTACATGATTTCATACGTTATGGATGCTGCTCTTCTAATGAAACAATCCATGGAACTTCGCCTGAAACCGAAGCTTTTTGTTGGTGGTGGAGCTGGGTTTACTCTCCCCGAGTTTCAGAAAAACGCTGGGAAAGCTTCGGAAACGGTTTTTTCGGCAACTCTTTGGTATCAGACTTTGAAATATCCTGGAGCACAGGAGTATTACAACAAGTTTGTAGAAAAGTATAAATCCGATACGGAATACCATGGAGCTCAAGCTTACGCAGCCGCTTATGTGATTGCTGATGCTTTGAAGAGAGCAAAGTCTTTGAAACCTGAAGATGTAAGGCAGGCTCTTGCGGAAACTGATCTTATGACAGCTTATGGTCCTGTTAAGTTTACTTCTTACGACAAGATGACTAACCAGAACAAGCTCCCAACCTACCTTGTTCAGTGGATTGATGGCAAGTTGGAACTTGTTTGGCCCAAGGAAATCGCTGCAAAGCCCTATGTATATCCAATAGATTGGGACAAGGTTTGGGGACAGTAAAGAGCAAGAATTTATAAGAAATTGGAGTGAGTGTGGGAATGGTCTTAAAGCCATTTCTGCACTCCTTATTATTCAATATTTTTTCTGAGATTTATTTTTTCGGTTAATTTAGAAAAATAAAGGGGTTTTGCGTTACACTCCTAAATCAGGAGGAATTGGATATTTATGTATACTTTCTTTCAGACATTGGTAGCAGGATTTTTAATCGGCGGAATTTATGCTCTAGTTGGTATAGGTATGACTCTTATCATGGGAGTAATGAAAATCATCAATCTCGCTCATGGACAGCTCATGATGGTGTCTATGTATTTAACCTATGTGCTGTTTACCCAGTTTAACATTGATCCTTATGTGGCGTTAATTATTACTATGCCTGCTCTATTCTTGCTGGGGCTCTTCATTCAAAAATACTTTTTGAATCCCTTACTTAGAGTTGAGTCCATTTTGCCTGAAAACCAGGTGCTTATGACAGTGGGTATTGGAATGGTTCTTACGGAAATTATGAGATTTATTTTTAGATCTGATTATAAATCGGTGAAAACATCCTATAGTATGTCCGCTATTTACTTAAAGGGATTGTCCATTAACCTGCCCATGCTTATAGCATTTGGCATTGCTTTGGTTCTTACGATAGCTCTTTTCTGGTTTCTTCTTAAGACAGATTTAGGAAAATCCATTAGAGCTACAGCTCAAAACAAAGAAGCGGCTGTTCTTTTAGGAGTAAATGCAGAGTGGATTACAATTCTTACCTATGGAATTGGAGCTGGGCTCGTAGCTGCCGCTGGATCGCTGCTTTTGCCTATTTACTACCTGTTTCCTGATATTGGTGGTCCATTCACTTTGAAGGCTTTCGTTATTACTATGCTTGGGGGAATGGGAAGCACGGTGGGAGCCATTGTTGGGGGCGTTGTTTTGGGAATTGCTGAATCGTTAGGATCGACCTATGTATCTATGGCTCTAAGAGACACTGTGGCTATGGTTATTTTTATCCTTGTGCTTATTTTCCTTCCGGGTGGGCTTAAAAAAATTACAAAAATATAGAGGATGTTGCTAATGAACAGGAAAAAGGCTCTTTTGGCACTTATACTTGCTCTGCTTCTTCTACCATTTATTGTGACTTCCGATTACTATCGTCACGTTTTTATTCTTAGTCTGATTTGGGTTATTATTGGTTCTTCCTGGAACCTGCTTTCTGGTTATGCCGGGCAAGTATCTTTTGGTCATGCCATATTCTTTGGGACAGGAGCTTACACTGCGGGTCTTTGTGTCACAAAGCTTCACATATCTGCCTGGTGGGGTATGCTTTTTGCCGGTCCCGTAACAATGATAGTGGGTTTTATAATAGGTTGGATTTGCTTTCGGTTAAGAGGTCCCTATTTTGCTCTTGCTACTATCGCCTTTGGAGAGATTTTCCTTCAAGTAGCCAAGGTTTGGAAAAGCCTTACCGGTGGTATGCTAGGTATTCTAATTATTCAAAGCTTTCGTAGCAAAATTCCCTACTACTACATTGGTTTATGTCTAGCTATACTTTGCGTTGCAGTAGTGTATAAAGTTGTTAATTCTAAATGGGGGTATTATTTCGTTGCTATTCGCGAAGATCAGGATGCTGCAGAAGCTATTGGTGTTAGTGCTTTTCGCTATAAGACCATAGCAATCATTATAAGTTCCTTTTTTACTGGATTAGCTGGCGCCTTTTATATGAATTACATGGCTTTTATCGATCCTCAGGTTGTTTTTTCCCTTCATTACATATCCATCATGGCTATTCTCGTAAGTATTATTGGAGGTGTTGGAACTATTTGGGGACCGCCTCTAGGTGCTTTCATTATGGTATGGCTACAGGAAACCTTCAGAAGTTCTATCTTTGGACTGGCACCTCGATGGGTTAGCGAAGCTCATGTGTTGGCTTTTGGTATTCTGGTCATTATTGTAATTCGATATCTTCCTAACGGTATCATAGGTGATTGGCACAAAATTGCTAATTTCTTTTCGCGTAAACCTTCTCTTGTATCTCAGGAAAAATCGTAGTTAGTAGGGGAGTGTCGCTCCTACCATGAAAAGGGGGATCTGGTAATGACCTTTTTTTCTGTTAAAGGGCTTACAAAGCGATTTGGAGGGCTTGTTGCGGTAAATAACTTAAGCTTTTCTGTGAGTGAAGGAGAAATACTTGGGCTTATAGGTCCAAACGGATCTGGAAAAACAACAGTTTTTAATCTTATAATGGGAGTGTATCCTGTATCTTCAGGGACAATTGAATTCAAAGGAGAAATTCTTAACGGACTTCCTACGTGGAAAATATGTAAGCTTGGCATCGGTAGAACCTTTCAAATAACAAGACCACTTAGACGCATGACAGTGCTCGAAAATGTTATGACCGGCGCTTTCGCTAGAACCGATTCCTTTGAAGTTGCTAAAGAAAAAGCTGAAGAGGTGCTGGATTTTTGTGATCTTGGACATAAGGCTTATTTACTAGGCAAAGCTCTTACCGTTGCCGACCGTAAACGTCTTGAAATTGCAAAAGCTCTTGCCACAAACCCTTCTCTTCTGCTCCTTGATGAAGTTATGGCTGGTCTTACACCGCAGGAGCAGATGGAAGGTGTTAGGCTTGTCAAAAAAATTCGGGATTCGGGAGTAACCATAATTATAGTAGAACACATAATGCATGTAATTATGGGTCTTTGTGATAGAATTTTGTGTATTAACTACGGGCAAGAGATAGCCTGTGGTAGCCCTGAAGATGTAGCAAATCATCCTCAAGTCATTGAAGCTTATCTTGGAAAGGATTAACGAAATATGCTGGTTTTGGATCACGTTGATGCTGGATACGGTGATATACAGATTCTTTGGGATGTGTGCCTGGAAGTTAAACGTAATGAGTTTGTAGTTTTGGTTGGTTCAAATGGTGCCGGGAAAAGCACTACTCTTCGCACAGTTTCGGGCATAATTCGTCCCATGAGAGGATCTATCATTTTTGATAACGGTAACGGGCCTATTAGGTTGGATCAGGTCCCACCTTACAAAATCATAGAACTAGGGATTGCTCATGTGCCGGAAGGAAGACAATTGTTTCCGGAAATGTCCGTTCAGGAAAATCTGGAGATGGGCGCTCTTACCCCCAGAGCAAAAGCTAAACGCCGTGAGACTATGGAGTGGGTTTTTGAACTTTTTCCACGCCTTAAGGAGCGCAGAAAACAGTTAGCTGGGACTCTGTCCGGCGGCGAACAACAAATGTGTGCAATTGGGCGAGGATTAATGTCGCGCCCTGATATGCTTCTTTTTGATGAACCATCTCTTGGGCTTTCTCCTATCCTTACGAAGGAAATTTTCCGGCTCATTCAGCGTATCCATCAAGAAGGTATTACAATCTTTATGGTGGAGCAGAATGTAAAACAGACGCTTGCAATTTGCGATCGAGCTTATGTGATCGAAAACGGAAGAATTGTTATGGAAGGGCGCGGAAAAGACCTTCTTGAGGATGAGAACGTAAAGAGGGCTTATTTGGGCGTTTAAAAATTAAAGATTTCATGGGGGAGATGTTATGGAAAAGACAAAAAAGAATCTAAAGGAAGCTTTTGCAGGAGAATCTCAGGCAACGAGAAAATACCTTGCCTTTGCTGAAAAGGCTAAAGAAGAAGGATATCCGGGAATTGCCAGACTTTTTCAGGCTGCAGCAGCGGCTGAGATGGTTCATTCCCTTAAGCATCTTAAAGTTTTGAAGGGAATAGGGTCAACTAAGGAAAATCTTCATGATGCTATTTCTGGAGAAACCCACGAATTTACAAAAATGTATCCTCAAATGATTGCTGAAGCTATCGAAGAAGGAGAAAAACAAGCTGAAATTAGTTTTAAGTATGCTAACGAAGTTGAAAAGGTTCATGCCGAGCTTTACAAAAAGGCTTTGGAAAACATGGAAAGTTTTCCCGAAAAAGACTACTATGTTTGCAAAATATGTGGTTACACAGCAGAAGATCATCCTCCAGAAAAATGTCCTGTTTGTGGGGCAGCTCAAAAGCAGTTCTTCAAAGTCGATCCAGATTTTGGAAAGCTGTTTTAGAATTTAGTGTGTTGTAGGCTAAAGTATGTAGAGGCGAAAATAGTGCTTAAATGTGTAGGGACGGGAAATAGTGTGTGAATTATGCAGAGACGAAAAATTTTTCGTCTCTGCATATTAACGATCCTGATGTTATTATCCTTCCTATCATTTTTCAGGTTTTTCCAAAAGTATTGGAAATGTTGCAATCATCTATAAAATATTGAAAGTGTTAAATTGTTTGCATTTTTTTTTCAAGCCGGAGTATATAAAAAACAAAAGTGTGTGATGTAACAGTTATAGAGACGCAGATTTGGGAGGAAGAGTATCGTGAGTTTAAGCGGGGGGCGATACAAAGAAGCAGGAGTCGATCTAGAAAAAGCGGTTAGGCTGGTAGATAGAATTAAGCCTTTTGTTCAAAAAACGATGACTCCTGGTGCAAAAAGTGAAATTGGAGGTTTTGGAGGCTTTTTCTCAATAAATTGTAGTGAGATCAAAAATCCAGTTCTGGTGGCTTCAACCGACGGAGTCGGAACCAAGCTAAAGGTAGCCTTTCTTGCAAAGAAATACGATACGGTGGGAATAGATCTTGTTGCTATGTGCGTTAACGATATCCTGGTGCATGGGGCTAGACCTCTTTTCTTTTTGGATTATGTTGCAATGGCGCAAATTGATCTTGACGTTCTGGAGGCAATTGTTTCTGGCATTGCCCAGGGGTGTAAAGAAGCCTCCTGTGCACTAATAGGTGGTGAAACCGCTGAGATGCCCGGATTTTATCAACCAGGGGAATTTGATCTCGCAGGTTTCGCCGTAGGTATAGTTGACGAAGAAAATATTATTGATGGTTCAAATGTAAGCTTTGGTGATGTCCTGATAGGGCTTGCTTCTAACGGTTTACATTCGAATGGTTATAGTCTGGTGCGCAAGATTATTTTTGATCAACTTGGATATACTCCTGAAACGTTTATTTCAGTTTGTGGCGTTACTGTAGGAGAAGAACTCCTCAAGCCGACAAAAATATATGTCCCTGTTGTGATGCGTCTTCTTAGAAAGCAGGTACCCATAAAAGGGATGGTCCACATCACCGGCGGTGGTTTTATGGACAATATTCCGAGAGTTCTGCCGCAATCTTGTCAGGCGGTAATTTCTAGAGGCTCTTGGGAAGTGTCCCCTATATTTTCGTTCCTTCAGGAAGTGGGACATATAAGCGACGAGGAAATGTTTAAGGTATTCAACAATGGAATCGGTTTTATACTTATAGCATCTAAAGAAAGTGCAGAAGCCATTCTTGATGAATGTCAGGTGACGAATGTTAAGGCTTACAAAATTGGTTTTATTGATCAACGCCGGGAGCCGGGATCACCTCAGGTTGTTTTCGTTGAATAATGTTTTCGTCGAGGAAAATCTTTTTTTGTTATGAGCACACCGGGAGCCACCATCTTCCGTCTTATTTCTCAGCGACTTTCTCATTATCTTCATGGGAAAGATCTGGCGCTCAGGCTCGCTTTGATATGCTTTTTTTCTAAAGGACACTTGCTAATCGAAGATTTACCTGGTTTAGGTAAAACTACTCTAGCTCTTGGGCTCGCTAAAATTCTTGGTTTGGATCTTAGCCGTATCCAGTGCACTAACGATCTTCTGCCGTCTGATGTGACGGGGGTTTCAGTATATGATCGCGATGCAGGGGTTTTCAAGTTCCATCCTGGACCGATTTTTCATAACATTGTGCTTGTAGATGAAATAAATCGAGCAAGTCCAAAAACTCAAAGCGCTTTGCTTGAAGCTATGGGTGAGAAGCAGGTAACCGTTGAAGGGAACTCCTACCTTTTGCCCCAACCCTTCTTTGTAATAGCAACTCAAAATCCTGCTGAAACTTTTGGAGTTTTTCCTTTACCTGATTCACAGCTGGATCGCTTCGCTATGAGAATCCAGATCGGATATCCTGATCGCGACGCTGAGCGACAAATTTTACAAGGCGGGAGCCGGCGGCGGGAAATCTATTCTATTGAACCTGTAACCAGCGCAGAAGAAATACTTGAAATGCAGCGAGCGATTAGGCAAGATATCTATGTGTCTGATGCCGTGATGGAATATGTTCTTGACGTTGTGGAAGCAACTAGAAAAAGCCCCTTTCTGCGTATAGGTCTTTCGACCAGAGGAGCTCTGGCTCTGATCAACGCAGCTAAAGCCGATGCATATCTTGGTGGAAGGACCTATTTGAGCCCGGAAAATGTGAAGTTTGTGGCTCCCTATGTAATATCTCACCGAGTTGAATTCAAAGAAGAGTATAGCAGAGAAAGTGCATTAAAGAAGCAGGAGGTTATCAAATCAATATTGGAAAGTATTCCCGTGCCGGTCACGTAAAAATAGAAAAAGCTGGTTTCCTCTACATCATTTCCACAATTCTCATTGCTTTAGCTGGTATCAATACTTCCAATAACCTGGTGTATCTGGTTGTCTCTTTTATGCTTGCCTCAATGTTAGTGTCGGGAGTGTCTTCCAGGCATAACCTGCAAGATCTGACGGTAAAACTTGTTTTTCCATCAGAAATATTTGCCGAAAAGCCTTTTATCGCCATTGTAGAAGTAACCAACAGAAGGCGATGGGTGCCAGCTTTTTTCATAAAAGTTGATGTAATGGGAACTACATCCACTATTATGTTTATTAGACCTGGGGAAAGTCGTTGCACCTTTTTGCAGCTTTCTTTTACTCGTCGTGGGTTATATCAGAAAATACCGGTTTGCCTTATGTCCCATTTCCCTTTCAGTTTCTTCAGTCGCTCTGTTCTCGTGGAATCTATTGAAGAAATTGTGGTTTATCCGGCGCTTATTGAATGCAGTGATATGACTATTTCTGGGGTTGAAAATCTTAAAGAAGAACATAGTAGTGAAACTCGCAACTCCCTGTTTGGCTGGATTGAGGAAGAAATTATTTCCATAAGAGATTATCAAAACGGGGATCCACGGAAGCTAATAAATTGGAAGGCGACCGCTAAAACAGGCATTCTTAAGGTAAATGAAAGAGCACCTGACCAGCCAAAAATGTTTATGATTGATTTGAGCGATGTTTCCAGGGAAAAATTCGAATATGCTCTCTCCTGCGCAGCTTATTTGACTATCCAACTCATTAATAGAGGTTATCTTGTGGGACTAAAAGGGTTAAATGTTCTTATACCACCAAATATAGGTATGGCCCATTTGAGGAAAATCCTGGGGGTTCTTGCTTTGTATGCTATCGATGAAGTTTCTGCTTGATAGTGTTATTCTAGTTTTAATTGTTCTTTGCTTCGGCATTAACCTGTCTGAAATCTCCATGCCCTGGTTTGTCACGGGGACTGGCGTTATCTGTCTGGATCTATTGCTTTCAATTCGGAATAACACCTGGAGATTGGGTTTGCCCCGCTGGCTTTTAAATATTCTGGCCCTTTCTGTTATTATTGCCACGGCTCTTCGCTTAAATTGGGATAATGCTGTAAATGTTCTTTTGGAGTGTTTTATTTGTCTTACGGCAATAAAGTGGATAGAGCGTCAAAAAGTTCGAGACTATTTGCAGATACTTGCTCTATGCCTTTTTGCTCTTGTAAGCCATGCTTTTTTTACCTTTAGCATGGCTTATCTTTTGACCATAATGGCAACCATGGTTATCGCCACATCCGCTCTTGTTATTCTTACCGGATTTGCTGAATTGGAAAAGCAAAATCAACTTTCCGACGCCCAGTATAACCTTCCCCTTTCATGGCTTTTTGGTTTTTCTATTGTCTTTCTCCTGGTATCTTTCCCTTTATCTTTTATTCTTTTCTTCATACTTCCGAGAACTGAAACACCTTTTATCGCCTTTCTTAATCGAGAACAGATAAGCTATTCTGGTTTTTCGAATGTTGTTGAGTTAGGAAGTGTTGAGAGGATTCAAGAAGATGAGACAGTAGCTTTTAGAGCGATAGTTCAGGATCTTCCGGCTAATATTCCAAGATACTGGCGTGGGCTTGTTTACGATAGCTTTGACGGAAGTTCGTGGAAATCGTCAACCGTTCAAACTTTAGAAGGAAAGGTAAAGGATCTTTTGCCCTCATTCGCTGGAAAGTCCACCGAAGTTATCCCTTATGAACATACAGTTCATCAAACTATTATTATGGAATCTTCAGGACATAAATTTTTATTTTGTCTAGACATTCCAGTTTCGGTAAAGGGGCTTGCAAAGGGGCGAATTACTTCTATCCAGGGAGAACGGGTGTTTATAGTAGATCGTCCTGTGGATAGACGGGTAAAATATGAGTGCATTTCAGAGTTAAAACTTTATGAAGCGGAGCTTACCGAAAAAGAGTGGAAACACTATATATCTATTCCTGAGGGATGGGAAAGCGAAGAATCAATCCGCCGTATTGTGCAGGAAATTGTTGGATCTTCGGAGGATAAGATAGAAATTGCCTGGAAATTTATAAATTGGCTGAAAACTCCACCTTTTCAGTATGCAGCATCGGGACTTCCTCTGTCTAGCACAGCGCTGGAGGACTTTCTTCTAAAGACTAGAAAGGGAAATTGCGAATATTTTGCTTCAGCCCTAGCTGTTATGTTGAGAATGGTTGGCATCCCCGCGAGACTTGTTGGAGGTTACTACGGAGGCTATTACCATCCCTTGGGGTCTTATTATCTTGTGCTTCAGAAAAACGCTCATGTTTGGGTGGAAGCTTTCTTCCAAAGTTCTAACGATTACCAGGGTATTATAAGAGGCAGATGGATTAGGCTGGAGCCTACTCCTCTTCCTCCTGATTTAGATCGCAGGATTCGCTTGAGCCTGTGGTTTAGAATAAGGCTTGCTTTAGATTTTGTTCAATATTCCTGGAACAGATTGGTTATCCAGTATGATATGAAAGAGCAGGAAAGAATTGCAAAGAAGATGGGAGAAAGAGTTTTTCATTTTCGAAAAACCCTGTCTTCTATTAAAAATCTAAATTTAGCTAAAGAATTGAAAGTTCTTAAGGAAATGATAATTAAAAATCAGGTAAAGATTGGCATAATAGTAATTGTTGGTATTTTTCTTGCTGTTGCATTATTAAAATTGAGATCACGGGTTTATCGGAGAAATCATGAGCTACTGTTAAGAGATTTTGAACGTCATTTTAGCCGAAAATATGCTGCTCGCCAGCCCAATGAAACCCTTAGGGAATGGTTTTCTCGAATAGCAGATGATCTTAATCGAGTAGAAAGAGATCGCGGATATGCTTTCATCGATCTATACGAACGGTGCCTTTACGGGCCTCAAAATTTTAGAGAAGATGATATAAAGCATTTGAAGGATCTTCTTCGTTTTTAGAAATCCAAAATAAGGAGAAACCATGTCCGAGGAATTTCCCTTTGTAAAGATTATCAGGGCTTCGGCAGGTTCCGGGAAGACCTACCAGCTTACGTTGAATTATCTACGGCATTTAAATCAAAAGAATGTAGATGTTTCCGTTATTCGCTCAATTCTGGCTATAACTTTTACGAACAAAGCCGCCGCTGAAATGAAGCATCGAATCATAAAAGCTCTTAAAGAAATCGCTATTGGAACAAACAATAATTTGAGCAAAACCACAGGGATTTCGAAAGAGGATGCTGCACGATGGCTTGATATAATAATTCTAAATTATGATGATTTCCGAGTTCAAACGATCGATAGTTTTGTTTTTTATCTTTTGCGAGCAATGGCGTGGGAAATGCGCATTAGACCTGATATAGAACCCGAATTTAATGTTAATCGAATACTGGATAAAGCCTTTGGGCGGCTACTTCTCAAGACAGGAGATGATGAATCTCTAAAAAACATGTTTGTAGAAGCTCTAAGGTGTTTTCTTGAATTAGAGCAGGCTTCGAGTTTCAATCCTGAAAGACATTTTAAGAAAAGAATCAAGAACATTTTCGACATTTTTTCAAAGAATGAAAAACTTAAGGGCACGCATTCCAATGCGTCTATAACTAAAGACTGTCTGGATGATATAAAAAAGCAGGTCTCCAAACTGGCTAAAGAAATTTTGGATGATTGTGACAAGAAAAAAATAACACTCCATAAGCGTGCTAGGAGCGCTTTGGAAAGACTCACAAAAGATGATTGTGGACAAATCTATTCTGAATATTTTGAAAAAAGTAGCGTGTCCAAACTTATTACAAAATCTTCTCAAAAATCATTGAACCTAAACAATATTGAAGAACTTTATACTCTTCTAAAAGAGTCTCTTCAAGAATGCTGGCTAACTTACGGTATGGCTAGGGTAGCTCCTTATTCTAATCTTCTTTCCGAACTTACAAAAGAAATGGAATTTATATGCAAAAACGATGGCGTTATTCTTTATGAACAATGGAATAGAATGGTTCTTGAGCATCTTAACGAAAATGTGCCGTTAGTCTATTTTTCCTTGGGAGAAAAGCTCAAACATTTTCTTATTGATGAATTCCAGGACACGAGTCGAACTCAATGGAAGGTTCTTTTTCCGCTTATCGAAAATGCTCTTTCCGAAGGTGGAAGTTTTCTCTGCGTAGGTGATCCCAAGCAGTCCATTTACATGTGGCGTCAGGCAGATCCAGGCCTTTTTGATAAAGTGACGGAAGTTTCTCGTAGTGCTCATCTAAAGGTAGAGCAACTCAGCATGAACTGGCGATCCGCCAAGGAAGTTGTCAATTATAATAATCAGTTGTTTTCTTCCAATAGACTCGATGATAAGTTAAAGGAAATCATTAAAAAATATCTAGGCGACATGGCTTCAGATGATTTCGTAGAAGAATGCTTTGAGAATATCCGGGATAATTTTAAAAATGTAGTTCAAGAGCTTCCACCTGGTGCCAGATTGGGTGGCTCTGTAGAGAAAATATGCATAGAAGGTTCTAAAATCGAAGATAGAAACGCTAAGATTGAAGCTAATTTAATAGAAAAAATTCTGTATTTTGACAGAATAGGGGTGCCTTTTTCAGATATTACCGTGCTTGTTAGGACAAACGAGCAGAATAGACTGGTTTTTTCATGGCTTTGGGAAGCTGGTATTCCGGCAGTAACAGAACATTCGTTAAGAATTGAAAATGCTCCTACTGTCAAAGCTATTGTTAATTTTTTAAGGTTCGTGCGAGACTCAAAAGATGAGTGTTCGCTTGTAGGATTTCTTCAAAGTGAACTTGTTAAAGAATTGAAAGGCATCGAAAGTTTTGATGAAAGCTGGATCTTGGAAGCAAGAGAGAAAAATCTTTCGCTTTTTGGATATATTCGGAAATTCCGGGATGATTTTTACAAAGCCGTTCTAAAACCTTTTTTTGAAAGAGCTGGCTATGAAACAGCCTATGATATTACCAGATTGATAATACACCGCTTCGATGTAATGCGACGATTTCCCGAAGAAAGGTCTTTTGTGTTGAGATTTCTAGAGTTGATAAACAGCATGGAAGAAAGACTGGGAAGATTCGTTAGCCTTTCAGAGTTTGTATCATTATGGGAGCAAGAAGGAGTGGAAGAGCGATTGGGCGTTCCGGAAAGGATTGGTGCTCAGCTTTTAGTTTCCGGCGAAGATGATTCTACAGAAGGCAACAATAAAGGTGCTGTGAGTATCATGACCATCCACGGAGCGAAAGGCTTGGAGTTTCCCGTTGTTATAGTGCCTTTTTTGGACTGGCGATCGAATAGGCAAGAAATAGTCGTGCTGGAGGATGGAAAACTTGTGAGGGTTTCTAAACCCTATCCACAGGAAGTCAAGAGTGCTATTTTGAAGGAGAAACGAAGAGAACTCACAGAGTCTTTTAACCTGCTCTATGTGGCTTTAACTCGAGCCAGAGATCATTTAGTGATTATGATCCCGAAAGATACATCCAGATTTCCAGTATCCAGTCTTTTAATCTAATCATATCACTTTAAGCCGAGCCACTCATGAAGAGTAGGAGCCTTATACAGTGTGCTGAAGGTTATCTCATAGGGTAGGCGAGTTGTAAGGTCAAAGCCATTTTGGAATACAGAAACGGGTCTATCACAGGAGACAGTTATTACCACCACTTCAGGATGCTGACTTGTAAACCTTAAGGCAGAGTTAAACCGAGCGCCTCTGGATCTATCTTCATTTGTGACTGCCAGTCCATCAAGCAAGCATGAAAAGGCATAGAGATGAAGGTCTCTACCAATGTGAATTGCTCCGTCAAGCATTGAAAGCCTGCAGGTAAGTTCTAGGTTTTTCCGAATTTTTAAAGAAAGTGGCTCGGCTAGATGCTGACCGGAAAGCTTTAGCGGTGTATGTCCAAGATCCACAACTATGCATGCTCCATGTTGCTTTTCCGTGGCTTCCTGAACAATGTGCAGAACGATTGACAGCAGGTCGTCTCTAGTGTCGCTATCTAAATCTGATTCTACGAGAATTTCTTCAAACTCCACCAGGGATACTTTGCGATTTGTGGCGAGAAACTTTCCATCAGCAAAGCTACACACGATATTTTGGTTAATGTATAAGAATCCGTAAGTTTTGTGAAAATCCGCTATGATAGCCGGTGAAGAAATGTTTTCGGAAGCTATCCCCACAATGTGTTTTCCATCAGAGATTAGCGCCGTTTTAGAATTGTGAACAGCGGTTAGTAATTTACGGACGTGTTTTGTGTGGGTAAGAAGAGGTCTTTCGTAATGTGGAAATTTTATCAAAAAGTCTATCGTGCTCAGTTTAGATGGTTCAACAATAGCTAACATCCCTTCAGGTAGCATTCCTTCTTCGGGTGTTTTAGATATGTCTAGAATAGCCTCCAGGGTGCTCGAAACCATGTAAGGCATATCCCAGCCTATGAGCAGGTTTAGTTCATCCATGATGTAATCTCGCACCGCGTAGGAAGCGTATTCTTTAAGCACGAGCCGGGAAGTAGCTGTATAAAAGGCGTCTTCTATGGCAAATTCATGGGAAAGCAAACATACAGCGTTTTCAAGCCATCGTTCTATAGGGCCTATTGAAGCTATGTCGGGATGATGTTCAGCAAACCACATTTGATAGAATATATTCCCTGTTCTCCCTCCGTAGGAGATGATACCGCTCAGCCCTAGATCCTTTTCAGGAACGATTTCCCCAAAAAGTGTCATGCTATCCAATCTTAGAGGGCAACTAAGCCAGGCACTTGAATCAACGTAAAGTTCTTTTAGAGGCCGTTCGTGACCATCTAGAAGCCGATAAGGATCGTAAAGAACCAGCGGATCATCATATTTTTCAGCATAAAGAAGAGCAACTCTAGTTGGTCTTCCGCAAAATCGCGAAAGCCCATCAGTAAGTCCTTCAAGAACGTTGAAAATTCTCAGGCGTTTGCTGAATTCAGAGACCACCTATCGACTTTCCTCACAGACAAAATTGCTTCTACTCCATAATGCCATCTTTGAGGTCTTCTGGAGACCACACGGGGATAGGACCCGATTGTCCCGTTTCCGGATCATAGCGATAACGATAGGAGCAAGGGTTTTTGTAAGTTGTGAACATGTGTTTCCATCCTCGTTGGTAATAGGGGCAATCATCGTTAAAACAAACGTAGAAAAATTCAGATGTCCAGGTGGAAAAAAACGGCACTCGCCATTTTTTCATTTTAGATCCACAATGAGGGCAAATGGATAGGTCTTTCTTCTCCTTACCTTGTTCCATATTTATTCACTCCCTTCATCTTCTTCTTTGAGTTCCTTTATGCGCTGTTCAAATTCTTGTGGGTCGAAGTTTCGATTCCGCATGAAAAGATCCGCAAACTGTTTCATCGTTTCTTTCATGACTTCCTGATAGTTTGGAACGTATTGATCGAAAATTTCAGCAATTTTCTCATAGGAAAGCTGATTTAAATCTTCGCACAGGCGAAGATATTCTTCTCGTTTGTCTTCCGGAAGAGCTTTCACCATATTTTGACCTAGAAGGTTTTCAAAAAGTCTATACATGTCGTTAAGAAGCTTTTTTAGGGATTCAGGTGAATGCTTTTCTCCCTTTTTCTCCACAAGGACTCTACAAAAATTCATAATGTAAGGGTTTTTCATAGAAAGAGGTGTGATTTGAGCAAGTTCTCGAGCTGACGGTGGTCTTTTAACAGTCACTTTTGTCTCCTTTCTTTTTGCTTTTCGATTTGTAAAAAATTCATTACGGTTTATTTAACCACGTTTGTAAAACTGTTGCAATGGATAAGGAGAGAGCATGTTATGAGTGGCGAGAATTACAAATCGATCATTCAATCTTATCTCGATAGGGCCTTTGCAAGAGGTATTGATCTGCTTAGAATTTCTATTCCAGCCCATTTAGAAGACGATAAACTAGAATTCAAAGCCTTTGGGGCAAACTGTTTTATAAAAAAGGATGGGGTTTTTATTGACGGCTATAGTGAAGAAGGGCCTAAAGGAGTTCTCGTAAGCATTTACGCTCTTTATGCTCCTCAGAATGAAATAGCTACGGTAACTTCATGGCAGGCTTTTAGAGATTTGCCCAACAGTATGCCCTACTGGGGAGCTTTCAGATCCAACGCCGAGGAACCCCTTATTCCTTTCGTAGAGAAGGTTTTTTCTTTACGCCGAGAAATTTGTGATTGGCTTGGGGGATATTTTACCAGCGACACTCCTGGTGACTTTGCCTTTGTTGTTTTCCCTTTTCCGAAGATACCACTGCTTTACATTTTTTATCTCCCGGACGAAGAGTTTCCCGCTGAAGCCAAATGCCTTTTTGCTGCTCAAGATCCTTTTATGCCGGTTGATGCTCTTGCGGACGTTGCAGAACATACAAGCAGGCTTATGATAGAATTTGTTGAAAAAAATTATGATAGCAAAAAGAAAATAGGAATGATCTAGTCAGTATCACTATAGCTGGAGTTCGGTGATAAAGGTGGATGGTAATAGATTGCAATTTATAAATAATTTTTTATCAGGATCGTCTTTGGGGGAAACTATGGGAAGTCATAAAAATTCAGTTGAATGTAAAGAAGAAGCAAGATTTACCGTAAGGATCCCAGTGACGATTCACTTTGGGGATACAGATCCTTACGGAGTGGTCTATTTTGCTTCTTATTTCAGGTATTGTCATCATGGCATTGAAGCTTTTTTTAATCATTATGGTTTTCCACCGCATCAGTATTTTCGAAATGTTGAAAGAGGTTTTGGTCTTCCGGTGGTGGATGCTTCCTGCCGATTCCTTAAGCCTGTAAAGTATGGTGACGAACTATGGCTTGATGTGTCTGTTAAAAGCTTCAAAAGCAAATCTGTTACTTTTGATTTTCGTTTTTACGAGAAAGCAAAAGAACTCCTTGTTGCCCAGGGTGAAGCTACCATCGTTGCAATAGATAGAACTTGGAGAGCCTGTGATCTGCCACCCGAAGTTCTTGAATGTCTTTCTAAGATTTGCGCGCCAAAACCAACTCCTACTACGGCATAGAGTTAGTAGTCATTGTGGGAACGACGCGATATCGTTTCCTGATATTCTCTAATACAGAAAATCGTTACGCTTTTAATCAGATTTTGATCTTTTTATGGGCAAAGACTTAACCGCGTTTTTAACTTTCTCAATATCGTCTCTTGAGAGATTGAAGTTTTTGTTTTTCTGAATTCCGAGATCGGTTGTAATGACCAGGTAGGCACCTAAAGGCACTCCAGCACTTTGGAGTGTTGCTTTTGCACAACCTATCTCGCAACCGTCAATTACAATCATAGCCGGAGCGTCCTTTGCAGATTGAACGAATCCACCGAGACGACCTCCAATTCCAGCTAGACAATACATTTTTCCAAAGCCTTCGACCGTGAGTTCTACTGCAGCCTGATTTGAAAGTTGCCCAACATTTGATCCACCGGAACAGGCAAGAATCATTATGTTGTCTTGTGGAGCTTCACAGCTACATTTTTCTACTGACATTTATCTACACCTCCTTTTCACTATTTAGGTAGGGCGACTATTGGGTCACCCATACCCGAGCGAAGGCAATGTTCTTAATACGCTTATTTTTTAAGCCATTTTTTAACTTCTTCTTTGGTTGGCACTTTACCAACAGACTTCACTTCTCCATCTATGACGACGGCTGGAGTGCCAAATACCCCGTATGAGGCTATCTGATTGGGGTCGGTCACTTTCTCTACATTTGCTGCAATTCCGCATTCTGCTAAAGCATCCATTACAATGGATGCAGTTTGTTTGCATCTGGGGCAACCAGGTCCTAAGATTTTCACATCCATGATGTTTCCTCCTTTTTGACTTGTTTTTTAAAAGCCGGGGAACAAATTTGATAACGATCGACTGTGTCGATTCGGAATATAACTTCTTTAATCGCTGGATCATCTTCAAGCCACTCTTCCAGAAATTGAATCAATATCTTAGCGTAAGGATTGGGAGTTTCTTTATAGACGCGGTAATTGACCCACAGGTTCTCCTTTGAGTAAGTAATGAGATCAGCTTCTTCTAGCACTTTCAGGTGTTTTGATACAGTTGGTTGGGCAAGTCCGATTAGAGCCTGTATTTCACAAACACACATTTCCCTTTTCAAAAGGGCTTTTAAAATTTTAACTCTGTTAGGTTCAGACAAAGCCTTCATGACTTTTATAAACTGTTTCATTTGAGCTTTTCCTTTCTTGACGTATTCATAAATGCTCATATAGTTTGATGGTTAAAAAGTCAATAAAATTCCCTGCTTCAAAAGAATGATTGTGTTATAGTTTATTCTCACTTTAAGGAAAAGGTTCAAGAAAAAACAGACTTCATCAAAAGGAATGGAATAATCTTTAATGAGAAGGAGAGCCTCAAAATGGACACCTTTAAGAAGCGCTTATTTCATTCTCTGTGGATAGGTTTTCTCGCCGGAGTATTCGGAGGACTTGTAGGAATTGGCGGAGGAGTGGTGATGATTCCTCTCATGGTTGCTGTTCTTAAGCTTTCTCAGCACCGTGCCCATGGAACAAGTCTTCTAGCCCTGGTTTTTACTGGGCTTACTGGAGCTATAACTTACGGTTTGAAAGGAGAAGTTGACATTATTGCAGGAATTACCTTGGCTGTAACTGCTATATTTGCAGCTATTGCAGGAGCTAACTTTGCTAATAGCCTTCCAGAATGGAAACTTAAAAGATCCTTTGGAGCTTTTCTTATTTTTGCTTCCCTGGTCCTGGTATTAAAACCCTTATTGCTAGCTCATTATCATGCAACCATAGCTGGTTTACCCAAAATTGCAGGTTTGTTAGTCGTTGGGATAGCCACAGGCTTTCTGGCTGGCATGATGGGAATAGGAGGCGGAACAATTACTGTTCCTGCTCTTGTATTGCTTTTTAACTACGGACAACACATAGCTCAAGGAACATCCCTTCTTTGTATGGTGCCTGCCGGAGCAATGGGATCCTATACTCACTGGCGCCTGAAAAACGTTGCCGTTGATCTTTTGCCAGGGCTTATTATAGGGATCATCTTAGGAACAACCATTGGAAGTAATGTGGCTCTGGTATTAAAGGAGAGCGTCCTGCGAATATTATTCGCTTTAATAGTTTGCTGGACTGGTATGAGATTTTTGAGAACCCCAAGACCTGCAATCGTTGCCCTTGAGGACTAAATAATGGCAGAAAGATTGATTCCAAGGGGTAGATATGCTTTCTTAAACTTCATAACAGATTATTTTTTATCACTTATAAGTTTGTCCTGCCGCTATTCTCTGGATGGTATATACACCACCACAAAAATGTTTTTGGAAAAGAGGCATGGGATATTAGCTTTCTGGCACAGGGACCTTGTAGGAATGCTTTCTTTCTTTTTCAGACTGCCCTCTTTATCGAAAATTAAAGTATTTGATGCTAACGACAAAATGATCCTACCAGCATTTTTAAATATTCCCTTTCCCGATGTATCTGCTGTTATGGTTAGTGCAAGCCGGGATGGGGAGATCGTGAATCACTTACTGAAACAGTCTGGCTTTAGCACAATAAGAGGTTCTTCAGGGACCTATGGCTTAAGAGCAGCTTTTGGAGTTTTACAATATTTCAAGACTAGAGCTGGATTCCCTGCCTGTGTAATTATGATTGCGGATGGAAGTCGCGGCCCCGCTTGCGAAGTGCAGAGAGGAATTCCTTTTCTCGCTCGTCTTACCAAATCTGTCATTATACCCTGCGCCAGCGCTTCTTTTCCTTCTTTTTCCGTTCCTTCTTGGGATAGAATGATTGTCCCGATTCCTTTTTCTCGGATTGGTATTGTTTTTGGAAATCCTATCGAACCAGGCGGGGAGAGTGATGATGTGTTTGCATGCCAGGTTAAACACGCCATTGACGTTTGTTATGAAAAAGCTTTGAGAGTGGTTAGAGGTAGTTCTTGATTTTGAAAGTTGGCTTTGGTTGACATTTCTAAACAAGGTTTGATAAGGTTTTCGCGAACATTCATGATCTTCATAAGGATCTTTTGGTTGTGGTTTTAGTGGGGGCACAGCATCATAATATTTGTGGCTCTGGTACGATTTGAATTTATACAAAACAATTTTTAGGAGGGGAATGTATGAATACTCCGGTTATTGCCATGGCTGTTAGAACTCCAGTTGGAAGTTTTGGGCGATCTCTTACCAATATTTCAGCAGTGGAACTTGGTGTAATTGCTCTTAAAGAAGCTTTGACTCGCCTTAATTTGGACCCAAAGGAAGTTGATGAAGTTATACTTGGTAATGTGCTTCAGGCAGGGCAGGGACAGAATCCTGCGAGACAGGTTGCTGTTCATGCTGGAATTCCAATAGAAGTGCCTGCCTATACTATTAACAAAGTCTGTGCTTCAGGTCTCAAATCCGTAATGCTGGCTGCTCAGAGTGTTATGCTTGGGGAAGCCGATGTGGTTGTCGCTGGCGGTATAGAAAATATGAGTCAGGCTCCTTATGCTCTTCCCAAGGTGAGATGGGGACAGAGAATGGGGGATGGCAATCTTGTTGACCTAATGATTTTCGATGGTCTTTGGGATATCTTTAACGGCTACCACATGGGAATCACGGCGGAAAACCTAGCTGAAAAGTATGGCATTACAAGGGAAGAACAAGACGAATTTGCTTTAGGAAGCCAGCAAAAAGCGGAAGCCGCTATTAAAGCTGGAAAGTTTAAGGAAGAAATTGTTCCTGTCTTGATTCCTCAAAAGAAAGGTGATCCTGTTGTTTTTGATACGGATGAACATCCCCGCTTTGGAACTACTTTGGATGCCTTGAGCAAACTTCCTCCAGCTTTTAAAAAAGGCGGAACTGTAACGGCAGGTAATGCTTCCGGTATAAATGACGGAGCGGCAATTATTATAGTGATGTCAGAAAAGAAAGCGGTTTCTCTTGGCATAACGCCTCTTGCTACTATTAAATCCTGGGGAACGGCAGGAGTAGATCCAAGTATTATGGGGATTGGTCCTGTGCCCGCCAGCAAAAAAGCTCTAGCAAAAGCCGGATGGACGGTGGCCGATCTTGATCTTATTGAAGCCAACGAAGCTTTTGCAGCTCAAGCTATTGCGGTAAATCGGGAAATGGGATGGGATCTTGGTAAGGTCAACGTAAATGGTGGAGCAATAGCTCTGGGACATCCTATTGGGGCTTCCGGGGCGCGAATCTTAACAACGCTTCTTTACGAAATGAAGCGGCGTGGAGCTAAAAAGGGAATTGCTACGCTCTGCATCGGTGGTGGTCAGGGAGCTGCTCTTACAGTTGAGCGTTCCTAAAAAAGCGTTTCATATTTTTTAGCATCAAGGAGGGAATTAAAAATGGCTTACGAAAACATCCTTTTTGAAGTTAGAGACGACGGGGTGGCCGTGCTAACGGTAAACCGTCCAAAATCACTTAATGCTTTAAATCCTCAGACTCTTGAAGAAATTGACCGAGCTCTTGACGAAGTAGAACAGAACGACAAAATAAAAGTGCTGGTTATTACGGGTGCTGGCGATAAAGCTTTTATCGCTGGAGCCGATATTACTGAATTTCCTAAAATGAACTCTCTGCAAGCTTATAAGTTTGCAGAGAAAGGACAGATGGTGTTTTTCCGCCTTGAGCAACTCCCTAAACCCGTTATTGCATGTGTTAATGGGTTTGCTTTAGGGGGCGGTTGTGAACTGGCTATGAGTTGCGATTTTATTTACGCTTCGGATAAGGCAAAATTTGGACAGCCAGAGGTTAACCTTGGAATCATTCCCGGATTTGGTGGAACTCAGCGCTTAGCTCGACTTGTCGGCAGAGCGAAAGCTAAAGAACTCTGCATGACGGGTGAGATGATATCGGCTGAAGAAGCAAAGAATATCGGACTGGTAGCGAAAATTTTCCCTGCTGAGACGCTTATTGAAGAGACTCTTAAGGTGGCTTCAGCTCTTGCCCAGAAAAGTCAGGTAGCTTTGAGAGCCATCAAAAAAGTGATTGATGAAGGCGTTGGTTCGGATCTTCGGAGTGGTTGTCTGCTCGAAGCTAATGCCTTTGCTCTTACTTTCGCTAGCAGTGATGCTAGAGAAGGTGTCCAAGCCTTTTTGGAAAAAAGAAAACCAAATTTTAAAGGTGGTTATGAGTCGTGAAAAGTTGCATTTTTTTTCTTGACAGATTTGAAAAATAGGTAAATACAAGTGGCGTTGTTGTGGCTCAACAACTTTTAACTATTAACCCTAATTATGGAGGTTGATTTATGAAGCGTTTGGTAGCTGTTTTGATGGCGTTGGCTTTGGCAGTAGTTTTTGGTGTTGGTTCTGCTGTTGCCGCTGAACAGGCAAAACCTTGCCCCGACACCTTCAAGGCTCTTGACAAGAATAACGATGGCAAGCTTGCTCTTGATGAGTTCAAGGCTGGTGGCAAGGACAACACCGACGATGCTTTCAAAGCAAAAGACGCCAACAAAGATGGTGCACTTACTGTTGAAGAACTCTGCGGCGCTGCTAAGAAGTAATGAAAAGATAGAAGTGCTACATATCTGCTAAAACGAAAGCCGGGGCTTGGGATCGATCCCAAGCCCCGGCCATTTTTTATCTCCCATAAGCCAGCAGAAAAATTTAAGCAGAACGCATCAGGCGACGTTCTCTGCGCTGGAGTCTCTTAATAGCTTTCTTCTGCTTGATTCTTCTTCGCTCGCCTTTGGACAGGTAATAATTATGCCGCCTTAAAACAGGCTGAACGTTTTTCTGGAAGTCCTTTCTTAGCTTTCTTATCTTTTTTTCAAAGGACTCCTTGATTTCAGTTTCTGCCATTTAACCTTTCACCCACCTTTCACGTAAGTTCTTAATTTGACAGTAAAAATTTTGTTTTGATTGTTCTGCTGGCTTATGTCACGAGGCTTCAAATAACATAGATCATACTATCTGACAAGCTTAAACGAAGTCTATTAAAAAACCTCCTTATTGAAGCGATTTAAGCAAGTCAGAAAGAATGCCCAAATTCCTTATATTTTAAGTATTAAGCTTGAACAACCACAGAAAGTTTATCACATGACGCTATTACGAAGTCATAAGCTTTTTTCACTTTCTTTCGTCCACAAAAAGCATGATGTTTCCCTGAGAGTCTCTTTTTAGGGAAGGCAATTCCACAAGTTTAATCTGAGGCGTAATACCTATAAAGTTTGCCACTTTTTGGCGCATTTCATCCACGAAGGTTCTTTGATCTTTCATTTTGTCGAAGAAAAATTCTTCGGTGATCCCTATTCTGATTTCCAGATGATCTTCATGACCTTCTCTAACTACCGCGAGCTGGTATGGAGGACGATAGCCTTTAATACGTTCGATTACTTCACCAATCCTTTGAGGGACAATATTAATACCCTTGATTACCACAACATCATCACTTCGACCCTCAATTCGGCTTATTCTAATAGTTGTTCTGCCACAGGCACAGGGTGTGTCTATAATTCTACATAAGTCACCGGTGCGATACCTAACGACCGGAAAAGCTTCTTTGGTTAGAGTTGTTATAACTAACTCACCCTGTGAACCGGGAGGCAGAACTTCCCCGGTTGCAGGATCGATGACTTCAACTATAAAATGATCTTCCTGAACATGCATGCCGGCTTTTTCAAGACATTCCCCTGCCACCCCAGGACCCATTACCTCGCTTACTCCGTAGTTGTCGGTGGCTGTAACGAAGAGCCGTTCTTCTATTTCTCGACGCATTTCCTCCGTCCAGGGTTCACCACCGCACACCACATGCCGCAAGGATAGAGTTTTGGGATCGATACCTAGAAGGTTCATACGATCGGCTATGACCAGGGCGTAAGAGGGGGTTGATACTAAAACCGTGCTTCTGAAATCTCGCATTACGTATATTTGTCGTTCGGTTCGGCCGGTGGATGTGGGGAGAACTGATGCTCCTATGAGTTCAGCTCCGTAGTGAATTCCTAGCCCGCCCGTAAGCAATCCGTAGCCAAAGGTGATTTGAATAACATCATCGGGAGTGACTCCAGCGGCTGTAAGAACCCGAGCAACCAAACGGCTCCACGTTTTCAGATCCTGTCTGGTATAACCAACGACTCTCGGGTTCGTCATTGTGCCCGAAGAAGAATGAATACGCACAATTTCTCGAAGTGGCACAGCAAACATTTCGTATGGATAACTGTTGCTGATGTCTTCACTGGTCGTGAATGGAAGTTTTTTCAAATCATCTAGATCTGTAAGATCCTCTTCGGGTATAAAACCTATAGCTTTGAATCTTCGACGGTAAAAGGCAACGTTTTTATAAACGCGATTCAAAGTCGCTTGAAGCCTTTCTAGCTGAAGTTGTCGAAGTTCTTCTCGATCCATGCATTCTTTTTCTGGATCCCAGATCCTGTGATCGTATCCCACAGCCTAACCCTCCCATATCTTTGAAGTGCCCCGTCCCAGATAGGCACGCTGGACTTCCTTGTGCTCTAAAAGTTCCCTCCCGGTTCCATCAAGCACTATTTTTCCTGTCTCAAACACGTAACCCCGATCGGCAATCTTTAATGCCGCTTTGGCGTTCTGTTCTATCAGAAGAATTGTTTTTCCTTCGGATCTTAGTTCTTCAATGATCGAAAAGATTTCTTTAACAATTAGGGGAGCAAGGCCGAGAGATGGTTCATCCAGAATTAGAAACTGAGGTTGGTTCATAAGAGCTCTTGCAATAGCCAGCATTTGTTGTTCGCCTCCACTGAGAGTCCCGGCTCGCTGCTTTCTCTTCCTGGCTAATACAGGAAACCTAGCAAACATGAGTTCTTTCATTTCCTCTACGAATCTGCGATTTTTCCTTTTAAGGAAGGCCCCCATTTCCAGGTTAGTTTCCACAGAAAGAGTTGAAAAAATCTCTCGACCCTCAGGCACTAGACCAATTCCAAATTCAATAATTTTTTCTGTTGGGAGATCATTAACTGAGTGCCCATCAAAAATAATCGTGCCTTTGGTGGGTTTAAGTAAACCACAAATTACACGCACTACTGTTGTTTTTCCTGCCCCATTTGCACCTACCAGAGTCACTATTTCTCCTTTAGCAACATGAAAGGAAACACCTTTTAAGGCGTGAATTGCACCGTAGTGTGCGTGGACGCTTTTGACCATGAGCATGCTTTATTCCTCTTTCCCTAGATAAACTTCCACAACCTGGGGATTTTTTTTAATTTCATCCGGTGTCCCGGTGGCGAGGAGCTTTCCATAGTGAAGAACGGCAACTTGGTCTGAACGTTCCATCACCAGGTTCATGTCGTGTTCGATTATGAGCACTGTTATCCCCAAGTTCTTGATCTTTTCAATGAGCTCGCCGAATTGTTCTGTTTCTGCAGTGTTAAGTCCACCAGCCGGTTCGTCGAGCAACAATAGACGAGGTTCTGTTGCAAGCGCTCTCGCCACTTCAAGTAGTTTTTGTTTACCGAGAGGGAGAGAACCCGCTTCTTTGTATATTTCATCAACAAGCCCGACAAATTCAAGCCAATCTCGTGTTTTCTCAAAAATTACTCGTTCTTCTCTTGTCATAAAAGGAAGTCTTAGTGAGCAGGCGGTAAAACCTGATCTAGTTTTGGTGTGTCGTCCTATAGCAACGTTTTCTATTACGGTCATACGCTTAAAAAGAGCAACATTTTGAAAGGTTCTGGAAATGCCTAGAGCGGCAATTTTATGAGATGGAAGATTATCAATAGGCTTTCCATAGAAAGAGATTTGTCCTTTGGATGGTTTAATGACACCACTTATGCAGTTCAGAAGTGTAGTTTTGCCAGCCCCGTTTGGACCGATGATGGCTTGTATGATGCCTGAAGGAACCGAGAGAGTAACATTGTGTAAAGCTTCGACGCCCCCAAAGCTTTTTCCCAGTTCCTTTACTTTCAGGATAAAAGTGTTTGGCTGTGGTTCCCGTTTTTCTCCGATCGTTATTTGCAAGTTAACACCTTTTGAAGAATTGTGCTCTCGTTGAAAATTTATTTCATTTCCACCTTGAGCACGTCCGAATAGTGAAGCCATGTTAAATCGCGCTCCTATCAGCGGAAAAAGCCCGTCTGGGAAGAAAAGCGAGATGACGAGCAGAATTAGACCGTAAATGAGAATTTCAAGCTCTGCAAAGACCTGAAGCCATTCATTACTTAGAAATGTCAGAAAAAGGCTCCCTAAAAGGGATCCCCATATGCTTTGAATACCACCAACCATTACCATCAGGATGAACTTTATAGACCACACCAAATCAAAAGAGCTGGGATTGATGAATTCGACATAATGGGCGTAAAGACTTCCGGCAAAGGCTGCCATAGCTGCACTGATAACAAATATTTGCAGTTTGTAGCGAGCCGTGGGAACCCCCATGGCTTCTGCAGCTCTGTCATCTTCGTGGATTGCTCGAAGTGCTCTGCCTATTCTTGAATCCACAAGATTAAGGGCAAACAATACAAAGATGGCGACCCAGAACCATGTAAAGTAATACCATTGTAGAGCGGATTTTAATGCCCATGGACCCAGGCTTAAACCAGGTATCCCAACAAGTCCTGAAGGTCCACCTGTCCAGTTTACTTCTTCGTTAAAAACAATGTGAACAATGACCCCAAACCCTAAAGTCGCCATAGCCAGGTAATGCCCTTTAAGCCGAAGGCTCGGCACGCCAATGGCAAAAGCTATAGCTGATGTTATTCCAATTCCAAGAAGAATCGCCAGGGGAGGGGAAAGATTGAAATGAGTGGTAAGAATTCCCGAAGAATAAGCTCCGAGTCCCATAAAAGCTGCTTGAGCAAGAGAAATCTGACCCGCATATCCCATAAGAAGCGAAAGCCCTATGGCTACAATTCCAAAGATTCCCCCGAATATCATTACGTCTATGTAGTGGTTAATGACCGGGCTTTGTTGAGCAATCAAGGGGAAAATAGCTATCAGGAGAATGAAAATTAAAAATCCTGGAAAATTCTTTCTGTTCACGGCTTTTTGGCAATCCTTTCTAAGGTTATTTCGCTCTCCCAAATAATCCTTCAGGTTTTACAAAAAGAACTGCAAGAAGAGCTATTAAAGCAACAGCATCCTTGTAGCCCGATGATAGATAACCGGCGCAGAGGGATTCTGCAATCCCGATAAATACTCCCGCTACGAGTGCCCCCCAGAAATTTCCTAATCCTCCCAGAACAGCCACACTGAAGCCCTTGAGTCCAAGAAGCGCTCCACGATCGTATTCCATAAGGGATAGGGGCGTGATGATTACTCCTCCAGCAGCTCCTAGAGCGGCGCTCAGGGTGAAAGATAACAATATCATTTGTCGCACAGGAATCCCCATCATTCTTGCAGCTACTGGATTATCAGCGCAGGCGCACATGGCCTTTCCGTAATAAGATTTGTGGAAAAAGATGGAAAGCCCTGCAATGATGATAAGACTAATTCCCACAATCCACAGACTTTGGCGCTGAAGAGCCGCCCCAGCAATAATCCAGGGCGCGCCTCCTGAAAATGGAGGAAGGCTGTAAGGGTCTTTTCCCCAAATGAACATAGCGATGCCTTTTAGAACAATGGAAAAGGCTATGGTTACAATGATCAGTGTGAGAATACTCTGGCTTTTGGCATGGCGGACAGCGAACTTTTCAAAGCAGAGCCCCACACAGCTTACAATTGCGATAGCCGCAAGGAAGGCTAGCCATAAAGGTAAATGCAAGCTTTCGTAAAAGAAAACAGCGCATAGCCCTCCAAGCATAACAAATTCGCCTTGAGCAAAATTGATAATCTCGGTGACGTTGTAAATAATGTTATATCCTAGAGCAACTAACACATAGATCATGCCCACAGTGATACCAGAAACTGCATACTGAACCCATTCCATAGGTTGACCTATTGTCCTCCATATTTTGCGTAAAGAATACCTTAACCGTTATTATACTTTTTAATCTTGCCTGCTGAAGTGGGGACATGTTGGAACATGTCCCCTTTGATTTACATGAGTCTTACTTTGCTAATGCCCAGTCGCCATTACGAACTTCAACCATTATCAGATCTTTCTTCGTAAGTCCATTGTGATCCTCAGGTGAGAAATTAAATACTCCGCTTTGTCCCACAAAACCTTTCAGATTTTCCAGATAGTCGCGAATCTTTCCAGGATCATTTCCTACAGCTCTAAAGGCAGATAGTGCAAGCTGAACAGCATCCCAGGCATATCCCCCAAAGGCAGAAACCGGTTCCTTATGGAGAGCTTCATAGGCTGCGGCGTATTCCGTTGTCACCTTTTTTTGAGGATGATCATCAGGGAGCAGCTTTCCGATAATCACTGGAGAAATGGGCAACAGGACGCCTTCAGCATTTTTTCCGAGAATATCAAGATTCTTTCTACTTCCAAAACCATGGCTCTGGAAAAGAGGAATATCAGTCATGCCGAGATTTTTCCATGTTTGAACGGCAAGAATTTGAGTAGGACCAATGGACCAGTTTATGATGGCATCTGGCTTTAATGAGCGTATTTTCGTGAACTGGGCGGTTAAATCGGTGTCCTTCGGACCATATCTCTCATCAGCAACAATTTCTATACCATAGTTTGATGCGTATTTTAGAAGTTCTTCTCTGCCGCTTGCTCCAAAGCCGGTAGAATCTGATAAAATACCAACTTTACGTATTCCCTTGTTCCGCATGTATTCATACATTTGCTCTACAGCGTGTTGATCGGACTGAGCCGTTTTGAAGATCCAGCGTCTTTCGTTCACCGGTGTTACAATCTTATAACTGGCTGCGCAAGAAATAAGGGGTATTTTTGCTTCTTCTGCAATAGGAACAACTGCGAGACTTTCACCACTTCTTGTGGGGCCTACAATGACCGAAACCATGTCTTTTTTGATGAGCCTTTTAGCAGCCAAAGCGGCTTTTGTGGTGTCGCTTTCATCGTCATAGACTATGAGTTCCACAGGATGTCCATTGATACCTCCCTTTTTGTTAACTTCTTCAACTATCATGAGAGCCGTTTTCTTTTCTGGTTCCCCCAGGAAGGAACCTACTCCAGTAACCGAAAATATTGCCCCAATTTTGTATGGTTCCTTATCCCCTGCGTTTACTTTGTGAAAGCCCAAAATTATGCCAAAGATAACAACCAGAGAAATCGTGGTCATCATGAACCAGCTAAGTTTTCCAATGCTTTTGCTTTTCTTGCTCTTTTCCATGACTTATCCTCCTTTTGGAATTGAACATTTTAGTTGTTGATAAAAATAAAAGCCGTGAGCTTTTACGCCCACGGCTTTTACCAAAAACAAAAAGCCGCAGGCGATCCACCTGCCTGGGGGATCACCTGCGACTTTTCTTTTTCCGTGTTAAGAGCGAACTATTTTTCGCCCTATCTAATTATATCATCCTCAAATTGTCCAATCCCGTCGCAGGCTCCCCCTTTCGAAAAAAGCAAAAGAAGAAGCCGTTACGGGATTGTTTAGAGTTCACCACCATTAACCGTTGCTCCTTTTTAAGTTTAAAAAGCTGCTAAAATTTTCACAACTTCACCATTACAACAAAAAATTATAAAGGGTCAAGATCTTATTTTGCAATTGCCCAGTTGCCCTTAACAACCTGAACTATTATAAGATCCTTCTTCCCAAGGCCGTTGTGATCTGTCTGTGAGAAATTAAAAACTCCTAATTGCCCGATAAAATTTTGCCTTTTTTCAATGTAGTCTCTTATTTTCGCTCTATCGGGTCCTACATTAGCCAGTGCATCAATGGCGAGCATAAGTGCATCCCAGGCATGTCCACCGAAAGACGACACTGCCTCGTTGAACTTGCTTTCGTATTCTTTTGTGTAAGCCATAATGACCTGCTTTTGAGGATGATCGTCAGGAAGGATAGGTCCTATGACTACAGGAGGAAGTGGCACATAAAGCCCCTCTGCATCCTCCCCAAGCATTTCCAGATTTTTCTTATTTCCAAAGCCGTGGCTTTGGAAAAAGATCGTATTGGTCATGCCAAGTTGACGCCAGGTTTTAGTGGCCAAAATCTGAGTGGGACCGATGGACCAGTTGATAACGGCATCTGGTTTGGCTCCCTTAATTTTGGTAAACTGAGCTGTTAGATCAGTATCCTTGGGTCCGTATCGTTCATCGGCAACAATTTCTATGCCGTAATTCGGAGCATATTTAAGAAGCTCTTCTCTTCCACTTGCTCCATAACTTGTTGAGTCCGTGAGAATCGCTACCTTTTTAACGCCTTTTTCCTTCATGAATTCGTAGATTTTTTCTGCTACATGACTGTCGGATGGTGCCACTTTGAAAATCCATTTTCTTTCTTCAGGTGGCGTAACTATTTTATAGCTTGAAGCACAAGAGATAAGCGGCACCTGCTCTTTTTCCGCAACGGGGGCAACCGCCAGACTTTCTCCGCTTCTTGTAGGACCAATGATAACTGAAACTTCATCTTTGGAGATGAGCCGCTTTGCTGCCAGGATGGCTTTTGTAGAATCACTTTCATCGTCGTATATGATAAGTTCCAGCTTATGACCCTTTATGCCTCCCTGAGCATTGATATTGTCGCGGATCATCTCAGCGGTCTTCTTTTCTGGTTCTCCAAGGAAAGAAGCTACTCCAGTTACGGAAAATATAGCTCCAACCTTGTAAGGTTCATTACCGCTGCTACTGAAAGAACTTTTTGTCACTCCCATCAAGGCAACCAAAAACGCCACCATTACAACGATTGTCCCAACCCACAACTTTCCTTTCATTTCTTTTCCTCCCTTTGCATGAGTGCACTACTACTCGTAAATTTTTTTCTCCTCCGCCGTTTGCTCTTCCAGTTCTACAAGCGCCTTCCCTATGACAACTCTGTAGTGTTCCTGTGGCTCCAGAGCTTTAAGCCCTTGGGAAAGGCGACGATACTGTTCTTGAAGCCTTTCTCGCGCTACCTTAATCCCCTCCGGTTCTTTTACAATGCGTCCGTTTTTCACTACCTCCACAAGGAGTGGTTCCCCCTTTTGAGATTGATCCCATGCTACCGTAAGCACATCGTGACTCATCATGCCTTCCCTGGTGTAGTATCGAAAGACCTGTTTTGGAGAAACCCATGATCGCTTGCCAGGCGAAAGCTTCAGAACCGGTTTTCCTTCGTATTCTACAAGCTTATAGGCAAGATCAAGATAGGGAGCATCGGCAGAAACGCCCATTTTGGTTCCGATTCCCACAACATCGATGTAAGCACCACTGTTTATAAGTTTATTGAGACGGTATTCGTCCAGGCTTCCACTTGCCATAATGGATACATCGCCAAGTCCGTGAGTTATAAAGATGTTTTTTACTTGATGGCTTAGTTCCACAAGATCGCCACTGTCAAGTCGGACTCCTCTAAGATTAAAGCCTCTTTCCTTGAGCCACTTAGCCACTTCTACAGCCTTGTAAGCCGCTTTGATTGTGTCGTAAGTATCCAGAAGCAATACGGTAGATTCGGGAAAAGTTCTCGCGTAGGCAAAAAATGCGTCCAGTTCGTGTTCGAAACTCATAATGTATGAATGCGCCATAGTGCCGAACACGGGTATTCCGTAGAGCTTTCCCGCCAGAAGGTTGCTTGTGCCGAGAAACCCCACCAGATAGCTTGATCTCGCGACCTTTACAGCGGCGTCGGCTCCGTGAGTGCGCCTGAGGGAAAAGTCAACCAGCCCTCGTCCCTGAGCTGCCTCAACACAGCGAGCAGCTTTTGAAGCTATAAGAGTTTCGATGTGAAAGATGTTCATTACAAGGGATTCCAGAATCTGGCTTTCTATGATTGGAGCAGTTATTTCAATAATTGGTTCATAGGGAAAGAAAATAGTTCCTTCTGGAAGAGCTCGCACCGTTCCGGAGAAGCGGAAGTTTTTAAGGTAGTTCAAAAAGTCTTCAGAAAATTTACCAATGGATCTAAGATAATCAATAGCTTCCGAAGAAAACCGGAACTGTTCTAAAATGTCCAGAAAACTTTCAAGTCCAGCCGCTACGAAGTATCCTCGAGTGGGTGGGCAGTCCCGAATATAAAGGCTAAAGGTAGCTTCCCCTAGCTTCCCCTCCTTGAAATAGCTTGCTGCCATTGTGATTTCATAAAGGTCAGTGAGTAGTTCTGGTTCATACTTGTGCCAGTGAATCATTGTGGAATGCTCCATAAAAGTTTTGCGCCAAAGATTACGTCCATTCTTTCCAGAGCGCAATCATGCTGTCGGGGATTAATGTCCCCGAGGCAAGGAAGGGGTAGCACCACAGTATAGTCACGGTATCTAAGATCTACCACTGTATCCATGACACAGATAGATGTGCAAACACCAATTACCCAAATTTCTTTGGGATTATATTTTGCCAGGATTTCGTCGAGGTTTGTTTGAAATAGAGCACTGAATCGGGGTTTGGTTACGATTATATCCCCCGGTTGAGGTTTTATTTCATCGATGAATTCTCCTCCCCAGGTGTTTTTTATGGCATGGCGGGGAAAGCGTTTGAATTCTGGATCGTTTTCGTCATGAGCGTCCTGAACGTAGATCACCGGATAACCTCTGTTCCTGAACCAGGCGATTAACTCAGCGGAAGGCTTTATAATTTTGTTACGCACGCTGTCTCCGCAGTAAAGTTTTCCCTTCGGGTGGAGGAAATCATTCAACATATCTATCACGAGTAGAACTTTTTCAACTGACATGTTTTTGTCCCTCCCTGCTTAGTGGTTTTTCGGTATTGTCCAGGAGGAAGTCCCTATAAGGAAGGTATACTTTCAAGGGTCTTTTCGAAGATTTCCAGATCCTCTTTTGAATAGAGACAGAAGACCACTTCTTCGAGAGTCGTTTCCTGATTTTTCAGAAATTCCTGAGCGGTCTTGAGCATGATAGAGGCGCATCGATCTTTAGGAAAGCCGAAAATGCCTGTGCTTATGGCGGGAAAGGCAACGTTCTTGCAACCCTTTTCTGTGGCTCTAAGTAAGCTGTTCCATGTGGCGTTTCGTAGCTTTTCGTCCTCGTTTCCTTCTCCGTATCTAGGTCCAACCGCATGAATAACATACTTTGCTTTAAGATTTCCTGCTCCTGTAACTACCGCTTCTCCAACTTTAATCCTGCCGATTTTGTTGCATTCTTCCTGGATGCTGGGACCACCCTTTTTCTTGATTGCTCCCGCGACTCCACCTCCAAGAATGAGATCTTCATTGGCGGCATTGACAATTGCGTCGGTGGAAAGTTCAGTGATGTCCCCCTGGGTAAGAACGATTTTTTTGCCGGGCTTGACAACTCTTTCCATAGGCCGCCTCCTCGTCTTTTCCCGTCTGCTTCTAAAAGGCAGGGACGGTTAAAAGACCAAAAATAGATTACGAGGTGGGGGAATAGCCCACCCCTTAAAAAGGTTTCCTTTAAACTACCTGCCTGAGTATCTTCGGGAGTATCCCACCATGAAAAGCATAGTCAACTTCAACTCCAGTATCAAGACGACATACAACAGAAAATTCTATTTTTCTTCCTGTTACCGGATGTAAAGCTTCCACCGTAAGAACTGAACCTGGTAGAATCTTTTGGGGATTAGCGTCTTCCGTCGCCTTTGACAAACCTCGAATTGAATATATTTCTTCCCCTGTCAATCCAAGTTTTTCAGCTGATTCTCCTGGCAGAAACTGTAATGGAATAACTCCCATGCCTACAAGGTTACTTCTGTGGATGCGCTCAAAACTTTCCGCAATAACTGCTTTTACACCGAGAAGCGCCGTGCCTTTGGCTGCCCAGTCTCGACTACTTCCCGTGCCGTATTCTTTTCCTGCTATTACAATAAGAGGCATGCTTTCTTTACGATAGCGCTGAGCCGCCTCCCACACCGTTACTACTTCGCCCGTTGGGAAATGGACGGTCCAGCCTCCGGTTTTATCCGGAACCAGTTTATTTTTAAGACGAATATTTGCAAAGGTTCCCCGAACCATGACTTCGTGATTTCCACGTCTTGAGCCGTATGAGTTGAAGTCTTTTGGCAAAACATCCAGATTTTTCAGGTAACTTCCAGCCGGACTGTCTTCAGGTATGGCTCCCGCTGGGGAAATGTGGTCGGTTGTTACAGAATCGCCAAGTAGAAGCAGAACGCGAGCTCCCTCAATGTCGCAAAGTCCAGGAGGTTCTTTAGTCAGGTTCTCAAGGAAAGAAGGTTTTCGGAGATAGGTGGAGCTTTCATCCCAGGGAAAAAGGTTTGACGAGAAAGATGGAAGAGCCTCCCAGAGTTCGTTTCCCTGGAATAGTTGGTCTCGAAGGCTGAGATAGTATTCAGGATTATTGGCTTTGGCGGTTGCTGTGGTTATTTCTTCCTTCGACGGCAGTAAATCTCTTAGAAAAACCGATCGTCCCTCAGGAGAAATTCCAATAGGTTCTTTATCCCAATCTATATCGATTCGTCCTGCAAGAGCAAAAGCCACAACCAGAGCTGGTGAAGCGAGAAAGTTGGCTCTTACTGCTGAATGGACTCGTCCTTCAAAGTTCCTGTTGGCACTAACAACGGCGCAAACAACCAGATTACGGTCCTTAATGGCTTTGAACACTGGTTCTGGAAGGGGACCACTGTTTCCGATGCAGGTAGCGCAACCATAGCCTACGATGTGAAATCCGAGTGCTTCGAGGTCTTCCATGAGTCCGAGTTCTGAAAGGTATGCCTCGACAGCTCTGGATCCGGGGGCAAAGCTGGTCTTTACCCATGGTTTAGGTTTTAAGCCGAAAGCTCGCGCCTTTCGAGCCAAAAGTCCTGCTGCGACGAGAAGCTCAGGGTTTGACGTATTTGTGCAACTGGTTATGGATGCAAGGACAACAGAGCCGTGATCAAGTTCTTTGTCGCTGGATGAGGAAAGAATTACGTCTTTTGGAATTTCATACCCTCCATCAGATTTCGGTTTAGAAAGAATGTCACGGAAAGATGCAGGAAGACTGGAAAGGGGAATCCTGTCTTGAGGCCGCTTCGGTCCGGCAACAGATGGCACAGCTTTAGAGATGTCGATTTCTATAAGGCGCTCGAATAATATTTTTTCGGGATCTTTATATCCTCCAAATATTTTCTGAAGCCGACAATAGGTTTCTACAAGTTCAATAAGCCATGACGGTCTTCCTGTTTCCGCAAGAAATCTCAGAGTTTTTTCATCAACAGGAAAATATCCCATTGTTGCGCCGTATTCAGGAGCCATGTTTGCTATGGTTGATCGATCTTGAAAGGTTAGATGATCGCAGGCAGGACCAAAAAATTCCACAATTCTTCCAACTACTCCGTATTTCCTGAGTTCCTCCGTAATGAGAAGAGCAACATCTGTAGCCGATGAGTTTTCGGGCAGTTTGCCCCTTAGCCTGACTCCAACAACAGGTGGTGTCGGGAAATAGTAAGGTTGTCCTACCATGACCGCTTCGGCTTCAATTCCGCCAATACCCCATCCTAAGATCCCCATGCTGTTTACCATGGTGGTATGGGAATCAGTTCCGAATACAGTATCAGGAAAAACGGTAGGATTTTTACCGTCTTCCGAAGCTACTACGACTACGGTTGCCAGATGTTCGATGTTTATCTGATGGATGATGCCTTTTCCTGGGGGCACAACGGAAAAATTTGAAAAAGATGATTGAGCCCATTTAAGGAATTTATATCTTTCGGAATTTCGTTCAAATTCGCGGTCGAGGTTGTTCTTTAAAGCCTCTTTGCAAGCCCATGAATCTACCTGCAGGGAGTGATCTATTACAAGATGAACAGGAATCATTGGGTTTATGCGAGAGGGATCTCCTCCCCATTGAACCGTCACATCCCGCATGGCTGCAAGATCCACTACTACGGGTATGCCGGTAAAGTCCTGAAGAAGTAATCTTGCTGGATAAAAGGGCACTTCGCAGGGTTTGTTAGGATTAGAATAGGACTGAAGAATTTTATAAATGTCGTCGAAGTTTATTACTGCATCGTTTTGATTTCTTATAAGATTTTCTAGTATGATTTTCCAGGATACTGGATATCGATCCAGGTCAATACCTGCTGTCTGAGCATAAGCTTCTATGCTGAAGTAATTATGAGATTTTCCATGAAAGCCGAAGGTCCTGATGAGGTTCTCTTTTGAAAGTTGAAAGGGCATTTTTACCTCCTGGTGTTACCTGCACCCATTTCCGCCGTGATTGGTAGTGGGGCGGTGGATGAAGGAATTTTCATAAGCTAAGTTGACTATTTTTTTGCGAAATATAAGACTTTGCTTATAAATTAGACCTGACAAAAAGGCAAGAACCCTGAAAAATATGCGGGAGGATTAAAACATGAAGATAGCCGTTGTGGGAACGGGGTATGTGGGACTTGTTAGCGGCGCCGGATTTGCTGATTTCGGTCATGAAGTGGTCTGCATTGATAAGGACGTATCCAAAATCGAAAATCTTAAGGCGGGGAGAATCCCCATTTATGAGCCTGGACTCGATGAAATGGTCGAAAAGAATCGCCGTGCAGGAAGACTTTCTTTCACAACAGATATGAAGGAAGCTCTTCGAGATGCTCAAGTAGTTTTCATTGCTGTTGGAACTCCCGCTTCACGTAGAGGCGATGGATATGCCGATTTGACATATGTTTACGAGGTGGCGAAAGAAATAGCTCCCCTGCTTAACGATTACAGGGTAGTTGTTATAAAAAGCACAGTTCCTGTTGGAACAGCCCGTCAGGTGGCGAGAATCATAAAGGAAACCAATCCTGATGCTAGTTTTGACATGGCAAGCAATCCAGAGTTCTTGCGAGAAGGGGAAGCGATTGAAGATTTTATGAAACCGGATAGGGTTATCATTGGAGTGGATAATGCCAGGGCGGAAGAAATTCTAAGGGAAATCTATCGACCGCTTTTACTTGCCGAAATTCCCTTCGTGGTTATGTCAATTGAATCGGCAGAACTCACAAAATATGCATCTAACGCCTTTTTGGCTACGAAGATCAGCTTCATAAATGAAATTGCCGCTCTGTGTGAAGAAACTGGAGCCAATGTGCTGGATGTAGCTCTGGGGATGGGGCTTGATGCGAGAATTGGTAAGAGCTTTCTGCAGGCTGGACCTGGTTACGGAGGTTCCTGTTTCCCTAAGGATACTAGAGCTCTACTCAGGATAGCTCAGGAATATGGGGTTGCCCTCAGGATAGTAGAAGCCGTAGTAGAGATAAACGAAGCTCAAAAAGCCAGAATGGTCAGGAAGATCCGACAAGCTCTTGGGGGGTCTGAAGCTGGAAAAACCATAGCCGTTTTGGGACTTACTTTTAAGCCTGATACGGACGACATGAGGGAAGCTCCTTCTCTTACCATCCTTCCTGCTCTTATAGAGCGAGGGGCAACTATACGGGCTCACGATCCTCAGGGAATGAAGGAAGCGAAAAAGCTCCTTCCAGACCTTGTATATTGCTCCGGTCCCTACGAAGCTTGTGAAGGAAGCGATGCTGTGGTGCTACTTACTGAGTGGAGAGAATATCGAGCTCTAGATCTACAGAAGTTGAAAAAACTTCTTAAAAAGCCAGTTTTTGTCGATCTTCGCAATGTTTATCGTCGGAAGCAGATGGAAGAAGCTGGTTTTATTTACTACAGCGTGGGGAGAAAGCCTGTAATTCCAAAAGGAGATTCTCAGGTAGGTGTGTGCAAGTAAAGAGCATGAATCGGGTGCACAGTATTGTGCATCCGATTTGGAAAGATGTCTTTATTTTGTGAAAACTAAAAAATGTTAGGGGATAATCTTCCGTGACAGTTTTTCCGGGTGATAACTCTGGGCCTTATTTTGCATATATTCTAAGTATTGTCATAACAGCCGTTATCAGGGTAAACCCCATGCCTATGAACCACTGGGTAAATGTTAGTCTCTTTTCAAGAGATTCAAATCGTTTCTCCATTGCTTCAAATTTTTTATCAGAAGCTTCAAATCTGGCTATCATTTCTCTCTGCAAGGCCTCGAATCTTTTCTCGGAAGCTTCGAATCTGGCTACCATTTCTCTTTGCAAAGATTCGAATCTTTTTTCAGAGGCTTCGAATCTAGCTATCATTTCCCCCTGAATAGCTTCAAATCGTTTCTCCATCGCTTCAAGTTTTTTATCAGAAGCTTCAAATCTGGCTATCATTTCTCTTTGCAAAGATTCGAATCTTTTTTCAGAGGATTCGAATCTAGCTATCATTTCCCTCTGAAGAGCTTCAAACCTTTTCTCCATTGCTTCGAATTTTTTATCAGAAGCTTCAAATCTGGCTATCATTTCTCTCTGCAAGGCCTCGAATCTTTTCTCGGAAGCTTCGAATCTGGCTGCCATTTCTCTTTGCAAAGCTTCGAATCTTTTTTCAGATGATTCAAATCTTGATATTTCTATTTCTCTCAAGGATTTTAGCTCTTCTTCGACTTTTACGATTCTTTCCATCAAAGAGAATTCTTTTGCCCTCTGTTCGTTTCTGCGAACGAATTCCTCTACTGCTGCTTCGAGGCTTTTCTGAACTATGGCTTTTACAAATTCTTCTATTTCATTTCTGGAGATAGCTTCTTGCATGTCTCAGAACCTTTTTAATATCTTTAAATTTCACGGGTCCGGTTGTAACTTTGCGTTTACGGTTTAGACTTTGTCATTATAATCCAGGACAACCAGATTTCTCAAGTTTCTATGGATGCTGGCTGGAAATTTATTTTTGAGCAAAAAGGTCGTGGCATGCTATAGCCTTACCAAAATATGGTAACCACATGGGTAGTTGTCTTCACAACCTTTTTCTAACAACCTCACCTTGCTTTGATGTATTGCAAGTGTTAGAATAAAAGTGGTTTTAAGAGGAGAGCAGGTCGCACGGTCGCTCCGCGAAAACATTGTAGTATTTTTTGCTACAATTGCTTATCGCGGGGAGGAAAGTCCGGGCTCCACAGGGCAAGGTGCTGGGTAACGCCCAGTCTCGGTGACGGGAGGAAAGTGCCACAGAAAACAGACCGCCCCTCCGCTGTTGTTCTGGTTTGCCAGAACGGCAGAAGGACGGTGGTAAGGGTGAAACGGTGAGGTAAGAGCTCACCAGACCCGGTGGTGACATCGGGTGCTAGGCAAACCCCACCTGGAGCAAGACCAAATAGGGGAGCGATTGAGGGTGGCCCGCCCGAAGCTCCCGGGTAGGTCGCTAGATCCCGTCGGTAACGACAGGGACCAGAGAAATGACCGTGCTGTCGGCTGATGAAAAGCCGGCAGACAGAACCCGGCTTATAGACCAGCTCTCCTCCTTTCTATTCTATCATAAGGAACAAAAAACCATGGAAAAAGTCGCTGTTATTATTCCCGCCGCGGGTCAAGGCCTGCGTTTTGGTGGGGATTTGCCAAAACAGTTTGTTCCAGTTATGGGAAAACCTCTTCTTGCTTGGACTCTTCATGCTGTGATTAGCGCCGCTCCTGTTTCTTCATGCATTGTAGTGCTTCCTAGAGACAATTTTCAACATTACAAGAAAATTCTAGAATCTTCACTTACAGAACTTTTAACATCTTTGACAATTCAAAAGGGTGATGAAAGGAGAGTTTGTTTCCAAAATGAGCAAGTATCATTTATAACAGTTCCCGGTGGTTCTGAACGGCAGGAAAGTGTATGGGAGGGACTAAAAGTTATTCCAGACGGTATTGAATGGGTGGCTGTGCATGATGGAGCTCGCCCTCTGGTTTCAAAAGAAGTCTTCCTTCGGGTTTTTGAAAAAGCACGATTGGTTGGAGCAGCGATAGCAGCTATTCCTGCTAGAGATACGGTAAAGCGGGTAAAAAATTATTCCTATGACTATATCATCAATGAAACTCTTGATAGATCAACTCTGTGGCTTGCTCAGACTCCTCAGATATTCCGTCGAGATATTATTATCCGAGCCTATGAAGAAGCCTTTTCAACGAACTTTGTTGGCACAGATGATGCATCATTGGTTGAAAGGTTAAAGAATCCTGTGGCAATTGTGGAGGGAGACCCTCTTAATATTAAAATTACGTCGAAAGAAGATATGGAGTGGCTTACATGGCACCTGCAAAGAAAGAATGCGAAGTAAGAATCGGGATGGGATACGATGTTCATCCTTTTGTGAAGGATCGCCCTCTTATGCTGGGAGGAATTAAAATTCCTTCACAATTTGGGCTTGCCGGCCATTCCGATGCTGATGTTCTGCTCCATGCCGTGTGTGACGCACTTCTTGGAGCTGCAGGACTGGGAGACATTGGTCGCCACTTCCCTGACTCTGACCCAAAATACAAAGGTATTTCCAGTATGGTGTTACTTCAGAAGGTGCTCGAAATGATTGATCAAGCTGGTTATGCAGTAGGCAATATAGATGTGACTGTTGTGGCTCAAAAACCTCGCATCGCCCCTTATAGAGATCAGATGATCAGAACTATTTCTCAAGCTACCGGCCTCAAGTCAAATCAGATCAGCATTAAGGCTACAACCACGGAAGGACTCGGATTTACAGGAAGAGAAGAAGGAATAGCTGTTTATGCTGTGGCTCTCATCTATAAAAAATTTGGTGGAGATTAGCATCGGAAAGGAGCAATTCTGATGAGACTTGTAGTTTACAATACTCTTACTAAAACCAAAGAAGAATTTCAGCCTCTTGAACCCGGGAAGGTCAGAATGTATGTTTGCGGAGTAACCGTTTATGACTATTGCCACATTGGTCATGCCAGAAGCGCTGTGGTATTTGATGTTATCTACCGCTACCTTTCCTTCCTTGGGTATGAAGTGGTTTACGTAAGAAATTTTACTGATATAGACGATAAAATCATCCGAAGAGCTCAAGAAGAAAATACCGATTATCGCAGCATCGCCGAACGTTACATTGCGGCTTTTTACGAGGACATGGATCGCCTTGGAGTGCTTCGTCCAACTGTGGAACCTAAAGCAACAGAACACATTAGCGACATGATAGAGATAATTAAAAAGCTTTTCGAGAAAGGCTACGCCTATCAGTCCGGACGAGATGTGTATTTTTCGGTAGAACGCTTTTCGGGTTATGGGAAGCTATCCGGCAGAAGTCTTGAAGATATGATGGCGGGAGCTAGAGTAGATATAGACGAGCACAAACGTAACCCCTTTGATTTTGTGCTCTGGAAGGGTAGTAAAGAAGGCGAACCTGCCTGGGACAGCCCCTGGGGACCAGGACGCCCAGGATGGCATATTGAATGTTCGGCAATGAGCGCAAAATATCTGGGGGAAACCTTTGACATCCACGGTGGCGGAAAGGATCTTGTATTCCCGCATCACGAAAACGAAATTGCACAATCAGAAGCTGCCTTTGGTAAGCTTTTTGTGAGATATTGGCTTCATAATGGTTTTGTGAATATCAACAATGAAAAGATGTCCAAATCTTTGGGCAACTTTTTCACTATTCGTGAGATCTTGGATAAAATCCATACGGAAGTTTTACGCCTCTTTGTCCTTTCCAAACATTACCGCAGTCCGGTGGATTTTTCTGATGATGCAATTAAAGAATCCGAACGAGGCTTGGAACGGCTTTATATGACTGTTTCCGAAGCCTTGGTTCGCCTTGGAAAAGAGGGCGACGTTGTCAACCAACCAGGTTTTAAAGTGACACAAGATATGAAGGGAGAAGTGTTTCCTTCACCGAGAGCGTCTATGCCTTTGCTCCTGGACAAAGATCGTATTGTTGCTCTTTCAAATTCCAAAGCCCACACCAGTATTGATGCTGAACTTTCTGAAAAGGTTTTTTCATTTCCAGAAAAATTTCTAGAAGCCATGAACAATGACTTTAACACGGCTCAGGCTGTAGGGCTTATGTTTGACCTACGGAATGCACTTCAGCGATTCCTTGAAACCTCGGGACGGAAAAAGCTTAAAGGTCCAGCTGCAGAGCTTGTTGAACTGGCTGTCGCTTTTTTAAGAGAAACGGGTTCTATTCTGGGCATTCTTGAGAGAGCGCCGGAAGAATTTTTACAGGAGCAGAATTTGATTAAATTAAAGTCAACCGGTATGACAGTGGAAGAAGTTGAAGCGTGGATTGCCAGGAGAGCGGAGGCGCGAAAGGAAAAGAGATTTGATGAAGCGGATCGGATAAGAGCCATGCTTGCTGAAAAGTCTATTCAGCTTGAAGACACGCCTCAGGGCACAAGATGGCGTGTGGTGGGTGTAAGCCCTCAAGTAGTAACCCCTAATGAAAAAGTATAGCAGGACACAGGTATTTGTGCACCTCCACGAAATAATAGGAAAGGGAGGTCTAAAACATGGAAGAAAAGGATTTGCTTCGGGAAAAAAACTCTCAGGATGATGCTTTTATTGAAGCAAAGGAAGTTTATATCAAAACTGATAGAACTCAGGGAAATATGGTTATTCTCAAAGAAACAGAAGACTCGCCCTATTATTTTATGATGTTTGTGGGAGATGCTGAAATTACCGCTATCGCTAAGGAAAAAGGATTTGTGGAGCCTAAGCGCCCACTTACCCACGATCTTTATCTGTCGATTCTCCATCAGGCTGGTGTGACCTTTGATAAGATAGAAATTTATGACATGCGAGAAAATACTTTCTACGCTAAAGTTTATGCTCGCATTAATGGTGAAGAAAGGATATTTGACAGTCGCCCGAGCGATGCCGTCGCTTTAGCACTTCATGAAGGTATTCCCATCATGGTTAACAAAAAACTTCTCCATCGTGAATTGACCCCGGAAGAGATAAAAGCTTACGAAGAGCTTATAAAAATGGTTAAGTTTTAGGACAGGAAAATTTTATTATGACAAATGTTTCTGATGAAATGGTTTATAACACCTTGGGAGTAAGGCTCCCTAGATCATACCTTGAATTTCTCAGCGTCCATTTTAAAGATCTAGATGATGATCCAGCAAATCATTGTTGCTGGAAGTCTGGATTTGGAAATTTCCCTTTTGTTCTTGGAACAACTCAAGCTTTTAGGAATCAGTTTCAAAACTTTCCCAAAGACTTTGTAATAATTGGCTATATCGGGACCAAGAAGATTTTGATAGATCATCAAGAAACAGAAATTGACATTTTTGTAGCGCTTAACGTAGCAACATCGGAAGTATTCTATGTTGATACGCTTGGCAAAATAGAAAAAGTGGCCGATTCTTTTGATTCCTGGGTTGGTGGATTTATTTCGTGGATTAGCGATAGACCTAAAACTTCGGGTAAATTCAGCTTATCAAGGTTTGTGGAGATAATTAAAGGAAAGAGAGTTAAAAATGATGGACGTTAATGTTGTTATTGCTGGAGCTGCAGGAGAAGGCATCCAGACTGTGGGATCTATTTTTTCGGTGGCGGCAGCTAAGTGCGGACTTGCTGTTTTTTCCTGGCAAGAATACGAATCACGCATAAGAGGCGGACTTAATAGTTACTCTATTAGGATTTCTACTTCATTGAAAAATGCTCCACGGCGTGATGCCGATGTATTACTTCCGCTCAGGAAAGAGGCACGAAAAAAATATCGCTCCTGGCTCAATCCCAATGGGTTGCTTATAGCTGATGAACAGGACAATACGGACGGTGCGACGGAAATATTCGTTCCTTTCAATAAAATTGCTCGAGAAAAATGGCAAAGCCCAATTTATGCCAACACTATTGCCGTGGGAGCTCTGTGGTCGGTCATTGGAGGCGATTTTGAAGCGCTGCAAGTGGCGGTTGAGGATGAATTCCAGGGCAAAGCAGAAACAGTGATTAAAAACAACGTGGAAGCAGCTCGAGATGGCTACCTTTTTGCGGAAAAATCCTGTCAGGGAATATGTCCCTGGAAGTTGGAAAAACGCCCTGATCGCTTTTATTTGATAGCAGGAAGCCCTGCTATTGCTCTTGGATCTGTCAAAGCAGGATGTCGCTTTATGGCAGCCTATCCCATGACTCCCGCCACCGGTATTATTACTTTCCTTACTCAGCACAGAAAGGAATGCAAAGTTTTTACCGAGCAGGCAGAGGACGAAATTGCCGCCATAAATATGGCTATAGGCGCCCAGTTTGCCGGGGTTCGAGCTATGACGGCAACCTCTGGAGGCGGATTTTCTCTGATGGTCGAAGCTTTGAGCCTTGCAGGCATGGTGGAAGTGCCGGTTGTTGTTGTGCTTGCACAAAGACCGGGACCAGCAACAGGACTTCCGACCCGCACAGCTCAGGGAGATCTTTTATTTGCTATCCACTCAGGACACGGAGAATTTCCTAAAGTTGTTCTGGCTCCGTCTGATCCCTATGATGCCTTCCACAAAATGGTTCGAGCTTTCAATTTAGCCGACAAGTATCAAATACCCATCATTGTTATGACCGACCAGTTTCTGGCGGATTCTCAGTTTTCTATACCAGACTTTGATGTGGAACTGGCAAAGGTTGAGACTTTTATTGCTTCACCTTCAGATTTTTCAACTTATAAACGATATTCCATTACCGCTTCTGGAATATCTCCCAGACTTTACCCAGGGCAAAGCAAATATCTTGTTACCGCCGACAGCGATGAACATGACGAGGACGGACATATTACAGAAGACCTTGATGGCGTTGCTGTGCCAATGATGGAAAAGCGCCTTAGAAAGCTTCAATCTCTTCGAAGGGAAATACGCCCTCCCGAAAGATTTTTTATGGAAGACGACGTGGAAGAAGTTTTTGTAGGATGGGGAAGCACAAGACAGGCTATATTTGAAGCGGTGGAAATACTGCGAGAAGAAGGAAAGCGAATTGGTGCTTTGCATTTTACAGAATTGTGGCCCCTTCCAGAATTATCCTCCAAGGAGGAATTTTTCCCGCCCAAAGCAAGCATTACCATTATAGAACAGAATGCAACCGGGCAGTTTGCCAGCCTTCTTAGAAGAGAGCTTGTAATTCGAGATGCTAAAAGTATGCTTTTTTACAGTGGCTTGCCGGTTACGGCTCAAGACATAAGGAGACGTTTTTATGGTCGAGATTAGCGATTTTTATTCCGAAACACCTGTTCAGTGGTGCCCCGGGTGTCCTAACCATGCAATTTTGACCACTCTTAAAGAGGCTCTGGTAGAACTTGGGAAACATCCCCATGAAATATGTCTTGTTTCCGGCATAGGGCAGGCGGCAAAGCTTCCTCATTACATGCCCTGCAATTTTTTCAACGGTTTGCATGGAAGAGCCCTTCCAGTAGCTACTGCAATAGCTGTAGCTCAACCCAATCTTACTGTTATTGTTACAACCGGGGAAGGCGATTGTTACGGCGAGGGAGGAAATCACTTTATTCACACCTTAAGACGAAACCCAAACATTACGCTTTTTGTCCATAACAATTCGATTTATGCTCTTACCAAAGGACAGGCTTCCCCAACTACGCCTCCGGGGGAAAGGCGAAGTCTTAACCCTGATGGAGTAACCCAGCCGCCGCTTAATTCTCTGGGAATTGCCATACTTCATAGGGCAGCCTTTGTGGCTCGAGCTTTTGCGCTCGATCGAGCTCAGTTGAAGTCCATCATGATGGAAGCAATTCAGTGTAGAGGATTTTCCTACGTAGATATTATTCAGCCCTGCATCACCTGGGATCCCAGACCCCTGGACTGGTTCAGGAAGAACGTAAAACCTCTGGATTCGTCTCATGACCCAGCTGATCTAAAAAAGGCTCTTGAGCTTGCTCTCCTGCCAGCTCCGCCCATTTTCACGGGGGTTTTCTTTAAAACCACCGATCGCCCTGTCTTTGGTGATGATTTTCTGATGGAGATGGGTGTTTCTTCTCTTGTAGAACCAGTTTTTCCTTCTGACAAGGATGTTCTGAAAATATTGGAACAATTTAGGTAAAATTTAGGCTAAAGTGAGGGAATCATTATGGCAGTTGATAAGGGAATAAAAATTTTACTTGTTGAGGATTCGAAGATAACTCGCCGGATGGAGTGTAAGGTATTAAACGATCTTGGGTTTAACAACATCATAGAAGCCGACGATGGTGATCATGCCATATCTCTTCTGGCTAAGCACCCCGATGTGGATGTTATTATTAGTGACTGGAATATGCCCAAAATGGGCGGCATTGAACTTTTAAAATGGGTTCGACAGCAAGAGAAATACCGAGAGCTGCCTTTTATTCTGGCTACGGGAAGAGCACAAAAAAAGGAGGTGGTGGAAGCCTCCGAGGCTGGGGCAAGTAATATTATTTCCAAGCCCTTTGCTCCACCGGAACTTTTGAGGGTTATTGAACAGACTTTTTCCGGGAGGACTCTACAGACTCTTTCCCAGGAAATTCCAGAAAGAAAACCCGTGCTAGACGCCAGTGGAAAACCGATTCTGAATATTGCTCACATTCAGATTACCGACCATCTTACTCTTGGGGTTGCAAAGCATTTGATAGACACAGGTAAAGTTGCTCCGAAACATTTTGCTTCTCTTCAGACTATTTGTATGACGAGCTGGAATCCTGTCCGGGAAGCCTTGGAACAGGGCACGGTGGATGGAGCTCTGGTTCTTGCGCCCATTGCTATGGATCTCTTCGCATATAACGTTCCAGTAAAGGTTGTGTTGCTTGCTCACAAAAATGGTAGTATTTGCGTTCGCAAAAAGGAGCCCCTGAAGTCACTGGTGGAATTTTTCAAAAACAAGACTTTTTGCATTCCCCACGAGCTGTCCATTCATCATATTATTTCGCACATGTTTATGAATGAATTGGGACTTAAAGCTGGAATTGCTGGAAGCCGGGAAGGAGATTTTTTCTATGAAGTGGTTCCGCCTGTAAAAATGCCCGAATTTCTTAAAATAAATCCCGAAGCCAGTGGTTTCCTCGTGGCTGAGCCCATTGGGACAAAAGCCATAGCTGAAGGCGTTGCGGAGCAACTATTCCTGTCTGCGGAGGTATGGCAGAATCATCCCTGTTGCGTTGTGGCTTTCCGGTCTGAAATCATCGATAGACATGGGGAAGCCGTGGAAGAATTTGTCAGATTGATGGTTGAAGCGGGCGATTTTATAACTAAAAAGCCTGAAAAGGCGGCTGAAATTGGAGTAACCTTCCTGGATCCGCAAAAAACGCTGGGGCTTAAAGTGCCCATCTTGAAAAATGTTCTCACAGAAACTCAGGGAATAAAAGCTGACGACCTCAGACCAGATCTTGATGCGCTTGGCAAAATGGTTTCTTACATGAAGGAGAGCATGGATATAGACCTTGCTATTGATATACCCTCTTTTGTTGACATGAGATTTTCCGACAGTGCATACAGACATGCTAGTGGTTATGTTCCAAGACCGTCACGACTCTTGAGCATTAAAGATCTTATTGCCAGGGTATCACAGGATGTTCAGGAAGCTCGCGTTTCTGCAAAGAGTTTTCTTGGGCAGGAAGGGAAATATCTTATTTTTCATCTTAACAATCAACAATACGGGATTGATGTGCTGCACGTTAAGGAAATTGTTGGAATAATGCCAATTCGTGAAATTCCGCAAGCACCTTCATTTGTAAAAGGTGTTATCAATTTACGAGGTAAGGTAATACCGGTTATTGATCTAAGACTTAAACTTAATATGCCGGGAGCGGATTACAATGAGAGAACATGCATTGTGATTTTGGAAATTCCTCTCGAGCGAGGCGTTTTTCATGTGGGAGTTATAGTCGATACCGTTTCTCATGTGGAGACCATTAAAGCTCGAGATGTGGAACCACCTCCCAGGTTTGGTTCTGGTGTAAGTCTTCCCTTTGTTAGAGCCATGGCTAAGTCTGACGGACATGTTAAGATATTGCTGGACGCTATCCATCTATTTGAGAAAGCCGAGTTAGAAAGAATTTCGGCAGCTCAAGCAGCATAGATAACTCTTTAATGGGAGTATAAGGCGATTCTGTGGCTTCTATAATTTCTAAGTTAGAGGATACTCGTTGTGAAAAAGGGAGAGGAAATTGTTCTCAGAATTGATAAGCTTGCTTACGGTGGAGCCGGAATAGGACGAGCGAATGGAACCGTTGTTTTTGTTGAAAGAGCCTTTCCCGGAGCACTGGTTAAGGCAATAGTCCTTCGAAAGAAAAAAGATCATTTTTTTGCCAGGGTTCTGGAAGTGTTAGAACCTTCGCCGTGGGAACGTGATCCTTTTTGCATGCACGAAAGTTACTGTGGAGGATGTCTATGGCAAAGGCTGGATTATTCTTCTCAGATTGAGTGGAAAGCTCGTCAAGTGGAAGAATCTCTCAGCCATATTGCTGGTCTGGAATCCGTGCCGCTTCTTCCTATAGAGCCTTCGCCCGTTACCCGGTATTATCGCAACAAAATGGAATTTGCCTTTTCTGCAAGACGATGGCTTAGACCTGATGAAATTCAAAACTACAAAAATCAAGAACTAGAGCGAGGTTGTGGGCTTGGACTTCACGTTTACGGAGCCTTTGATCGAGTTTTCGACGTTGAAGAATGTTCTCTGGAGTCACCCGAAGCTGTTGATATTCTCAAAGCGGTGAGATTTTTTTGCAGGGAAAGTGGCCTTCCCGCTTACGGTATTTCTGGTCACACCGGGTTCTGGCGGTTTTTGGTGATAAAGGAAGCCAAAAATACAGGAGAACGCCTGGTTCACATCATAACAAGGTCCCATTCCGATTCCGAAAAAACCATTGATGGTCTTGCCAAGAAGCTTGAGGAACTCTGCCGATCAGGGGTAGCTATTACGACCTTGGTTCATTCCGTAAACGATCAGAAATCACAGGTTGCTGTTGGGGAAAATTCCAGAATCATTTGGGGATCGGGGAACATAACAGAGCGGTGTCTCCATATCAATCTGGCTATTTCTGCTCATTCTTTTTTCCAGACCAACCCGTCTGGAGCGGAAAAGCTTTATGGAAAGATTATCGAATGGGCTAATCTTTCTGGATCGGAAGAAGTGTGGGATCTTTACTGCGGGACGGGTTCTATTGGGCTTCTTCTAGCAAAACAAGCACGATTTGTTGTAGGCGTAGAACTTGTGGAAGATGCAGTAAGAGACGCTCAAAAGAACGCCTTTTCAAATGGTATAGAAAACTGTGTTTTTTACGCAGGCGACATAAAAGATGTTATCAAGACTCTAGCACATCGTGCCCCTCACCTGGTTATCATAGATCCGCCTAGAGCCGGCATGCATCCAAAGGTTGTTAAGGCTCTTCTTGATCTTGCTCCACCCAGAATTATCGCTGTTTCCTGTAATCCTACGACGTTGGCTCGAGACGTTGGGTTGCTTGTGTCAAAATATCGCATAAGGGCAGTTCAGCCCTTTGATTTGTTCCCCCATACTCCCCACGTTGAATGCCTGGTGGATTTGGAACTGAACTAGAAATAAAAACATCCTCTATTCCTATTTTCAGGATATAGAGGATGCAGTATCGGCTACTGGGAAATAAAAGGGGAAAACTTGCTCCTGAGATTACAAATGGTTGCAATTAAAAAAATACCTTGAAACCATTTTGTTCTTTCCATCCATAAATATCCCCACCGAATTCCAGAAGTCCATCTTCGGATACCAAAACAGGAAAATAGGTTATGACTATGGGGACAGGACGTTCCAGTGTGATGAAAGTTTGATCTGGTTTTTTCAAGTATGAATCGATTTGATCTGCTTTTTTGGGATTGTCTCTTTCAAGTATTTCTCTCGCCAGGTCTAAAGCTCTCTCGACTCTGACACATCCGTGCGATATAGCTCGAAAAGCTCTTTTAAACAGATGTTGTTCTGGTGTGTCGTGTAGAAAGAACCCGTAGGGATTGTCGAATAAGAACTTAACCTTTCCCAAAGGATTTCTACCGCCAGGGAGTTGGTAAAGTCTTGGCTCTCCCCAGGAATATGTTGAATCGAGCATTCTAAATCCGCGCTTTTGGAAATAAAATTCGTCATTTGCTGCCTCTCTTTCAAGTTCAATTCTTATTCTTTCAGGAACATACCATCGAGGGTTTATAACGACGGATTTAATTTCGCTTACAAGTGGTAGAGTATTATTCCATCGGACGATCTTTCCTCGAACTTTTATTTGTTTTCCATCGGTTCTACCAACAATGACCTTGTGTCTGGAGATCAGGTTTCCATCGTAGTAATACTCTAAGGAGAAAGTCGGAATATTTACCCATATGAAATGGCTGTATAATCTAAAAGGGGCTTCCTCCATACCCTCTAAAGTTATACGAATCCAGTTGAGTTTTTCTTCGTAGGGAATATTCATTTTCTCAACGGTCTTTTGCCCTACCGTTCCGTCAGGCGTTACAAAATGGGTTCGTTGAAAATTTATAAGAGCTGTTTTGGTTTCTTCGTCAAGAACTCCGGTTGGTGCACCTTTGAAAAATCCTTCTTGGGCGAGTCTTTTTTGGACATTTGTAATAGCGGGACCGTGATAGCCAGGCTTGAGCTTTTCGGGAATGTTTACGGAGATCTGAGATGATCTTGCCAGATCTTCATACTTGGGTAGTGCTTCCTTTAGAGCTTTGTATGTTGGGATGCGATATAGAACATCAAAATTGAGAAAATCAACCATAGCTGTTTCGTTATCAACAAAAGATATCCATGACAAGCCGGGATAAGGCGTTTTACTTTTGAGAAGACCTATAACGGAGGCGGTAAATATAGAATCCAGTTCAAGTCCCTTCTCTGCTAACCGCTCATAAGCTTTTTTCTGATGCTTTGCCCATTGAATAACGTTATTTTCTCGCTCTTTTTCTATTGCTTCCCCCGAGATGAAGAAATTCTTTTCCGGTTCTTGAGATGGACAAAGCTTGATAGTATCGGGATCTATTCCTGCCGGAAACTGATTTGATAATCCCTGTCGAGCTTCCTCCAGTTCTCGAATCAACCGATTTATCTCTTCTTCTCTTGGCACACTGCCAGAAAACTTCCTCATGATAGCACTCATGGAGTCCTTTGGCTTAAATTGGCTGTCAATGAAAAGCAGATTACCTGAAGTGGCTTTATAAATAGATCTTAGGTCGCTCGCTTCAGCACCTTCAAATCGCTTCGCAATGAAGCTTTGAAGCCACTCAGACCATGGTTGACGATAGAACGATACAATTGCTCTAGCGGTTATTAAATCTGGTCTTGAAAAATCCCTAAGATTAAAACACCAATCGGACTTGGCTTCTGTGGTTATTAATACTACACCTAAACAGAACATTACCGTTGTCAAAAGAATCCGTTTCACAGCCCCTTTCTCCTTGATCACGATTTGTTCAGTTTGTCATAAAATTCAATCTGGTCTTTCAGACTTAATTTGCTTCTACATAACTGTTTGCTTCTGTTACGGCACAAATTACATCGGCTTTCTGCACACATTTGGCAAAATGAACAATCGGCGCATTTATGCTTTTTATCAAGATCCTTTCCCAGATTTTCATGAAAAGGATCATAAATCATGAAACCATCTTTGTTTAACCTAAACATCTCTCCTCCTCGCCTTTTATCTCCTCTTTGGAAAATAAATATAAAAATTTTAAACGCCTTGCACAAGATAAAGATAAAACTTGCAAAGCTAGAGAGACTTCTTATAGTGAAGATAAGATTAAAGTGATAAGCAGAAGCAATACTGTAGTAGGGCAAAATTGAAAAAGGAGGGTAAAATGGATCGTTACGTATGTTCAATCTGTGGTTATGTTTACGACCCTGCCAAAGGAGATCCAGATAGAGGCATCCCAGCGGGAACGCCTTTTGAAAAACTTCCAGACGATTGGACCTGTCCGGTTTGTGGAGCCAGCAAAAGCGATTTTGAAAAAGAATAGCTAGTTAGCAAAGCAGCAGTGTGGAATATCACTCTGCTGCTTTCTTTGATTATAGATAAGGAGGAAGAAATGCTTTTCGGATTTAACGCAGCAGAAGTTTTTGACATAGCCATAAATATTGAAGAAAACGGTAAGGCTTTTTACACTCAAGCGGCTCAATTAGTTGAAAATGTTGATGTAAAGAATCTCTTCTTAGAACTTGCAAAAGAGGAAGAAAACCACAAGGCTAGATTTGCCGAACTTAAAAAGCTTCTGCCCCCACAGGCTCAGCAACCAACCGTTCCTGACATATCCGATGAACTTGATGCCTACATTAAAATGATGGCCCAGGAACATATCTTTAATAGTCCTTCCGGAGTTGAACAGGAACTTAAGAAAATTTCTTCGGTTCAGGATGCCTTGAGGCTTGCCATTCAGTTTGAAAAAGATTCTGTGCTGTTTTTCGTCAGCATGAAGGAAGCAACAGATGATACCAGAGGACGGGAAATGATCGATTTGCTAATAAAGGAAGAGCAAGAACACGTTAAGCGGCTTTCTCTGGCTTTACGTCGTGTTTTGAAAGGTTCTTAGTATTGGTTCTAAGGCAATCTCTACAGTGGACACAGCTAAAGTGTCCACTTTTAATTTTCTAACAGGAGTAAAAAATATGGCTTCCCGTGTGAGAATATTCAGCACGCCAACCTGCCCATATTGTAAGCAAGCTAAGGAATTTCTTACCACGAAAGGGATTTCTTTTGAAGATGTCGATGTTTCATCAAACCCCGAAGGACTTAAAGAAATGAGAAGTATTTCCGGGGGCGCTCGCACTGTTCCCGTAATCGCCATAGATGACGTGGTGATTGTAGGATACGAAGAGACCGATATAGTTAAAACTCTCAAAGAAAAAGGGCTTCTTTCTTAAGGACAACGGGTTTTTCAGCCTCTAGATAGAATCCTTTATAAAGGGGGTTGGGTCTAGATGACCGTTTCTCGGGTTACCGTTTATACAGTTTCAGGATGCCCTTTTTGCGATAGCGTTAAAAAACTATTAAAAGAAAAGGGAATAGAATTTCTTGAGATTGACGCTCCTCCCTATAGTGATCAGTGGTTTGAAATGGTGAAAAAGACCGGAAGTGGAGCTCTTCCTCAGGTGCTTGTGGGAGACGAGACCGTAGGAGGTTATCTTGATGTGATTTTCTACGAGGCTTCCGGACTTTTGTATCAAAAGCTGGGAATAGAATCTCCGGACGTGCGCAAAATAGAAACTCTATACGATGTGATAATTCTCGGAGCTGGTCCTGCCGGTTTGAGCGCTGCTATTTATGCGGCTCGCAAGGTATTAAAAACTCTTGTTATAAGCGGCAACATCGGTGGTCAGGTGACATGGACCTACGACATTGATAACTATCTCGGATTTAGTCAGGTTAATGCGCAGGATCTTATCAAAAAGTTTCGAGAACATGTTGAAAAATACGGTGTAGAAACGGTTATAGGGCAGGAAGTTGTATCGGCCGACATTACGGGGCGAATTAAGCGAGTAACCACAAAAGATGGTAGATCTTTTTATGGCAAAACTCTAATTATCGCCACAGGAGGACAGCATAAGCGACTCAACATCCCTGGAGAGAAGGAATTTCTAGGGCGGGGAGTCTCTTACTGTTCAACCTGTGACGCTCCCCTTTTTGCTGATGCAACCGTTGCCGTCATTGGTGGAGGAAATTCTGCACTCGAAGCCGTAATAGACCTTATGCCTATAGCAAAGCACATCTACCTTGTTTCTTTGACAGAACTTACAGGAGATCCTTTGCTTCAGGAAAGAGTTAAAAAATCCCCCATGGTGGAAATCTTTACTCGTCATAAACCTGTAGCTATTCTGGGAAAGCAGGAGGTTGAAGGGATCGAGATTTTGTCTTTAGAGGAAAACAAAACCAAGACTCTTAATGTAGAGGGGGTTTTCATAGAAGTCGGAATTATGCCCAATTCATCTCTTTTTGTTGATGTGCTGGCCACAAACGAGCGAGGCGAAATTATTGTGGATGAAATGTGCAGAACCGGTGTTGCTGGAGTATTTGCCTGTGGCGATGTGACAAGTGTTCCTTACAAGCAGGTTGTGGTTGCGGCCGGGGAAGGCGCTAAGGCAGCCCTGTCGGCTTATAATTATCTGGTAAACCGAGCGGGTAAAACTCCCGGTTCTGGTTAAAAATGTCCAGATTAAGCTCAAGGGCAATAAGAAACGAATTAAAGGCCCTTTTTGAACGGAAAAAATCAGAAAAAAGCCTTTTATGGAATGATTCTGACAAAGCGACTATTGATCTTATCTTTTCTTGCCCGACAGCAAGTTTAAACCCGCTGGTATTTTTCCTTTCTTCTCCTGATCCTGTAGAAAAATGGGGAGCGGTAACTCTCATCGGTCGACTTGTTGCCTTTCATGCTGAATCTGATATGGAGTGGGCTCGAACTGTGCTGAGACGTTTTATGTGGTATCTGAACGATGAATCAGGCGGTATGGGCTGGGGCGTTCCTGAAGCTATGGGAGAAGTGCTTAGACATCATCTGGGGCTTGCTCTCGAGTATGGGAAAATTCTTTGGTCCTACGTTGATCCAGAAGGTAACCATTTAGAAAACGATGCTCTGGTTGAAGGAGCTTTATGGGGTTGTGCGAGGGTCACAACGGTTTGGAAAAATGTTTATTCCGAAACTTCCTGGAAGACGATAATGCCATACATAAATTCTCCACGTGCCTTTACCCGACTCTGTGCCGGTATCGTGGGTATTTGCTTCCAGAATATGGGAAATGATGAAGTAGCGGAAAGTCTTAGATGGCTAGAGAAGGATAGGGAAAGAGTTTCCTTTTTTTGGGATGGGGTTTTTATAGAGGATTCCGTTGGGGGGATAATTAAATTTTCTGAACAGTGGATTCGCTGGTAGAAAGACACGAACATTATATGAGGCTGGCTCTACGGGTGGGGGAGGAAGGAGCTCGACGTGGAGAAGTCCCTGTTGGTGCCCTTGTTGTAGCCCCCGAAGGGCAGATTTTGGCACTTGCTCATAATGAGCCGATAGGTCTTAAGGATCCTACCGGTCATGCTGAAATTATCGCAATGAGAAAAGCCGCTCAAAGAATTGGTAATTATCGTCTTGTGGATTGTTCTTTGTATGTTACTCTTGAACCCTGTGTTATGTGCTATGGAGCCATAGTTCATGCCAGAATAAAGAAACTTTTCTTTGGTACTTACGACCCAAAATCTGGAGCTGAAACAGTGTTTGGTCTTTTTTCATCACCTTTTTTTAACCATAAGCCAGAAATTGTGGGTGGAATTCTTCGTGATCCCTGTGAAAAATTGTTGAAAGATTTTTTTGGAAAATTGAGAGCCAAATAAAGAACCTTCGAACAACTTCTTTTTAAGTTGACAGGTAAGCAATTCTTCAGATAGTGAGGAAAGGCGCCATTTAAGGATTTTTTGTAACCAAGTAGGAAGAATAAAGTCTAATAAATGGGCAGTATATAAAGGGTATTAGGTTCAAATTTCTAAATAAACGTTTGTTTTGGAGATGGACAATGTCTAGAAAATGCTTTTTTGCTGTTGTCTTGATTTTTGTTGTCGCTTTTAGTTCGAGTTGCGGTAAGCAAGCCCAATCTCAGGGGCAAGCTCAGGTTCCTGAAGTCTCAACAATAGAAGTTTCTACGGAATCTGTAGAACTCGTAACTGAACTTCCGGGACGAGTCTCGGCTTTTAGAATTGCGGAAATTCGCCCCCAGGTAAGTGGTCTTATTCTTAAGCGTTACTTTGTTGAAGGATCCAATGTTAAAGCCGGGCAACTGCTCTATCAAATCGATCCTGCCCCTTTCGAAGCTGCTCTTAACAATGCTAAGGCAGCTTTGGGGAAAGCCGAAGCTCAAATTCCCGCTATAAAGCTTAAAGTCGAAAGATTCAAAGAACTACTTGCAGAAAAAGCTGTAAGCCAGCAGGACTACGACGACGCTTCAGCAGCCCTTAAACAGGCAATGGCAGAAGTTGAATACTGGAAGGCTTCTGTCCGGTCTGCTCAAATCAATCTCAGTTATACAAAGATTACCGCTCCAATTTCGGGTCGCATTGGTAAATCAAATGTCACAGAAGGTGCTATAGTAACCGCTTATCAGCAGACGCCTCTGACGATTATTCAACAACTCGATCCAGTATATGTTGATGTTAATCAATCTACCACCGAACTTCAGCAACTTAAGAAAAAGCTCGAAGAGGGACGTCTAAAGTATGGAGGACAGAAAAACACTAAAGTGAAGATCGTTCTTGAAGATGGAACAGTTTATTCTCATTCAGGAGATTTGCAATTTCGGGATGTGACGGTTGATCCCACTACCAGCTCTGTTACTGTCAGGATTGTTGTTTCAAATCCTGATAATACACTTCTTCCAGGCATGTATGTTCGTGCTCTTGTTCAGGAAGGCGTTAACGAACAGGCTATCCTTGTGCCTCAGGAATCTGTTCAGAGAGATCGCAAAAGCAATCCCTTTGTGTTGATCGTCAATCAGGAGCATAAAGTTGAAGTTCGTCCCGTGGTGCTTGATCGAGCAATAGGCGATAAATGGCTCGTTACTTCGGGGCTTTCTCCCGGGGATCACGTAATTGTGGAAGGCATAGTCAAGGTTCGACCAGGTATGACGGTCAAGGAAGTGCCTTTCGCCAGAGAGAGGACATCAGCATCCCAACAACCTGCATCATCTCAGGCTCAATAAGGGGAGGGGTTAAATGCTTTCCAAGTTTTTTCTCGATCGGCCGGTTTTTGCCTGGGTTATTGCTATTTTTATGATGCTTGGAGGTGCCCTCGCTATCTATCTCATGCCGGTTTCTCAGTATCCCAACCTGGCTCCACCTTCCATTTATATAATGGCGACTTACCCCGGAGCATCAGCAGAAACCGTTGAAAGCACGGTCACTCAGATTATAGAGCAGAAAATGACCGGTCTGGACAATCTAATCTACATGTCCGCAACAAGCGATTCCTCCGGTACGTCTCGAATAGAACTTACCTTTGCTCCCGGAACCGATCCTGACCTTGCTTGGGCTAAGGTGCAAAATAAACTTCAGCTTGCTATGGCGAGCCTCCCTTCTGTGGTTCAGGAAATGGGCATCACTGTGGGTAAAGCTACCAGAAACTTTCTAATGATTGTGGGACTCATTTCCGAAGATGGAAGTATGGATGGGAGTGATCTTAGGGACTATGCTCAGTCGAACCTTGAAAAGGTGCTGGCGCGTATACCCGGTGTTGGTGAAGTGCAAAATTTCGGCACTCAGTACGCCATGCGAATTTGGCTAGATCCCGATAAGCTCATAAGTTATCATCTTACCGTTGATGATGTAGTTCAAGCTCTAAGGAGTTACAATGTAGAGATTTCCGCAGGGCAGTTTGGTGGTGCGCCTGCTGTGCCCGGTCAGCGGTTAAATGCTTCCATCATCGTTCAGCATTTTCTAAGAACCCCTGATGAATTTGCCGCCATACCAGTTCGGATTAATACTGATGGTTCTATTATTCGAGTAAGTGATCTCGGGCGAGTTGAACTCGGGACGGAATCTTACGATGTGCAGTTTTTTTATAATGGAAAGCCAGGAGCCGCCATGGGTATTCGACTCATGGCTGGAGCAAATGCTCTCGACACCGCCGATCGTATAAAGCAAAAGCTAGACGAATTAAAACCCTTTTTCCCATCAGGAATGAAAGTTGTTTACCCCTTTGATACCACACCCTTTACTAGGGTAGCCATAAAGGAAGTGGTCAAAACTCTATTCGAAGCGGTCATTCTCGTATTTTTGATCATGTGGGTTTTTCTGGGAAGTTTTCGAGCGACCATTATCCCAACCGTGGCTGTTCCCGTGGTGCTTCTTGGCACCTTTGGCATACTTGCTCTTGCAGGTTTTTCTATTAATATGCTCACCATGTTTGCCACCGTCCTTGCTATTGGGCTTCTGGTGGACGATGCCATTGTTGTTGTGGAAAACGTTGAGCGAATTATGGAAGAAGAAGGACTTCCGCCCAAAGAAGCCACTGCAAAGTCTATGGAACAAATCACCAGTGCCCTTATTGGCATTGGGCTTGTGCTTTCGGCTGTTTTTGGTCCTATGGCTTTTTTCCCTGGGTCAACCGGTATCCTTTACCGCCAGTTTGCTGTAACCATTATTTCTGCTATGCTTCTTTCGGTTATCGTGGCTCTAATTCTCACTCCAGTTCTCTGTGCCACTTTTCTAAAACCACCCACGCCCGGCGTTAAGCCTGGTGAAAATGCTATCCCAATTCTGAGACCTTTCTTCAGGCTTTTTAATAAAGGCTTTTCGAGAGCAAGGCGATTTTATGTGGAAACCGTGGGGCGATCTTTTACGAGAGTCGCTAGATATATCGCGGTGTATCTCCTTATTATTGTAACTGTTGGATTTTTGCTGATGCGTCTTCCGACAGCCTATCTCCCAGAAGAAGATCAAGGAATTTTGTTAACTCAGGTTATCCTTCCGTCCGGATCCACTTTAGAACAAACCCAACAGGTGCTTGATCGTGTTCGCGATTATTTCCTTACCAAGGAAAGCGATGCCGTTGAATCCTGTGGAACTCTTGCCGGTTTTAGTTATTCCGGACGTTCTCAAAATAACGGTCTTGTATTCGTGAAGCTAAAAGACTGGCATCTCAGAGACAAGCAGGATTTGAAAGTTTGGGCTATCGCCAGACGAGCAATGATGGCTTTTTCGTCTATCAAGCAGGGAATGGTATTTGTCTTTCCTCCACCTTCTATCATAGAACTCGGAAACGCCACCGGTTTTGATTTTCAGTTGCTCGATTTTGGTGGTATGGGTCATGCAGCCCTTATGGAAGCCAGAAATGAGCTACTTGCTATGGCGGCCAACGATCCAAGGCTTGCTCGAGTGCGCCATAACGGTATGGACGATGTTCCTCAGTATAAGATTGATGTGGATTGGGAAAAAGCGGGCGCATTGGGCATACCTATTTCGTCTATTCATCAGACGATTTCCGCCATGTTTGGTGGTGCCTATGTGAACGACTTTGTTCATGCCGAGCGAGTAAAGCGAGTTTACGTTCAGGCTGATGCGCCATATCGAATGCTTCCGAAGGATCTCGATAAAATCTATGTAAGAAACAAAGAAGGCAAAATGGTGCCCTTTTCGGCTTTCGCTACGGGATACTGGACATACGGTTCCCCAAGACTTGAACGTTACAACGGCTTTCCTTCCATAAATATCTGGGGAGAACCGGCTCCTGGAAGGAGTACTGGAGAAGCTATGAAAGCCATGGAAGAGTTGATCCAGAAGCTTCCCAAAGGTTTTGGATTTGACTGGACAGGGCTTTCATACCAGGAACGGATGTCGACTTCCCAAGCTCCCATCCTTTACACTTTTTCGGTCATCGTTATCTTCCTTTGCGTTGCTGCTCTCTTTGAAAGCTGGACTATACCCTTTGTTAATATGCTTATGTTCCCATTAGGCGTCTTTGGCGCTTTACTGGCGACCTATCTCCGGGGGCTTCCAAACGACGTTTATTTTCAGATAGGTTTTTTGACTACTCTTGGTCTTTCTACCAAAAACGCTATCCTTATCATCCAGTTCATTCAGCATGCTATGAAAACTCAAGGTATGGGATTTGTAGATGCTACTCTTAGTGCAGTTCGGATAAGGTTTAGGCCCGTTTTAATGACATCGTTTGCTTTCTTCTTTGGCACTCTTCCTTTAGCTTTAACATCCGGTGCTGGAGCAGGCTCTATGAATGCTATAGGAACTGCTGTCACAGGTGGGATGCTTTCGGCAACTTTCATCGATCTATTTTACATTCCTCTTTTCTTCGTTCTGGTATCGCGACTGTTTAGAAAAAACAATAAGGAAGGATCATCACCTGACTCTCCTGGAACAGGTAAAGTCTCATCTCTCCTTGTCATGATAGGTGTTGTAACTGTTTTACTAGCGGGATGTTCTTTAATTCCTAAGTATGATCGTCCCGAATCTCCTGTTCCTAAGACGTGGCCTAAAGCGGAGAAAGATTCAAGGTTAACAGAAGGAACAGATACTAGCTTATCTCAGGAACAGGAAAAGGCTCCACCCGATATTTCCTGGAAAAACTTTTTCATCGATGAACGTCTTCAAAAACTTATAGAACTTGCTTTGGCGAATAACCGAGATCTAAAGCTAGCTGTTATGAACGTTGAACGGGCTCGAGCTCTTTACGGGATTCAGCGAACGGAGCTTTATCCTTCTGTAAGTGGTTCAGCTAGTGCCAGCATTCAAAGAACGGCTGCAAAGCTTTCCATGAGTGGTGAGCCTAAAATAGAAGAAAAATACAGTTTGAATCTTGGGATAGCTTCCTGGGAACTGGATTTCTTCGGGCGTATTCGTAGCCTTGAAAAGGCAGCTCTGGAAGACTACTTTGCAACCGAAGAAGCTCGAAGAAGCGCTCAGATTTCTTTAATCTCCTCTCTTGCTCAGGCTTATTATACTCTTGCTGCTGATCGGGAAGCTCTGGCTCTTGCCAGGTCAACGTTGAAAACTCAGGAGGAAACCTATCGTCTTATCGAACGTCGTTTTTCGGTAGGGCTTGCAACCGAGATAGACAGACGTAGAGCTGAGACTCAGGTGGAAACCGCAAAAGCTGAAGTAGCAAGGCTCACACGGCAGGTGGCTCAGGATGAAAACGCTTTGCAACTTCTAGTGGGAACTTCGATCCAGAAAGAACTTTTTCCTGACAGTGAATCACAAATCAAACCACCAGGGGATGTCTCGCCCGGGCTTTCATCGGAAGTGCTCTTACGCCGGCCTGATATTCTCGCTGCAGAACACCAGCTCAAAGCTGCTTATGCTAACCTTGGTGCGGCTAGAGCAGCTCTCTTTCCCAGGATTTCTCTTACCACATCGGTCGGCACGGCGAGCAGTGAACTGACGGGACTTTTTGCGGGGGGATCCTGGACGTGGAATTTTGCTAACAATCTGGTGACCCCGATCTTTGATGCTAGAGCCTGGGCGGCTCTGCGACTAACCAAGGTCGATCGCGAAATTGCAATTACACAGTATGAGCGGGCGATTCAGCGTGCGTTCAAGGAAGTGGCTGATGAACTAGCTGTAAAGGCAACAGTGGACGACCAGATTAAAGCTCAGGAAGCTCTTGTTGAGGCTTTGAGGGAGACCCACCGTTTGGCTTTAATAAGGTATGAAAAAGGCATTGATAACTACCTGAGCGTTCTCGATGCTCAGCGATCTCTTTACGCTGCTGAACAGCAACTTATTTCACTTCGTCTTGCTCGAAGTGCCAATAGAGTAAGGCTTTATGCAGTGCTTGGGGGAGGAGCGATTCCCTAGAAGAAGATTTAAACTTAGCCTGGGTGAGAGATTATGGCTGATGCGAGTGATTATACAGGAATAAGACTGTGGATAGTTACCGGCCGTGAGAAAGTAGTTGAAGAATCTGAAGAAGAGCAGAAAAGGCAACTTATTGGAAATGTGCTTCATAAGGCTATAGAACTTTTGCTTAAATATGCTCCTTACAACAGTGAAAATCTGGTGGATTTTGCCGAGCGGAGCATTCAGGCTGCCTGGGCGATTCTTAGCCGGGATCGTGAAGTGCCGGATTATACCGAAAAAGAAAGCCTGGAAATTCAACAGGAAGCAAAAGAAATTCTGGAAAAAGCTCTGTCCCATGAGGAAATTTCTAACCTTTTACGGGATGGAGAAGATGACACCACAGTTCGATCGGAAGTGGAAATTATCGATGAAAGAAGTCGAACTTTCCGAATCGACCTTATGAGAATAAAACCTTCCTTGAAGTCGATAGAAGTAGTTGATTTCAAAACTCATAGAATAGATCCCGAAAAAACCAGAAACCAGCTTACTCAATATGTAAGAATAGTGAAACGGGCTTTTGGTCCTTCGTGGGAAGTTAAAGGAATTGTTGCTTACCTGGATCCGCCTAAAGTTGAGGAGGTTTTGTGAGAATAGTTCGGTTTATACCTCCGGAACGAGTCTTTCTTAAAAGTCTTGCAGATGCATACCTTTCAGAAATTGGGGAAAAAGGCCTTGAAGGTTTATGGGATACGAGACAAGAGTTTATTTTTATTTTCCCTTCCCGTAGAGCCGGCTTGTATTTTAGGTATTACTTGGGTTGCGAAAATACAAATATTGTTCTCCCTAGGATTTATGCACTTGAAGATCTTATAGACGAACTCGCTACATGGCATGACCCGAAGCCCAGAATTAGCTTCTTTGATCAAATATGGGAACTCTATCAGGTCGTTAGAAAAAAACTGAAAGTAATTCCGCAAACAGAAAGTTTCGAGCGGTTTATTCCCTGGGGTGTGCGACTGGTTAGTGCTTTTGAGGAAGTTGAGCGGGAAGGAGTGGAGCTACCTGAATCTGTTGTAACTCCCGATGGTCATCCGATTTTGCAAGAAATGCCCCTGGGTGCGATCTGGAAAGCCTGGAAGGAAAGAATTTCTGGAATGGGGAAGGTCACCCTGGGCATGCTCTACCGAATCTGTATAGAAAAATGGCAAGATGGGAACCTACCCGAATTTATACAAAAAGCTAATGTTAACTTTGCTGGTTTTATAAGATTTGGAACCGCTGAAAAGGCTTTTCTTAAGGCGCTTAAAGGCGACGTTACTTCATGGATTGAAGCCAACCCGGCAGATGTGCCTGACGGGACAAAAAAAATTCTTAAGGAACTGATGTTTTCTTTTCACGAGCCCGAAGAACCTATTGATTCGAACAATAAATTACCAGAAATTTGCTTTTATGAAGTTCCGGACCGCCATCATGCTCTGGAAAAGATTACCGACCTTATAGAAACTTCTGTTGATAGCAGACCGGATAAGATTGCCGTTATAGTGCCTGATGATGGAATTCTTTTGCCACTTATTTACGAACTTCAGGGAATTCAATCCCCAATAGATGTTAACGTTACGATGGGTTATCCGTTGCGTAGAAGCCTTGCGGCTTCCTTTGTTTTAAGCTGGTTAGAACTGCTCATGTCCAGAACTGACGATGGGCGATTCCACATGCCGTCTTTTATCCACCTGCTCCGCCATCCCTATACTAAAATGCTTGTCAGTAGAAAAACTTCGTCTGAAGCTAGCCGGTCAGGTCTTTCGTCTATTGAATCTCTTTTGCAGGATGCGGGATCGGCTTACATGAGTTTTGATGAAATTGAGAATCTTCTTAAAAACACTCCCGAAGATGATCAAGCTGCCTTTGACATTTTTGTAATAATCAGAGAACTGTTTGCTTCGGATCTCTTGTCCCGGTCGCCACTAACAATCAGAGACGTTTTTGAAGTGACCGCTAAGGCTTTAGAAGAAATTTCTTCGCCTGGTGAACTACTTGAAAACGATCCTGGTAAGTTTGGAGGATACAAAGTCCTCCTAGAGCAGTCATTTTGCAGGGAATTTATCGAAGAAATTATAAAACCTGTGGAGAAATCTTCCTGGTCTTCCGAGCCTATTGAAAATATTTCTACTGCCTACAGGCTATTAAAGGAAACCGTGAATGTTATCAGAATTCCCTTTTCGGGAAGTCCTCTTCGAGGTCTTCAGGTTTTGGGGTTTATTGAGAGCAATCTTCTGTCGTTTGATGAAGTTTTTATTCTCGATGCAAACGAAGGCATTTTGCCGCCAAGACGGTCTTTTAATCCTGTTTTACCGGAATTGTTGAAGAAACAAGTAGGGCTTTCAACCGCTGAAGTTGAATCTTTTTTACATCGTCATCTTTTTATGCGCCTCATTAGAGCGGCTAAGAAAGTGCATATTTTTTACACGGCTATGAGTTCTAGTCAGCGTTCTGTAAGTCGTTCTCCATTGGAGTCGGGTGCAATAAGAAGTCGTTTTGTGGAAGAACTTATATGGAAATTTAACAAACAGAAAAACTCTCTTGATGAGTCGGTTATTCCTATTCCTGTGGTCATTCCTCAGCGGGTACTCAAACGTCCGGATCGGATTGAAAAGAACAACTCTTTCGACAAAAGAATAAAAGAACTTTTAGGAGCTAAACTTTCTGCGTCTTTTTTTAATACCTATCTGAAATGTCCTGTAATGTTTTTTTACAGCTACGCGTTGGGAATTAAAGGTTATAGTGGGGAAATAGAGGAAGGACTAGAAGGGCGGGGTTATGCTGAACTTGGAATTATTATTCATAAGACGCTAGAACAATATTTTTCGAATATTATGAAAGCTAGAGATGAAAACGGTATAAAAATTAATCCCGGTGAAATTGTTGAAATCTTCTCCAATGCTTTTAGAGATTCCAGCCTTTCTAAACGACTGGGACAGGAAAGACGCTTTTTCATTAGAGAAACCTCCGTTTATCGTTTGACTAAGTATTTGGAGTGGCTCCGAGATGAATGGCAGCCTTTTAATGTGATAAAACTGGAGCAAGAATTTTCCTGTAAAAAAGATACGAACCTGAGCGGTATAGCTAGCGTGAGCTTGGAAGGCAGGATTGATATGATAGCTTTGCGAAATAATGATGAACTCTGGATTGTTGATTATAAAACGGGTTCTCCACCAGAACCGAAATTTTCCCGGGATGATTTACGTAATTTCGTCGAAAGCGAAATTGACCTTTCCTACAGCGAAAAACTTGTTCAGGCAAGAGAATATATTGAAGATATCCAGCTTCCTTTCTATGGTTTTCTAATAAAACAATCTGGCTTTATTGAAGAAATCCAGCGAGAGATAAAAGCTGTTAAGGCTTGTTACCACGCTTTGGGAGCTGGTAAATCTGATGATTATCAAATCGAAATGAAAGAAAATATTTTAGAAATATCTCAAGTTTTTGATGATTTTCTTGGTTTTCTGCTCGATCACATCGTTAATTCCGAAGCTTTCTTTGCCACGAATGATTTGGATACTTGCAATAGATGTGATTACGCCAAGATTTGTTCATGTTCTTTAGTGTAAGGAGCACACTCTCACGTGTGCCCCTTTTATCTTCTAGAGCTAGAAAATATTAAGACACAGGATGAGGCGCGCTCTTTTCTTGCGGCAGATTAGGTTGCTTGGAGCAGAGTGATTTCTTAAACTGTTCTTTCTTTAAATTGCATTTGCTCATTAGCTTTCTAAATTGCCTGGTGGTTATGCCGGCTATTTCCGCTGATTTATTTATTTTACCATTCGTTGCTCGAAGTAGTTTAGAAAGATACACCCTTTCAGCGTGAGTAACCAAGGCTTGCCTGAATTCCGAGATGGTAGGAAACTTTTCTGTTTCAGCATTCAGCAAAGAGAAGACATCAAAGAAGTGATCGTGACATCGTTTTAGAGATCCTATAATGTCCGATGGGAAATTAGCTGGAGTAAGTATGTCAGATGACTCAAGAATGTAGGCTCTCTCGATTACATTTTCTAGTTCTCTAATATTTCCAGGCCAGTTGTATCGCGTAAAAGCTTCCATAACTTCCAGAGCGATTCCCTTGATATTTTTCATGTGTCGGCGGTTAAGTTTTTCAAGAATAATTTCCGTAAGTAGGGGAATATCTTCTTTACGCTCTCTTAAGGGGGGAACGAAGATCGGAAAGACGTTAAGGCGATAATAGAGATCCTGCCGAAAACATCCTTGCTCGGCTAGAGCTTTAAGATCCACATTGGAAGCAGCAACGACTCTTACGTCGGTTTGAAGAGGGTTATCACCACCCACTCTATAAAAAATTCCTTCCTGTAAAACCTGCAAAAGTTTTATTTGGACTGGTGGAGTAATGGTTCCAATTTCGTCCAGAAAAATGGTTCCGCCGTTGGCAATCTCAAATTTTCCTAATTTTCTTCGCAGAGCTCCGGTAAAAGCACCCTTTTCGTGGCCGAAAAACTCACTTTCTATTAGACTTTCTGGTATGGCTCCACAATGAACAGGTATAAAAGGCTTGTCTGCTCGACGACTGTGTTCGTGGATAAGTTTAGCAAGCATGTTTTTGCCGGTCCCGGTTTCTCCCGTAAGAAGCACTGTAGCGTCGGTAGGCGCAACTCGCTTAATGTCGTCAAAGACTTTTTGCATTAGAGGGCTTTCTGTTTTAACAAGATGAGATACAGTTACTTTCCAGAAGGTTTCGTGATGTGTTTTCCCCTCTATAGCTTCTGTAAAGACCTGAAAGGTTTCCAACACCTGTTTTAACTCTGCTGAATTAACAGGATAGGATATGTGGGAATTTGCTCCATGTTTTACCGCCTTGAATGCTTCCGTCATTCTTTTTTTAGGAGCAACAACTATAATAGGAACATTACCAAATCTTGTCTTAATATGTTTGATTTCTTCTCCTATTTTAGCTGAGTTTTCCTTGGCTGGTTTGAGAGAGTCTATGTCCCAGAAAATTATGTTTGGAGAATGGATGTTAAAGTCTTTCGATGGAGGTTGTTCGTCAGATGTTGTTTCTACTTGCCAATCTTTTCCAAGTGCGTCACTGAGGCTTTTAAAAATTTCGTTTTGTTTTGTGATTACTATGGCTGACTTCATATATAACCTTTGTTCACCTCTTTCAACTCCATTAGTTGGCTCAAAAAGCATTGAGCCTCTTTTTGGAAAATCAGAGAAACAATTATCACATTTTTGGTAAAGCAAGAAAAAAAATCGGTAAATTGAGGTTTCAGATAAAAGTAAAAATACAGGGTTGAGTTTCTTGTCTGTCTTTGTTGGAAAAGTTCATATTTTTTACTGCTTGCCTACCGTTAGTTAAAGCTGGTAACAGAAGAAGCACTAAAGGTTGGCTAGAGTGAGTGGTAACAAGTCCTTAGGAGGGGGAAGCATAAATGGCTTTTACGGTAAGTATTGTTCGTTATGAAAAGATTTACGACTCTGTCAGGCTTGCTGTGGAACTGGCGGGAGGACTACCAAAACTTGGATCGAGCGACAGGGTCTTCATCAAGCCGAATGTTGTAACATGGGTTTTAGGGGGCAACTTCCCCAAATGGGGAGTTCTTACTACTTCGCGAATTGTAGAAGATGTCGTTAAACTGTTGAAAGATGCGGGAGTTAAGCAAATAAGCATTGGAGAAGGAATAGTCGCTGCTAGCTCCGCAAGACGTGAAATTACTCAAGAGGCTTTTCGATCTCTTGGCTACTATAAGCTTAGTGAACGTTACGGAGTGAACTTAATAGACATATTTGATCGTCCTTTTAAGAAGGTCGAAATTGCCGAAGGTGTTACTCTTAATTTCAATGTTGATGCCCTGGAAAGCGACCTCATTGTAGATTTGCCCGTCCTTAAAACCCACGCTCAAACAGTAGTCAGTCTGGGAATAAAAAACCTTAAAGGTCTTATCGATATTCCGTCCAGAAAGAAGTGTCATTCTAGAAACGACGGGATGGATCTTCACTTCCACGTCGGAAGGCTTTTTGTAAATCTTCCCCCTGTTTGGACGATAATTGATGGAATCTTTAGTAATGAACGAGGTCCCGGGTTTGATGGAATTGCGAAGAGAACTAATCTTCTTATAGCCTCAAGTGATCTTTTTTCTGCAGATAAGGTAGGAGCGGCAGTTCTTGGGTATTCCCCTTCGGATGTGCCTCACCTTGTTCATGCATCCCAGGCCCTGAAAAGACCTCTTGATCTTTCTGACCTGGATGTTACAGGAGAAAGCTTAGAAAGTCTCATTATGCCACATCGTTATTCCTTTGATTACAATCAGGATAATTCTTTACCTCTGGTTATGGAAAAGGCAGGCATTAGAGGTATCTCTTACTGGAAATACGACGATACTTTATGCACTTACTGTTCCTTTCTTAATGGGACTATTCTTACTGCTATTGCCCGAGCCTGGAAGGGAACTCCATGGGATGAGGTAGAAGTGCTTACGGGGAAGGTGATGAATCCTTCAGGCATGAAAAAACACACGATTCTTCTTGGGAAGTGCATGAGCGATCTTCATAAAAACAACCCATATATCCGTCATGCCGTTTTCGTAAAAGGATGCCCACCTAAACCGAAAGATGTAGTGAAAGCTTTTCAGGAAGTGGGCATAGAGCTTGATATGTCGATTTTTGAACATCCAGAACATTATGCAGCGAGGTTTATGAAAAAATACGAAGGAAAGTCAGAATTCGATGAGGCTTTTTTCAAGCTGGAGTAGACATTTTTGTCCATTTTTTTCAGATCCTGAGAGTCAGCCGAACAGGGGATCAACTTTTGCAGGGGGATTGAGATGCTGACACCAGTTAGCTTTACGATCGAATTTTAAGTTCTGCAAAGGAGTCGCCGCTTCGTAAATTTACAAGGTAAGCGGTTACGCTCTTTTCTTCCAAATTCAGCACTACAAAACTTGGGTTGTATCCTTTCTTATCTTGGGTTTTTAAGTGACCCGGATTAATCCATAAAATCCCCAATTCCCAAGAAAGAGCCGGAATGTGAGTGTGACCGTAAGCAACAATTTCTACATCTTTTCTTGCTGCCAGCTCCAGAGGGTTTACATCTCCCGGCAGGTCGTTGGCATGAGGTTCTTTCGTGTGAGTAAAAAGCACTCGGTAACCCTTTAACTCCTTTAGCAAACGGTTCGGAATTTTAGGATCGCGGTAATGTTCGCAAAAAACACCGGGAACCTGGATAAGATCCCCTTTCCATAGATCTTTTACAGCTTCTACATCTTCGCATTCATCACCCAGATGAACCAATACATCCACCTGCCACTTTTCCATCATCAGGCTTACCGCCAATCGCAGATTTTCTGTTTCTCCGTGTGTGTCGCTTACCAGACCAAGTCTCAAGCTTTCACCTCCCCACTGGTTTAGAATACTGAGCGATTTTTAATCATTAACAACTGGATCGCTTCCTGATGGATAGGTATTCCCTTGAGGCGATTTCTTGAGCCATCTTACGTTTTTGACTCAGGTCGTCAAAGTTAGCCAAAACAAGTCCGTATATATCTTTATCAAGGGCGCCGCTTTTCACCATGTCTTCCATGACTTTCTTTGCCATTTCTTCTGACATTCCTTTTCTGTAAGGTCTATCTTCGGTAATAGCACTTAAAACGTCCGCTATAGCAACGATTCTTGCACCTAAGGGGATTTCATTCCCCCTTTTTTTGAATGGGTAGCCTTTGCCGTTTAACCTTTCGTGATGAAAGGCCGCCCATATATGGATAGGATCTATTCCTTGGATTCTGTTAAGAATTTTGTAAGTGTAATAAGTGTGAGTTTTTATTATAGCGGTTTCATCTGGCGTTAAGGAACCTGGTTTGTTGAGAATTTCTGTGGGAACAACGATTTTTCCGATGTCATGTAGCAATCCTGCAATTTTTATCATTAGAGTCTCTTCTTCGGAAAATCCTATAAGTTCTGCAATATGAGTAGAGATAGCTGTTACGCCTGAAGAATGGACTACCGTAAAAGGAGTTCTGTAATCTATAATCTTTGATAATATTCCAGCAATTTTTTCAAATTCCGCCAAATCAGCAAAACTAGCTATAAAATCGTTTTGGGTTTTAATTATATAGAAAAGTTCAGGTGAAACCAGATCCAGCCAGAAACTTTCTCTTGCTGAAAGATCCTTGAAACTTTCTATAAGATAAGGATGGAAATGTGACTTTTTTTCTTGAAGCTTGTCCACAATGTGATGGGTATATTTAAGGATGCTATCCCCCTTTGTTTTCGATTTAAAATACGCAGCAACAATTAGAGCATCTATTCTGTCCGCTACGTGAATAATGTATGGTTCAGAAACGTTTTCGTCTTTCCCGTTTTGCTCGAAACTTTTATGGTGGTTAAGGACTATCTCAGCTATATCTTCCAGATAAGGTATATTCTTCAAAAGATTGTATCCTAACCAGCAATGAGGAAAACAGGCATCAGACGAAAAATTTTCGAATTCCAGTGCTTCCAGTCTTTCCTTTGAAGACAGGAATCCTATGTCATGTAAAAGAGCGCCTACAAAAACCTTTTCCAGGTGGTTTTTCCGTAGTCCTAAATGCTTTGCTAATTCAGTTGCTATGTAGCAAACACGTAAATGATGATTAGATAAAGCAGGATCGGCTAAATCCAGAGCATAGGATAAAGCGCAAAGTATTTCGGAAATGTTGTAAAATTTCGCCATGTTTGTCCTCTTAACTCGTTCATGTTCGGTATTAACCTTGCTCATTATAAATTCGATTATGGTTGTGATCAATAACCGGAAGATGGTGTTCTAAAAAACTCTGTAATAGAATTGTAGGGGCGACGCATGCGTCGCCCCTGCAGTCATGTGGTGAATCATATATTGAGGTCGTTCTTAGCTGCTTGAGTCTGGAAAGGTCTTCCGAGCTGAGTTTCGTCCCCGCCTTTTCTATGTTTCGCTATCTTATAAGGGAAGTTTTAGAACACCCTACTAAGCGGAATACCGTTTTTTCACAAACAACCAGCGGCTTCTAGGTCTTTCCCCGAGATTTCACCTCCCCGCTGGTTTGAAATGCTGAGCGATTTTAGTTTGTTTGCCATGTTGTTTTCTGATGATTACATAAAATATCCAGAGATTGCAGGTAATTTTTACGGAAGCATTTCACACAAACGTAAAGAAGGAAAATATATGACGGATTATCAGAGAGCAAATAAGAAAAATAGACTTGCCTTTGAAAATAGCCCTTATCTTCTCCAGCATGCCTCTAATCCGGTGGATTGGTATCCCTGGGGAGAAGAAGCCTTTGAGAAGGCGAGAAAGGAAGATAAGCCCGTTTTTCTATCAATAGGATATTCCACCTGTCACTGGTGCCACGTGATGGCCAGAGAATCCTTCGAGGATGAAGACGTAGCCAGAATTCTCAATCAGTTTTTTGTTTCTATAAAGGTGGATAGAGAAGAAAAGCCGGATGTGGATCATTTATACATGACAGCTTGCCAGGCAATAACCGGAAGGGGTGGATGGCCTCTTTCTGTTTTTCTGACCCCTCAGGGAGAGCCCTTCTTTGCAGGAACATATTTTCCTAAGACAAGTCGTATGGGACTCCCCGGTTTCAAAGATCTGTTGCTATACATTGCCAATCTCTGGAAGACAGACAGAAACAGAATTCATCAAGTTGCAAAACAGCTAACAGACATTATAAAGGCTCAGGATACAAGCCGGGATAAGAAAAATCTTACTGAGACCTTGCTTCGCCGTTGTTATGAGGCTTTAGCCCGTTCCTTTGATCCTCGTTATGGAGGATTTCTGCCAGCGCCCAAGTTTCCGTCTCCTCACCAACTAACCTATCTTTTAAGATGGTATTATAGAGTGGGACAACCCCTGGCATTGGAAATAGTAGAAAAAACTCTTGTTGCCATGAGAAATGGAGGGATTTTCGACCAGATTGGATACGGCTTTCACAGGTATTCGGTAGATGAAAAGTGGCTTATTCCCCATTTCGAAAAGATGCTATACGATCAGGCATTATGCATGCTAGCTTATTGTGAGGCATTTCATTTGACTAAAAAACCCTTCTTCAAGGAAGTGGTTCATGAAATAGCTCAATACGTGCTGAGGGATCTCAGAGATTCTGATGGAGGCTTTTTCTCGGCAGAAGATGCGGATACAGAGGGAAAGGAAGGAGCTTTCTACCTGTGGGATAAAAAAGAAGTAGTATCTTTACTGGGGAAAGATTTGGGAGAAGTTGTTTCAAGATTTTACGGCATAACCGATGAGGGCAACTTTGAAGATGGCAAAACGATTCTTCATGTGGCGATAGAACATAAGACTTTAGCTAAAATACAGGGGATGGAAGAAAACGATCTTCGCCAAATTTTAGAAAAAGCCAGAGAAAGACTTTTTGAGGCAAGACAGTTAAGAGTAAGACCTCAACTGGATGACAAGATCATAGTAGCCTGGAACGGGTTGATGATGGGGGCTTTTGCCAGAGCATCCTGGGTGCTTGGTGAACCGTCATATGCCGAAGTGTCAAGGAACTGTGCTGATTTTATACTTAGAGAGCTTCGCACCGAAGATGGAAGACTCATGAGAGCCTGGAGGCAGGGTAAAGCGAGCCATACAGGATGTCTGGAAGATTACTCCGCCCTTATCTGGGGACTTCTGGAGCTTTACGAAGCTACATTTGAGATCAGGTGGCTAATTGAAGCTTTGAATTTAACAAATCTAATGCTGGAAATATTTTGGGACAGTGAGCACGGCGGTTTCTTTATGACTCCTCGAGACACAAAAGATCTTTTGGTGCTTCCCAAGGATTCTTACGATGGAGCCATGCCCTCTGGAAATTCCATGGCGGCCGTGGTTCTGGCAAAACTTGCCAGGATAACAGGTAGAGAGGATTTTGAGGAAAAGGCATGGGCTACCCTGGGGGTGTTTTCATCTTCCCTGGAGGCTTACCCTTCTGGTTACACCTATATGTTGACTGCTCTGGATTTTCTATTGGGACCCTGTCAGGAAGTGGTTATAGCCGGTAAAAAGGGGAATCCTGAAACAATTGCAATGCTGGAAGAACTGAGAAAGGATTTTTCACCCAGACGGACAGTGATACTTTTGGAGCCTGATGATCATGCTAAAGATTTGAGGCAAATTGTCCCCCACCTTCAATTCGTCTCTTCTGATGACAAAGGGTGCAGGGTTTATTTATGCTATGGCCGTTCATGCCTAGAGCCGGTAAATACTCCTGAAAAGCTCAGAAAACTCCTGGATGAGACTAAAACAGTCTAAAATTAGTTTTTACTTTTTAGTAAGATTTTAAAGTGTGCAACAAAAAATTCTGAGGTTAGAAAGACGAGAAGAGATTAAAACAGGACTAATCCCAGAGACACAGAGAGCACATAAAAAACACGGAGAAAATGTTCATAGCAACCAATCTTTCCCAGACCTCTGTGTTTGAACTCTGTGTTCTCTGTGGTGAAATTAATTCGCCGTATCGATAAAACTTTCTGCACGTCTCCGGCATAGGATATTTTCTGGACGCCCTGAGGAGAAAGGATTGCGGTCATGGAATGGTATCGCATGAGTGTATCGGAAGTTTTGAATCGTCTGGGTTCTTCTGAAAAAGGTTTAACATCGGAAGAAGCTCAAAAAAGACTGGCTGTTTATGGACTTAACAAGCTCAAAGAAGAAGAGAAGATAAATTTTTTCCTCCTTTTCCTGAAGCAGTTTACCAATCCCCTTGTGATCATACTCCTGGTAGCCTCTGTAGTAACGACAGCGATAAAGGAATATGTTGACACCGGAGTAATTCTGAGCGTTGTTGTCATCAACGCCATTATCGGCTTTATAGAAGAGGTAAAAGCAGAAAGGTCTGTCAGAGCTCTCAAAAAGATGCTTGTTAGTAAAGCCATTGTTGTAAGAAACGGTGTGGAAGAGGAAATACCGTCAGAATATATCGTTCCTGGTGACATAATAAAGATAGGATCCGGCGATAGAATTCCTGCGGATGTGAGAATTATTAAGGCTCTTGAATTGAAAATTGATGAATCCATGCTAACAGGGGAGTCTCTTCCTGCAGAAAAAAAGGACATCACCATCGAAACCCCCGATCTTCTTCCGGCAGATCAGCGGAACATGGCTTTTATGGGAACGGTTGTGGTTAGCGGAAGAAGCGAGGGTGTTGTTGTCAGCACCGGTGAAAATACCATTCTGGGGAAAATTGCCAGATCGGTTCAAGAGATTGGTCCAGTAAAAGCTCCTATTCAGAAAAAATTTGAAAATTTTGCCCGTTTGCTGGGTATTATTATTCTAGCAGCCTGCGGAGTTTTATTTGCCGCAGGACTAATGATGGGTGGTAGCTTTCGGGAAATGTTCATGGTTTCTGTGGCAGGAGCTGTGGCGTCTATTCCAGAGGGGCTTCCCATTGCTGTATCCGTTGCCATGGCTGTAGGAGTTGCCCGGATGGCTAAAAAGAATGCGATCATAAGAGTTCCAGCCGCCGTAGAAACTCTGGGTTCCACAACGGTAATATGTTCCGACAAGACAGGAACTCTTACGAAGAACGAAATGACCGTTGTGAAGCTTTATGTTGAATCCAGAATCCTGGATGTGCCCGATTCGGAATCTAACGAAGAAGGTTCTGTTACAACTTCCCGTAATATCGAAAAGAAAGATGGGGCTAAAGTTGTAGATCTTTTACGAATAGGCCTTTTGTGCAATGAATCGGAAGTTATAAAGAAGGATGGACAGCTCGTTATCAAGGGAGATCCTACCGAGGGAGCTTTAATAATAGCAGCATCTAAGTTTGGACTGACAAAGAAGGATGAACTTTCCCGTTTTCCCCTTGTTTCTATGATCCCTTTTGAGTCTGATCGCGGTTTTATGGCTACCTTACACGAAGATGGAAATCAAAGAATTCTCTTTGTAAAAGGAGCTCCTGAAAAAGTGATCGAAATGTCATTAGCGAGCCCCGAAGAAAGAAAAGCGTTTCTGGAGACTTCAGCCAAATTCGCTCAAGAAGGCTTGAGGGTTCTCTGTTTTGCGCAAAGGTTTCTTCCTTCTTACAAAGAAAATATCACCGGAGAAGACCTGAAAGATCTTGAACTGGTTGGCTTGCAGGGCATGATAGATCCTCCCAGACCGGAGGTGCCAGAGGCAATCAAAGGTTGCCAGAGAGCCGGAATAAGAGTGGTTATGATTACGGGGGATCACGTTGATACTGCCTCAGCTATCGCAAAAAAGCTTGGTATTAGCAGGGAAAATCAGGAAGTAATATCGGGACAAGCCTTAGAAAAAATGACCGATGATGAACTCTATGAGAAGATTCCGAAGGTATCGGTTTTCGCAAGAGTAGCCCCTCACCACAAGCTCAGAATTGCCAGACAATTCATTAGAAGAGGAGAAATTGTGGCTATGACAGGTGATGGGGTAAACGATGCCCCCGCTCTTAAGGCAGCTCACATAGGTATTGCCATGGGCAAAGCAGGAACGGATGTAGCAAAGGAATCGGCTGATATGATCCTGACAGACGATAACTTCGCCACTATTTTCAACGCTGTAAAAGAAGGAAGAATTGTTTTCGATAATCTTCGGAAAATGGTTTTTTTCTTGATCCCTACCGGTATAGCCGCCGTCATTTCCATCCTGGTAACCCTGTTTCTTGGCATACCTATACCTTATACCCCTTCTCAACTGTTGTGGATTAATTTGGTTACAAACAGTCTTCAGGATGTGTCTCTGGCTTTTGAGCCCGGTGAGCCAGGCATAATTGATCGTCCTCCTAGACATCCAAAAGAGCCTATAATGTCAAGGGTGTTGCTGGAAAGGACTATCATCGTTTCTCTGGTGATTTCCCTGGGGGGCGTATATCTCTACTGGAAATCCCTGCAGGCGGGACATGAACTGGAATATGCTCGAACCGTAGCGGTTACCACCATGGTGTTTTTCCAGTTTTTCCAGACCTGGAATGCGAGATCGGAGCGACTATCTGTTTTCACCATACCTTTCTTCAGCAACAAGTTCCTTTTTCTTAGTATGATGCTTGCCATTCTTGCCCAGCTTGGTTTTATTTACATTCCTGCTTTTGAGTGGCTTTTTAGAACTAGACCCCTGGAGTATAAGGATCTGATTTTATCCATCGGCATGGCTTCCACTATTATAGTTGTTGTGGAAGCAGATAAGCTCATAAGAAGAGTCTTATGCCGGGATAATTTTGCGACCAAAGAATGTAGATACTAAAAAACTGAATGTAAAGCCCTGAAATTATCCCGCCATCGCTCAAGTTAATCAAAAAATCATAGAGGCACGCTGTGTCGCGTGCCTCTGCATTTACTAAGAGAACCTGCCTGTTTTTTATCTGTTGCACCAGGTCGGGGATCTTTTCTCCAGAAAGGCGCAGATACCTTCTCTGGCATCCATTGCCGTGCAGTTCATGGCGATGACTTCCTGGGCGTATCGATAGGCGCTGTATTCGTCCATATCGATTTGGTCATAAAAGGCTTTTTTGCCAAGTCCCAGAGTAAAACGGCTGTATTGAGCTATTTCTCTCGCCCAATTCAGAGTTTCTTCTTCCAGCTTTTCCTTTTCCACAACTTTGTTAACGAGCCCCCAGGCTAGAGCTTCCTGAGCGGAAACGAATCTACCTGTCAAAAGCATTTCCATAGCTCTGCGTCTTCCTATAACTCTTACAAGCGGCACCATAGGAGTGGTGCAGAAAAGACCAATTTTAACCCCGGGAGTTGCAAATTTTGCCTCAGTTTCTGCAACAGCCAGATCACAGGCAGCAACAAGCTGACAACCGGCAGCCGTTGCTATGCCATGAACCTGAGCAATAACAGGCTGAGGAAGCTGATGTATCTGCCACATCATATCGCTACAGACTCTGAATATCTTACGAAAATCGTGAATATCAGCCCCTTCCTTTACCATATCACTGAGATCATGCCCCGCACAAAAGACAGGGCCTGCACCTTTGATAATCACTACCTTTACAGATTCATCCGACCCAATGCGCTTCAAAAGCTCGATCATCTGTTCCATAAGCTCGATGGACAAAGCATTGCGCTTTTCGGGTCGATTCAGGGTAATAATTCCTACAGCGTCATGTTGATTCCAAAGAAGCCAATCGGTCATCTTAGCCCCCTGCTTAAACGGCATGCTGAATGATTCGTCAATCTATCAATCATTAACTATTACAAGCCCATTCCAGAAGCTTTATCCAGCCAGAAGGTCAATGCATCTTTGATTTCTTCAATTTGTTCCGGGTCACTTAACTTATTACCCAGGTGATCTTTCACGTAAAACACATCTGCCACCTGATCGCCTCTTGTCGTAATCTTTGCAACATAGACTCTAATCTCAAATCCAGCCAGTGTTCTTGTGATGAGGTAAAGAAGTCCAGGTCGATCCTTTGTATAAACCTCCAGTATGGTGTAATCTTCCGAAGAATCGTTATCCACCACGATTTCGGTTTTTACAGATCGGAACCCTCTGGGAAAAACTGCTCTCTGAGCCATCCTGTAATCCAGAGCAAGTTTATGTTCAACAAGGCGTTTAAGATCGCTACTGATGTTATCCCAGTTAGTTTCAACTCCAACTGTTCTCGAAACGCACTGAAAGTCCAGAATCATAACGTCGTTTTTCTTTACGAAGACCTGAGCAGAAATAATACCCAAATTGTGTAGAGTCAGAAGTCCGGCTACTTTGAAAAGCAAGCCAGGGGTCATTTTACTTACAACCGTAAGATTCCAGCCCTTTTCCATCCCACCGTATTTGCCGAGAGATCGAGGCACAACCCGCCACACGAAAGGTTCCTGAGAATTAAAGAAGCTCCATTCAAGTCTAAGATGTTCCGCAATATCTTCGGGGGTCATGGAAAGAAGATACCTTGGGGAAATCTCCTCAAGCTGGCTTTTGAGCTGAGCTTCATCCATAAGATCCGAAACTTTTTCTTTCACAAGTTTTAAAATCTGAGCGATCCGATCCTGGATAAGCCGTGGGTTGGGTTCTCCCTTTTCTATGATTTGAGCCAGCCGATCGTGCAAGAAGATAATCGGGCTTCTCTGCCATTTTTCAAAAGCCACGGGACCCGTTGCTTTAAGATCAGCGAAAGTCAAAATAAGAAGAAGATCCAACCTAACGGGATTCCCAATAATCAGGCTACACTGGGAAAGCATGCCCTCATCGCCAATATCTCTCATGGATGCGCTGTCCATAAGAAGAGTATGCTGAGCAACAAGAAACTGCACCATATCGCTTTCTTCTGGAAGAAGCCCAAGCCGCCTTGCAATGGGTGGAATCATTTCCCCGCCTCTCAGAGCATGCTCTCTTCCACCGCTCTTTCCGATGTCGTGAAGAAGGGCAGCAAGATAAAGCCATCTTGGGTCGCTTATTCTGCTGCCCACTCTCGTTAATTCGGGTTCTTCTTTAGCGTAATCTCCGCGAAATACCTTTTTAACTTCCTGCAGGGTTCTTAAGGCGTGTTCATGAAAGGGAAAAGCATGGAAAAAGTCGTGTTGAGAAAGTCCTACTGTGGCGTTCCATTCGGGAATAAGAGCTGAAAGAAAGCCCATGTCGTGAAATTGACGAAAAGAAAGGAGCCTTGAAGAATCGGAATGAATCATAAGAAGAAGTTCTTCTGCAACTGATCTGTCTCCCGAGGAAACTTCCAGAATGTTTACATGATCGCTAAGGTGACGGAGAGTATTCGCCCCTACCGGCACGCCGTATTGGCTAGCCAACCGGAAAATGCGTATAAAGTTTACAGGGGTGAGCTGGAAAATCTGGAAATCCACATCGAGAGCTCCTTCTTTTATAAACACTCCAGGGTGGACTTCTCTTGGAGCAGGTTTGTCTTCTTTCTTTGCATCGGTTTTTTCTTCTATGACCTGCCAGAAAATCTGGCAAATTCGGCTGACATCATGAAAAGAGCGATAGACTTCCTGCATAAAGACATCAACCGGCAGAAAATCCGCTCGCCCACTGTAGCCAAGTTTTGAAGCAATTTCCTCCTGCAGACTGTAGGAGAGGGAAGAATTCTGAGCAGCATTAAGTATCCTGAGATAGAAACGTTCTGCCTGCTGCAGTCGATCTATTTCCTGCCTTTTTAGAATACCTTCTTTTACAGCTTCATCCATCCGCACCATGCCAAGTAGCATAAGAGCAGTTCTCATGCACCGGATGTCGTCGAGTCCGCCGGAAAATCTAACAATATCGGGTTCCAGCCAGTCTTCCGCTTGCGTCGCCTGCTCGAAACGGTCCACCCATGCTCTTTTGCACTCCCCGATAATCGTCGTCCCTCGATCCTGAATCTGTTTTCTGAATAGTCCTTCCAGTTCATCAGCAAATACACGATTGCCGGATACATACCGCATGGAAATTGCATCTTTTAAGAACTCATAATTCTGAGCCGCCCTATTGATGAAATCTTCGGCTGTAAAAACATCCCACCTTACCTTCCAGCCGGCTTCTTCAAGAGGCTTGACGATTTCCTGAAACCATTCCCTTAAATCAAAAAGCCCTGGCGTTACAACAAAGGCAAGATGCACTTCCTGTTGTGGTCCCACAAAACCTCTTCCAAAATCACCAAGGGCGATCACGGCACTATCAGACCGGAAATTATCTGAAGAGGCTTCCAGCATGTTTGCAAGTCGGTTGTAAAGAGAGATAATGGATATTTCCAAAAGATTAGTATGGGCTATAAACCCTTCCTCGCTGTAATCCTGAACGAGACGCTCTCGCTGTTTTTTTAGGGATTCAACAATGTAATCGTAATCTACCATTGGTCCCTTCTCACCTCTCCTGGTATATAAAGTTTGTCAAACCAGTTTATTTAGTCACTGGTTTTCCCTTCTGCACTGGTTTTCCCTCAAACCTTGCTTCCACCACTTTCCAGTCTATTTGCTGGAGCATTGCTTTGATGTAGGACGGGCGATCGAGTTGATAGTCCACGATAAAGGCATGTTCAAAGACATCCAATACCAGCAAGGGAACACATTGAGCAAGAAGCCCGCTGTGGTGTTCGTTAATCCATGCATTCATAAGGCGACCCGTGGAAGAATCATAAAACAAAACCGCCCAGCCTATGCCTCTCATTTGAGCCGTAGCGATAAAATCGTTCTGCCATGAGTCAAAGCTTCCGAAGTTAGCTTCAACTGCCTTGTAAAATGCACTCTTTGGATCAGGAGCCGATGGAGTGATCCCGAGATTTTCGAAAAACAGTTCATGGAGTTTCATTCCGTCAAATTCGAAAGCAAACCTGCGTTTCAATTCCGCATACTGAGGTGTGTTGGACTGTCCCTGTTCGGCAAGAGCTTTTAATTCGTCCAGAAGACGATTTGTGTTGTTCACATAACCCTGATAAAGAGCGAAATGAAGTTTTAGAGCTGTTTCGCTGAGTCCCGGCATTCCTATCAGGTAAGAAAAATCCTTAGCTTCGTAAGGAATAACCTGCTTTACCATCTTTTCCTCCTTGCCTTCCTTACCGCCGTGACATCCAACCAGTAATAAGGCAACGATGAGCAAGATAACTTTGTGAAGGCTCTTCAATAATCTTTGATCCATAACTTGCTCCCTTTGCATGTCTCTACTTTTTGGCGATACCGAGCTTCTGCATAATCTCTTCGACTTCTTCGGCTCCTTTGGCGTAGAAAGATTCTTCTTCAGGATCAAGATGCTTGAGTAGTCTTAAAAATTCTCCCGCATGCACTCGTTCTTCATCAGCAATATCCTTCAGCACTTCTTTAGCCAGCGAGTCATCAGTTGATTCGGCCAATTGCATGTAAAGCTGCACGGCTTCGTATTCCGCTGCAATAAGGAATCTTATGGCTCTGATCAGTTCTTCCTTCGTTAATTTTCTGTCGCTTGCAAGACCTGAAAAGGGGTGTCCAAACTCAGGCATGGTTCCCTCCTTGTTGTTTTTGGTTTAACTCTGCTACCGAGACGTGTCCCCTCCTGCAACCGAGGGACAATTAACGCTTTTGCTTCCTGTGAAAAGAGAGTAAAAATTTTTCTCGGACCTGTAAAGTAAAACCTTGAATTAAAAAGAAGGGGGAACAATTGAACGAGACGTCGCTGATAGACAAAATAAAAAGTAGATCTGCTAAGGTCGGCATAGTAGGTCTTGGATATGTAGGGCTTCCTCTGGCTATACATTGTATTCAAGCAGGTTTTTCCGTGCTTGGATTTGACATAGACAAAACAAAGGTTGAAAACATTCTGGCAGGGAAAAGCTACATCAAACACGTTTCAGAAGAAGCCATTGGGAAGTTTGTAGCGGAAGGTAAATTACAGGCAACCTGGGAACTGGATAGACTATCCGAACCGGACTGCGTGATTGTTTGCGTTCCCACGCCCCTTACAAGACATCGAGAACCGGATCTCAGGTTTGTAATTGCAACCACCGAGAGCATATCCAGAACACTTCGCCCCGGTCAGTTAATATCGCTAGAAAGCACCACCTATCCCGGAACAACCGAGGAAGTTCTTCTCCCTATTCTGGAAAGAAAGGGGCTTAAGGTGGGAGAAGATTTTTTTCTTGCTTTTTCACCGGAAAGAGAAGATCCCGGAAATCCTCATTACAATACAGCCAACACACCCAAAATAGTTGGGGGAGTAACCGATGCATGCCTCGAAGTGGCTAAAACATTTTATGAGACCGTAACAGTTCGAGTAGTCCCCGTTTCATCACCTAAGGTCGCCGAATTTGCCAAACTTCTCGAAAATATCTACCGGAGTGTCAACATAGCTCTTGTTAACGAAATGAAAATGATTGCTCAGCGGATGAATATCAACATCTGGGAGGTGATAGACGCTGCCGCCACAAAACCCTTCGGTTTTACCCCCTTCTATCCGGGACCTGGGCTTGGTGGGCATTGTATCCCTATAGATCCTTTTTATCTTTCCTGGAAAGCAAGAGAATATAATCTTACGGCTAGATTCATCGAGCTTGCCGGTGAAATCAACGTGGCAATGCCCAATTATGTTCTCCAGCGTATTACGGAAGCACTTAACGACCATGGGAAATGCCTCAAGGGAAGCTCTATACTTATACTAGGGGTTGCTTACAAAAAAGATGTGGACGACGACAGAGAATCTCCCGCTTATCCCCTTATGGAACTTTTAATGGAGCGAGGAGCAAGAGTAGCTTACAATGACCCATTCATCCCCCGCCTTAAACCAACAAGAAAATATCGCTTTGATCTGGTTTCGACGGAACTCACAGAAGAATCCCTAAAATCTTTTGATGCGGTGGTCATAGTGACAGATCATTCTGCATACGACTATCAGTGGATTGTAAAAAACGCTCAACTGGTGATTGACACTCGTAATGCTACAAAACACGTGAAGGAATGGCGCGAGAAAATTGTCTTTGCTTAAGCAGCAATGTCAAGAAAGGTTCTGAGTTAAAAATCAATAACCAGACAGTGGGTAGCGGAAGCGTATCTTATTCTAAAGAGGGATAGCCATCCAACACAGCCATCCCTCTAATGTTTGTCAGAAAGTGAAGACCTTATAGTCGGGATCTGCCATTTTGGCGACAAGCACAGGAGCACCGGCAATTTCGGCTCCCTGGATTATATCCTCTGGACCTATAAGGCGTTTATCAGCACAGGCTTTACAAACATAGATGGGGGCTTTTAGGGAAATGAGTCTGTCAATAAAATCCTTCATGCGTTCCCCTGTTGGCGCGTAAATACCTTCAGCCATCCCTACCTGAGCCCAGTGAATAGCGTCGTCTATTAGAAAAACTTCTACATTGTTACCACTTTCAGCCGCAAGTGCTGCGAATTGAAAAGATCTGGTCGCTCCACCTGCTTTTTCCAGTCCTTTAGAGATTATAAACAAAAGTTTTTGAGCCACGACATCACCTCCTTATTTTGTTGAGATTAATACACCAGTGTTGCCTTAGCCGAAAGAATCTCCTGAGTAAGAGTGGCACCGGCGATAAGTGTTGTGCCCTCTATAAGATCTTTTTCCTCAATTTTTCGTTCCTTAACACAGGGAGTGCAGACAAGGATTTTTCCCCCTTGTTGCAAGAAGCTTTCAATTAGTTGTTTAAGCGGCGGCAGTCCCGATGCATGAATGTGGTCAGCATAACCCTTTTTAGCCAGATAGACGCCTGTTCCCTGGAGCACTATAACGGCTTCCACGTCCATCGCCTGAGCCGCGTTAGCCATCATAAAAGGAAATGTGGCTCTTTCTGGATCTTCACCAGCATGAGTTGCAATGTAAACAATCTTTTCGTCAGCCATAACGCTTCTCCTCCTGTTATTGTTCTGCGTAACGCCTTAAAAATTCCCCTAAATCCTCAACTTCGCCTCCAGCCCTTTTAAGATTCTCAAAACATACAGGGCACATTGTAATAATCTGCGCTCCCGTGCTGCTGAGTTGTTTCAGTCGTTTTGATGCTATCTCCCTGGAAAGCTTTGGCGAAACCGATTCGGCGGGACCTCCACAGCAGTGAGTAAACGTTCCGGACTGCTGCACATCCAGCACTTCAACTCCTAAGTCGGTTAGTAAACGCCTTGGAACATGGGAAAGGTTCAAATATCTACCAAAGAAACAGGGATCATGTAATGTAACCCGCAATCCCTTGAAACCATCTCCCCGAAGCCTGAGAAGTTCCATGTAGGTGTAAACATTAAAGCTGGAACCGACATATTTGGGATAGAGCACCTTAAAAGCGTAAGTTGTGTGAGGATCAATGGTGATGATGGTTTTAATACCGTCATTTGCCAGCTTATCACTGACTCGACTGGCATGATCTACAAAGCCTTCTTCATCGCCCAGGTCATAGAGCAAAATCCCGCTGTAAAGATCCAGTTCGGGACGGTAGGCAAAACGAATTCCTGAAAGTTGTAGTAATTCCACAATATTTCGTAACAGTTTTTCAGACGAAGCAAGTTTTCTGTTAGAAAGAGCCACAAAAGATCCAAGCTGAATAAATGGTATGGGCACCAGACTGCTGTATTTTATCCACGAAGCCCTGGGAGTGTCTTCAAATTGTTCCATGATTCTGGTGACTTTTCTGATCAGGGGAAGGAACTGAATCATGAGTCCGGTAACCAGGATGGTATCGCCATCTCTGGGGATTTTCAGATTTTTCCACCATCGGTTGATAGCTGAGGGCAAAACGGCAAAGGGATTACCGGTATTACCCACATTACGCCCGATTAAATCAACAATGACCCTTGGATCATACATGATTTTGTTTCCTCCAGAGATGAATCATATAACGGCGGAGCCCCATAATAAGTTCCCCCGGATCTGCGCCCCTGGGACAGGTATGAATACACAATCCGCAGTGGAGGCATCGCCAGAGTTCGTATGCTTTTTCTATGATTTTCCCTTTAGCCCCAAGTTGAGCGTAACGAATAATTTCTCTTGGGAAATGATCCGCTCCCAGCGGACAAACTGCCACACAGGTGCCACAGTTGAAACAATCGTATGCTTTGTCCAGTCCGAACCGTTCAAGTTCTTTCATGAAGGAGCAATCCACCGTTATTTGTTGTTCCAGCTTATTCTTGTCCATCATTTTGAACCACCCTGTAAGCAAAATAGGAGCCTCGTTTTTCATGTTCCACTACGACCCCATACTTTTTAAGAGAAGCCACCCACCAGAGAACTTCATGGGAAGGAATACCTGAAACTTCGGCAATTTCCGGCACGGTTTTAGACCCATCTTTTAATGCCGATTTGATAGCTGAAATTTTGCGACTCTGCTCTTTCACAAGTTCCTTCACCCGCTTAACAGTTTTTTCTCGCTCGAGCCTTACTCGTTTAATAGCTTCGGGTAAACTTTTCCTGCTCTGGTTTTCACTTTTCTTTTCCGTCATTGCCTGCTTCTCCCCTCTTTTCTACACCGCATCACTTGAAACAATCGCATCCACCATGGCTTCATACTGGTAAAGGGTGGCTCCTCTTACCTGAATCGCCCCCGTTGGGCATACCGCCACGCAGGCTCCACAACCAAGACAGAGTGCCGGAATTACACGAGCTTTACGCACAATCCTGCCGTCTCGCTCTTCTTCAACAAGTTCAATTGCCCCTTTTCTAAGACAGGCTTCCACACAGGCACCGGTTCCTTCGCACTTTTCTGGATCAACCTCTGCAACAAATGGATCGAGTTCTACATAGCCTTTACCAAGGAGGATAGCTGCCTTAGAAGCCGCAGCCGATGCGGCGTTGCAGGATTCCCCAACATCCATTGGCGCCTGACATGTTCCGGCTAAAAAGATACCCTCCGTGCGAAGTTCAACAGGACGAAGTTTCGGATGGACTTCCAGTAAAAATCTATCGGATCCCACGGGAAGTTTCATAAGATTTATGAGGTCGTTTATGTCGTTTGGTTCCATGCCAACGGCGAGCACAACCAGATCGGCAGGAATAGACACTTCTTCCCCAAAAGTCAGCGTATCTTTGACTCGAACAACTAGAGGCATTGGTGAAACATCCGACGGGCGTTCCACCACAGGAGGATCTTCCGGTTCAAATCTTATGAAAACCACCTTGTTGTGAGAAGCATTCCGATACAAATCTTCTTGCCAGCGACCGTAGGTCCGAATATCGCGGTAAAGCTCAAAAACCTTTGTCCCGGGATAACGCTCTCTAATCCTTAAAGCCGCATTAAGAGATGCTGAACAGCAAACTCGGGAGCAATACTCATTTAAGTATCCCCGTTCACCTTCATCGTGAACCCCTGGAATTTGACGACTCCCCACGCAGTGAATAATGACCATGCTTCTTATCGGGCGTCCTGATAAAAAGAGAGTCGATCCGCAGCCACAGCCGTTCCTGAGAATTTCAATAAGCTGGGGCAGAGTAATTACTTCCGGAAATTCACCATAGCCATATTCGCCCTTATAAGGCGTGTAAGGCTTAAATCCGGTTGCAAGAATAATGGCTCCCGTTTTGATTTTTTCCAGAGAATGCTCCCGAGATATTTTGCCGATAAGAACTCCTTTAGAAGGGACAGAGGTTACACATTCAGAAAGCTTGTTAAGATCCTTCCCAGGCGCACAGTATCCTGCCAAATCAGCCGGTGGAGTAATTTCAACTGTCAGGGAAAAATTCCCGACATAGCCATCAAATCCAATTACTCGAGCGCAGGTATAAACGGAGATGAGCGGGTGAGAAGCAATACTTCTGGCTAGCCTGAGAATCAAATCCGGGGCGGACTCCCCTGCAGGAGCAAGATGATCTAGCGAGGCGACTCGCCCCCCCAAGAATGGAGTTTTTTCGATAAGCGCTACGGCAATGCCCTGATTGGCAAGATCGAGAGCCGCCCTCATGCCGGCAACGCCCCCTCCTATGACGGTGGCATGAGCTGTCGCTTCGATCCGGATAGGTTCAAGCGGCTCAAGAAGCCTTGCCTTTTCGGTGGCGGCAGCTATGAGAGAAAAGGCTTTGCGAGTGGCTGCTTCGCCATGATGCACCCAGCTTACCTGTTCACGAATATTGGCATGCTCGTAAAGATATGGATTGACTCCGGCTTGAACTAACACGCTCCTGAAGGTCGCTTCGTGGAGGCTGGGAGAGCAAGAAGCTATCACCACTCTGTCGATTTTTCCTTCCTGCAAATCCTTTAGAATAAGCTCCTGTCCCGGATCCGAACACATGAAAGAGTGATCTCTTGCAATGGTAACCCCAGGAAGGCTTTTTACTCGAACTCTCAGTGCCTCTACATCCACATGGTCAGATATGTTTCCTCCACAGTGACAGATATAGACTCCAACTCTTGGCAAATCCTTTCTCTCGCACATTAAAACACCCCTCCTGGTCCCTTAACCTGGCATTTTTACGCTGCCAGGCTCAATCTCTCTGGCTTTTGCTGCTTTTATGTAATTTGCCGCCTGCATTGCTGCAGCGCTCGCCTCAGCAATGCTATCCACAATGTCTTTCATTCCCAGAGCTGCCCCGGCTGCAAAGATGCCGTCTTCGTGAGTTTTTGTAGGCACAGCTAATGGATCAGGTCCGATCAGAAAATGATCAGATCCTGTGGCAAGAGAAGAATTCGAAACGGGAACCCAGGACGGGATTTTTCCTAAAGCCAGCACCACAAGATCATGTTGAGCTGTTGTTACACCGCCGTTTAGTTGATCTTCATAGTGAACAATAACTGAGTCGTCGTCACCCTGCTCCAGCCACGCCACTTTTGCTCTTACAAATTGGATGCCCATGGCTCTGGCGTTCTGGTAAAACTGCTCGTAATTTTTCCCGAAAGCTCTTATGTCCATGAAATAAATTGTGATATCCGCAAGGGGCAAAGCACCGGAAACAAGCATAGCCTGTTTGATTGCATACATGCAGCAGACTCGGGAGCAGTAAGGGATACCAAAACTTAGGTCTCTTGACCCTACGCATTGAATAAAGGCTACCGAATCGGGTTCTTTTCCATCGGAAGGACGCAGGACTCGATTATAGGGACCATGAGGCGCCAGAAGGCGTTCCATCTGAAGAGCGCTTATAACATTGCGAATGCTTCCTTTTCCATATTGAGGGACCTCATCAATTGTAATAGTGGAAAATCCCGTAGTCACAACGGCAGCAATCGCTTCAATGATGAACGTTTCCGACTTTTGATCATAAACTATGGCATCTGTTGGGCAAACCGAATAGCATCTACCACACAACATACAGTAATCCGGATTCAACACGGCGATTTGCGGAATTGCATTGGAAAAAGGAACGGAAATCGCTTTCGTCGCTGCAAAGTTTCCTTGATATGAGTCAGGCATAAAAACAGGACAGGCATATTCGCATTTACGGCATCCTATGCATTTTTCTTCATCAACATAGCGAGCTTTTTTCAACACGGTAGCATGTATTAGCCTATCTTTTTTCTTTTCGAGCTTTTGAAGTTCGCAGTAGGTAAAAAGCTTTATTCTACCGTGATGAGCCGCCGCAGCCATCTTTGGTGTAGTTATACAGCTTGCGCAGTCCAGGGTGGGGAAAACCTTAGAAAGTTTTATCATGGCGCCACCAATAGATGTATCCTTTTCAACTAGCGCTACTGAATGTCCCTGATCGGCGATGTCTAAAGCGGCTTGAAGTCCGGCAATACCGCCTCCGATAACCACAACATCAAAGTTTAAGATCCGGTGGTCTTTCATTAGCTTCCTCCCTCGCTTCCAGCACCACCGCTTGCCTCTGAGAGTATTCTCTCACTACCTGGCGGTCCCAGTTCTTTAACGATTTCGGCCATCTGGTTCACTTCGTTCAGGAAGGCTCGAATGCACACCGTGCAGATGGAAGTAAGTCTTAGGCGGCGTATGTCCAATCCTCGAACTTTCATGAGTTGATAAACTCGGTCGATTCTTCTGGCGAGAGCTTCATAAGCCCCTTCGTATGGGCATTCCACGCCGCAACTCATAACAATGATGCCCCAGATGCCTTTTTCGAAGCAGTCGAGATAGAACTTTTCAGGAAACATCACTGGCGCTTTAACCTTCAAGATGTAAGTGTTAGCTGGATAACTTGCGTGAGCCTGTCCTACTGCATCCGCACCGGGATAAGCGCAAGCTTCTGTTGCCAGAATAAGGATTTTCCCTGCCTGGCTGGGAGAATTCATAAGCAACCCTATTTTTTTCGCATTACAAAGATTCGTTCGTAGCCGTCTGCTGAAACATGACCGAGATACTCATGACCGGCTTTCTTTGCCCACACGGGGATATCGTTTTTGGTGCCGGGGTCACTTGAAAGAATTTCAAGCACTTCGCCAACTTTAACCTTCCCTATGGCTTTTTTGGCTTCAAGAAGGGGACCCGGACAGGCACTGCCTCGAGCATCAACAACCGCTGCTGGTTTTACGTTGCCAAGATCCATGATGGTTCCTCCTCTGTGTTACGTTTTTTTATTCTTCGCATCATCTGTTCGCTCATAACTTTGGGCAAGGATTGTGCCAGGTAGTGTTCCTTTTTCGAAATAGCCCGACTTTCAGATTGGACAATAAATTGCGGTCAAAACATCCTGGGATGAAGGTTGTTTACAACCTGTTTCTTTGTTAACATATTAATGTTTCCAGCCGACAAAGTTAACATATTAAGTTAACATTAAAGGAGAAATCTAATGTTTAAGCTGGATCGCGATAAGTATTGGCAGACGATAGTTAACACCATGATGGACGGGCTTATGGTGGTTGATGTGGATGGGAAAATTGTGTTTGTCAACAGAGCCCTGGAAGAAATGAGTGGTTACAGGAAGGAGGAACTCATTGGGAAATCCTGCCAGATACTAGAATGCGATACTTGCCTAGAAGCCATCCGAAAAGGGGGAACAAAGCATTGTGCTCTTTTTATGGAACAACAGGTAAGAAGATGTCGGTGCACGATGAAAAGAAAAAACGGTGAGCCGCTACCTGTTTTGAAAAACGCGGTAGTGCTTAAAGATGACAAAGGGCAGATTGTTGGAGGCGTGGAAACTCTTACGGATCTTCGAGAATCAGTTGCCAAAGAAGAAGAAATTGCAAGACTGCGGCGTCATCTAAACCGGGAGGATGGTTTTGAAGGAATAATTGGTAAGCATCCCAGCATACAGAGAGTCTTTGAATTGATTGTAAGCGCAGCCAGTTCTGATGCGCCGGTTATTATCTATGGAGAAAGCGGAACGGGAAAAGAATTGGTCGCAGCGGCGATTCATCGTTTAAGTTCCAGGCGATTTGGTCCTTACATAAAAGTAAACTGTGCTGCTTTGAACGAACACCTTTTAGAGAGCGAACTTTTTGGGCACGTTAAAGGGGCTTTTACGGGGGCAGACAGGACTCGCGTCGGTCGATTTGAGGCTGCTCACCGCGGGAGTATCTTTCTGGATGAGATTGGCGACATCCCTTTAGGGACTCAAGTTAAGCTTTTGCGAGTGCTTCAGGAAAAGGAGATTGAACGTGTAGGAGATCATCGTCCTATAGCCGTGGATGTTAGAATTATTTCAGCAACCAACAAAAACCTTAAAGTGCTCATCGAACAGGGACGATTTAGAGATGATTTCTACTACAGAATAGCCGTTATTCCTATTATGCTGCCACCACTCAGGGAACGCAAGGAAGACATTCCTTTGCTTGTGGATCACTTTGCATCGAGGCTGTGTTTAAAGACAGGAAAAGATATAACAGGGATAAGCCACGATGCTCTGGCTCGCCTTATGGAATACCACTGGCCCGGTAATGTTCGAGAGCTTATCAACGTGCTGGAATATGCCTTCGTGGTTTGTCCCGGTGGGCAAATTATGATTCGCCACCTTCCTCCAAGTTTTGAAAATATGCACGGAATGGGGTCATTGGAAGGTGTAAAACATGCCGCAATTAGGAAAAACGGATCCAGCCGTGTTCTGGCTCTCGATAAAGAGACTATTCTGAATGTCTTAAAAGAAACCGGTGGCAATCGGTCAGAAGCCGCTCGCCGCCTAGGTATAAGTCGAATTACCCTGTGGAAGAAAATGAAAAATTTCAGGATAATTTAGTTGAATGAGCATGTGATTGCTCGCTCTGGGAAAATTATCCGGGTATTTTTTTTTGACAAGCCTTTTTGAGTTGTGGCATTATCAAGCTTGGTTTTGTTATCAATAAACACCTGCCCATAATCCAGCGTAGGGGAAACTTTTGAAGTTTTTTCGGCCAGTTATGTTGTTTCTCACAAATACAGGAGGTATTCCTTATGAACCTGAAAACCAGAATGATAATGATGGGAATTATTCCTGTTTGCGTGGTTATTTTACTTTCCGCATGGATAGTTTATTCGATCATAACTGATTATTCAGTTGCTAAACTCCAGATCGATAATGTCAATCTGCTGGCAAAAACATCAAACCTTATAACCTGCGTCCAGAAAGAAAGAGGCATGAGCGCTACCTTCCTGAGCGGTGGAGCCTCTGCTGAAGAAGTCAAAAGTGTAAGATCTGCAACAGATGAAGCTCTGAAAAGCTTTACGTTTGCATTATCTAAAGGAAAAATCGCCTCTGAGGTTTCAAGACAAGCTGGAGAAATTCCAAAATTGATTGAAAATGTCAGGTCTGAAGTTGATGCAAAAAAGGAGATGCAAAGTGTATTTTTCCGATACACCGATATTGTTGACAAGCTTCTTGCTGTTGAAGGCGCTTGTTCACAGGCTAAGACGGCTGGTGGTGTCGGCAAAATAATGGTGAGTGTTCAAGTACTTGAGCTTGCCAAAGAAAATGCTGGAAAACTTCGTGGATTTGGTTCCGGTCTCATAGCCAGAGGAAAGCCTCTTTCTGAAGATGAATTGTCTTTATTACTTATGTGGTTTGGTAATGTGGAATCCCTTCTTAAATCGCCACTGATCGTTCTTCCTGGAGATGTTATGGCAAAATTTCAGTCGGTTGTTTCGGGAAACGCGTTTAAGACGGCGGAAGACTTATCAAGGAAGATTCTAAGAGAAGCTCAGAGTGGCAATTTTACTGTCGAGCCTAAACATTTCTTCAAAGTGTGGACGGATTTTATATCCCAGACGGACGATGTAATACAGTCGGCGGTCAAGAGCAGTGAGAAAATTTCTGAACAGTTCGCTAGGAAAGCTAGAAGTATTCTTGCCGGCTCTTTAGCTGGGGGTGTGTTTATAATTGCTGTAATTCTTTTATTTTCCTTCTGGACTTACAGGTCAACCGTGAAAACACTTTATCAAGGACTGAACGAACTAAACGAGGCGTCAAAGCAAATTCTGAGCGGTTCTTCTCAACTTGCTTCTGCCAGCTCGAATTTGGCTGATGGTTCTGCACGGCAGGCGGCGGCAATTGAAGAAAGTAGTGCCGCATCAGAAGAGATGGCATCTCAGCTGCGGATGACAGTGGAAAACATAAGGGAGTTAAACAGACTTTCAGACCTTACGGCGTCGAGCATGAAAGCAAGCCACAAGGCTCTCCGTCAGAGCGCCGAAGCTTTAAAGCAGGTGGTAACAAACAGCGAATCAGCCGTGAAAATTATAAAGCATATCGATGAGATCGCCTTTCAAACCAATCTGCTCGCTTTGAACGCAGCGGTAGAGGCGGCTCGAGCAGGGGAAGCCGGTGCGGGATTTGCCGTGGTCGCTGAAGAAGTTCGCAGTCTTGCCATGAGAGCTGCTGAAGCATCAAAAGAAACACAGCACGTCATCGAAACAGTTGTGGAGGCAGTTAGGCGGGTGGATGAACTGACTCAGGAAAGCCTTAAGCTTTTCTACAAAATGGGAGAAGATGCTAAGAAAGTAACCGATATAGTAAAGGAAATTCGAGATGGTGCGGAAGAGCAAAGCAAGGGCGTGGATCAGCTAAATCAGGCCATTAACGAATTGAATCAAGTTGTTCAGGATAATGCATCAAGAGCCGAAGAGCTTGCCGCCGTTTCTGAAGAACTCGACGCTCAAAGCCAGCTTCTTGCCTCGCAAGTCATTAAAATTGCAAACTTTGCAGGAATTTCTATGGATTTGCGAAAAGAAAAGCTTATTGAAGAGCAAACTCCTAGAGCAGCGACTAAGCCCCAGAAAGTAGCAAAGTATCAGGCTCCTTTTACTGATAGGATGTCCGGTGCGACTGAAAAAAAGAAGGCTTCATTGCAAAAACAAACAGGGAAAGAAGTAAAACCGGAAGATGTAATTCCTTTGGATGATGATTTTTCGGGATTTTAACTATATTGTAATAGATACATTCTACCCGAATAGATACCGAAAGTCCTAACTGTAATAGGAGCCACGTTGAAACGTGCTCTAAAAATAAGGGCATTCAGAAGTTTTCCCCATGCAGGGTTTCTTTGACAATTGGGATAGAGGCGGTCAGTTTGACCAATTCCCTCCCTCACCACCAGGCTTGCTGGTCCGCACCGGGCGGTTCGAGAAGTGCAGGGGCGACCTCTTGTGGTTGCCTCTGCAAGCAGTTACTACGGTCTCTGCTGACTTCTCGTTCCGACTTGCCACCGTGACCCTTTCAGGCGCATGTAGGGGCGACGCATGCGTCGCCCATTTAATCTCAAGGGAGGACTCTCACCTCCAAGAGCACGTCCATGCCGGGCGCACCAATAAGTAGGGGCGACCGATCGGTCGCCCCTACATTTTATCTCTGGTGGCGAACCATATATTGAGTCGCTTACTAGCTAAACATTTTTTAGAGTTTGCAGATTTTCTAGGACGGGCTTTTTAATTTGGTGGAGGCGGCGGGAATCGAACCCGCGTCCGAGAGCCTTCAACTTATGCTTCTACATGCTTATCCCAGGTGATTCATTTCGATTTCTCGGCTCCACCTGAGCGAAAGCCTGAGGAATCTAGCCTGCAGATGTTTCGCTTAGAGAATTACAGGCTCCTTCTCTAAGCTATCCCGCATCCCGACGTCCCTTCCCGGCTCAGCGGGAGATTGCCGGAGGAACGGCAGCCGGTCTTAGGCGGCTGCAGCGTAGGCGTAATCGTCTGCTGCGTTTATGTTTAACCCCAGCAATTTTAGCGAGCTGCCAGGACGCTCGGCATGCTACATAAGCCTCTTGACCCCCGTCGAACCCAGATCGCCCCCTTAAAAAGCGATCCAAAAACATTTAGGAGTCGTTTTTAATATATCCTTTGATTTAAAATAGTCAAGGGAGATAGAGTCTGTTCGAAAATTTGGTGTTGAAGATAAGATGAATTTGTAGTTAGCCCCTCCAGCAGGCTTGACAGAATGTTTTATGTTTTTATACTCAACAAGTTACTGCTGAGAGGAAAAGGAGATATCATGAAGTTAAGAGTTAGTGATATACCAGATCAGGGAATTAGCTTGTCTTTTGCCTGGAGCAAGACAAGCCTTGATGTTTTTATGGCTCCAAACGATCCTTATGAGATTGATTTTGTTGAGCCTTTAGATGTTCAGGTAACATTTGAAAAACGGGCTAAATGTATCCACGTCTCAGGATCGGTTCGCGGGACGTTAACCATGACCTGCCACCGATGCCTCGACCATTTCCACTGGCACCTGAACCTTTCTTTGGAAACTTTTCTTTTCAACAAAACTCAAATAGATACGTTAGTAGAAGATGAAGAAGTGGAATTGGAAAATGAGAGACTGGAGGAAGAATTTTTCGACGGCGAGGAAATCGATGTTGATTTGATCATCGCTGAAGAAATTTTCCTTTCACTTCCGCAGGTTCTACTGTGCTCCGAAAACTGTAAGGGGTTGTGTCCACAATGTGGAGCCAATCTTAATAGGGAATCATGCACTTGCAGGAAGATGTCATCTTCCCCCTTCGCTGTGTTGCTACAGCGAAAAAATTTACTTCCTGCGGCTCATTCATAACCTAAAATTCAAACATGGAAGGAGATAAAAAAACATGGGTGTTCCAAAAAGAAAAACTTCTAGATCTAGACGAAACAACCGTAGATCTCACGATGGGCTTGACGCTCCCGCTGCTTCCATTTGCCCGAAGTGTAAAGAGACGAAACTCCCACACAGAATCTGCCCTGCTTGCGGAACCTACAAGGGCAGAGTTGTTTTGGAAGAGCAAGAAGAAGAATAAGAAAATAACCGGGAAGCGTCGCTTCGTTCAGAGTGACAGCCAAGACTGTCACTCTGAATTGTGTAACGTCAGAAAGTTTCCCACCGCTTTCCTGTTCTTGTCATTCGGTTGGTGGCGGCGAAAAATTCACTCAAGTTAGCCGTCCGGGGATTATGCGATGAGAATAGCTGTTGACGGGATGGGGGGAGATTACGCTCCCACCATGGTGGTTGAGGGAGTAAAACTTGCAATGAAGCACCCTGAGGTTCACTTTGTTCTATTCGGTGACGAAGGTGTTTTAAGAAGTTTTTTTCCCTCACTACCTTCCTCTATTTCTATTGTGCATGCATTTCAGAAGATCGGTGATGACGAAACGGGCATCCTTGCTATTCTGCGCCGGCCGAAATCTTCGCTCGCTCTTGCCATGAAGGCTCTTGCGGCTAAGGAAGTAGATGCGGTGGTGAGCGCTGGAGACAGTCGAGCTATAGTTGCGATGGCAAAACATTATGTGGGATTAAGTGGCAAGGTTAAGCGGCCGGTTTTAGGCGTTTTTGTGCCTTTTCCTTCTGAACGAGAGGTTCTTCTGGTGGATGCAGGGGCTTATACGGGTCTTCACGCCGTTCCTCTGGTGCAGGCTGCTCTCCTTGGGCGAGTTTACTGGCGTGTAATGAAAGGTTCAGCAGAACCTCGAATTGCTCTGCTGAATATCGGGCGAGAAAAATTCAAAGGTCCCGTGGAAGTAAGACGTGCAGCTATGATACTACAGGGACTGCCTGTAAATTTTGCCGGTTTTGTGGAGCCCCAGGATCTTTTTTCCCCCTCAACCACAGTCGATATACTTGTAGCAAACGGATTTGTGGGAAACCTCTTTTTGAAGCTTTACGAATCTCTTGCAGAACACCTTCTTAGAAGTTTTGAAACCTTTTGTAACTCAGCTTCTCAAGATTTTAGCCGATGGCAGGATCGTTTTGCTCGCTACCGTTACGAATGGACGGGAGGAGCCCCACTTCTTGGCATCAAAAGACCCGTAATTGTGGCTCACGGCAGATCAGGAGCTTTTGCCATATCTCGCGCAATAGAAAAAGCCATATTCATGGCTCAAGAAAATATTTCAGCAAAAATGGAAGCGGGTATCGAAACCGATCCCGCTTTGGTAAACATTTCCCGGCTTTACAAAAGCTGGGCAATGAGTGCTTTTGGGAGAAAAACATATTAAGTCTCAATGTTTTTCGCTTGAGGAGCAAACTATAAACTTAGGAAACAGAAGTTTTACGGACGGAGGTAGCAGTGGACTACTTTCTTACCGATGAACAAAAGCTTCTTCAGGAGATAGCTTACGAGATTGTTCGAGAACGAATAAGGCCGGTTAGAGCTGAACTGGACGAAAAGGAAGAATTTCCATGGGAAATCATGAAGGATCTTGCTCAGGCGGATCTTTTCGGTATCTGGATTCCAGAAGAATACGGTGGGCTCGGAATGGGCATCTTGGAAAACTGCCTGGTGGTTGAACAGCTTGCTCGAGGCTGTATTGGTATAGCAACAACCTATGCAGCGTCCGGTCTAGGGGCTTATCCCATTATTCTGTTTGGTAGCGAAGAACTTAAGCGTAAATATCTTCCCCCAATAGCTCGAGGTGAAAAACTTGCTGCTTTTGCTCTTACAGAACCAGGAGCAGGAAGTGATGTGTCGGCAATAAGAACTCGAGCTATTCGAGTTGGTGATGAATATATCCTGAACGGCACAAAACAGTGGATCACTAACGGTGGAGAGGCCGATATTTATTCAGTTTTTGCTATAACCGATCCCGCTAAGGGACCTCGAGGAGCCAGTTGTTTTGTGTTAGAAAAGGGAGATCCGGGATTTTCCTTCGGCAAAAAAGAACAAAAGCTGGGGATTAGAGCTTCGGCAACGCGAGAGCTTATCTTCAGCGACTGCCGAATTCCTAAGGATAGACTTGTCGGCAGAGAAGGTATGGGTTTCATCATAGCCATGAAAACCTTTGACAAGTCCAGACCCGGCATAGGAGCTCTCGGAGTTGGACTCGCTCAGGAAGCGCTCGACATATCGGCAGAATATGCTCGTAAAAGAATTCAGTTCGGAAAACCTATAATCTCTTTCCAGGTTATTCAGCATAAGCTTGCCGACATGGCTACAAAAGTAGAAGCCGCCAGATCTCTCATCTATTCCGCTGCTCGCTATCTTGATCGTGGAGATCCTCCCGATGCCAGCAAAATCGCCGCTATGTGTAAAATATTTGCAAGCGATGTGGCTGTGCAGGTGGCTCTTGAAGCTGTCCAGATTCTTGGAGGATACGGCTACATGAGAGACTATCCTGTGGAAAAGCTTCTTCGAGATTCCAAAATTCTCCAGATTTACGAAGGCACCAACGAGATTCAACGAAACATTATTGGTCAGGAACTTAACAAAGAATACGGGCGGAAAAAAGAATCATTTATTTAAGCGATTCAGGAGGTTGAGGGTGTGCATATTGTCGTTTGCGTGAAACAGGTTCCGGAAACACAAAATGTGAGGATTGATCCCACAACAAATACCCTCATTCGTCAAGGGGTTGCTTCAATTCTCAATCCCTTTGATCACTTTGCTTTAGAAGCAGCTCTTCGCATTAAGGATATGAACAAAAGCGGAGTGAGGGTTACGGTATTGACAATGGGTCCTCCTCAGGCAAAAGACGTTCTCGTGGAAGCTCTTTCCAGAGGAGCCGACGACGCAGTGCTTCTGAGCGACAGAGCTTTTGCCGGAGCTGATACCTGGGCAACTTCATATACTCTTGCGTCGGCAATAAAAAAAATGGGTGACGTGGATCTCGTAATCTGCGGCAAACAAGCCATAGACGGTGACACGGCTCAAGTAGGACCTGAACTCGCAACCCTTTTAGATATTCCCTACGCCACGTATGTTAGCAAGATCAATTTTATTGAACCGAGAGTGTTGAAAGTAGTTCGACAGACCGATGAAGGAACTGCTACGTGGAAAGTTCCTTTGCCCGCTCTCCTTGCAGTGCTTAAAGATGTGGGAAGGCTCAGAGTAAGGTCCTATAGAGCCACCCTTAGAGCCAGAAGCTATCAAGTTCCTGTGTGGAGTGCAGCAGATCTTGGGCTTGGAGAAGAAACGGTAGGCCTTAAGGGTTCTTACACTCAAGTAATTAAGGTTTTTAGCCCTCAGAGGGCAAAAGAGCGTGTGATGATAGAAGGTTCTGTGCAGGAGCAAGCCGCCAGGCTCTATGAGCTCCTGAAACAACAGGGGGTTCCAGGACTATGAAGGCTCTTATAGAAAAGGATCGTTGCACCGGCTGTGGCATTTGTGTTGATGTGTGCCCCGTTGGTGCTATCTCTCTTGTAGATGGAAAGGCGGAAGTTTCAGATGATTGCACTCTCTGCGGGATGTGTGTTGATTCCTGTGAGTTCGATGCCATATCGCTTCCTGAAGTAGGAACTGGGCCGTCAAAGGAACAGGAAACTTATCACGGTATATGGGTCTATGCTGAATGGAGGCATGGAAACATTCATCGAGTGTCTTACGAATTGCTATCGAAAGCTCGTCAGCTTGCCGATAAGAAAAAGGTTCCTGTGGGTGCCGTCTTACTCGGGTATAAATTGGATGGTCTGGAACAGGAACTCTTTCGCTATGGAGCCGATGTCGTTTATGTTGTTGATCATCCCGCTTTGACTCACTTTACAGACGAAGCCTATGGAAACGCTCTGGCTTTTCTTGCTAAACAATACCGACCGGAAATTCTGCTGGCTGGAGCGACATCCACAGGAAGATCTTTTATCCCGCGAGTTGCGGCTCTTTTGAAAACCGGTTTGACCGCCGATTGCACCGATCTGGATATAAACGACGAGGGGCTTCTTGTTCAGACTCGCCCAGCCTTTGGTGGGAACATCATGGCGTCCATTCTTTGTCCCTATGGAAGGCCTCAGATGGCAACGGTTCGTCCCAGAGTGATGCAGGCTTGTCAGCTTCTTGAGCCAAGACAGGGCGTTGTTGAAAAGGTTTCTGTTCCGGAAAATCTTCTGAAATCAAGAATTGAAGTAGTGGAAGAAACTCTGAGCGAAGGGCTATCAGCGTCCATAGTAGAAGCGGATGTGGTAATTTCAGGTGGGCGAAGCCTTCGTAAGAGAGAAAATTTCAAGATGCTTGAAGAACTTGCAAAGCTCATGAACGGTGCTGTAGGAGCAAGCCGGGGTGCTGTGGAAGCGGGATTGGCAGATCCATCTCAGCAGGTAGGACAAACGGGGCGAACGGTAGCTCCCGTTTTATATATGGCTGTTGGCATTTCGGGAGCCATCCAGCATGTGGTGGGCATGCAGGGGTCTAAAATTATCGTGGCAGTTAATAAGGACCCTGAAGCGCCAATTTTCGACATCTGCCACTATGGGGTGGTGGCGGATCTTTTTGATTTCATACCGGAGTTTATTAAACGTATAAAGGGAGAATGTGGCGATCCCTCTAATTAAAAATCGAGGCGAAAATTTGTTCGTCTCTGTCCTGTGTTTCTTTTCAGGACGATAAAAGGAGTTGCGCCATGTCTGATGCTAGAGTCGCAGTAGTTACGGGAGCTAGTCGAGGTATAGGACGGGCAATTGCTGTATCTCTTGCCGAAGCAGGTATGGATGTGGTGATCAATTTCCGTCACGGTAGAGAAGCCGCAGAAGAGACGGCTCAAAAAGTGGAATCTTTCGGAAGAAAAGCCTATCTCTTTCCCTTTGATGTTTCAGATCCGGAAGCTGTTAAAGATGGTTTCAAAGAGATCCTTAAAACCTGTGGTAGAGTCGATGTGCTGGTGAATAACGCAGGGGTAACTCGAGATAATCTGACAGTTCTTATGAAGTGGTCTGAATGGGAAGAAGTGATTCGCACCAACCTGTCGAGCGTTTTCCTGTGTTCGCAGGCGGTGATCAAGCCCATGCTTCGGCAGAAATGGGGACGAATTATCAACATAACCTCTGTTGTGGGCATTTCTGGCAATGCCGGACAGGCTAATTACGCCGCTGCGAAAGCAGGAATTATTGGTTTTACTAAATCGCTTGCTCGAGAGCTAGCATCTCGAGGTATCACCGTTAATGCAGTAGCTCCTGGATACATCGAAACGGACATGACCCGAGCTCTGCCTGAAGAAGCGCGCAATACGCTGCTTTCCCAGATTCCTCTCGGTAAAGAAGGAAAACCGGAAGATGTGGCGGCAGTTGTTCGTTTTTTAGCATCCGATGAAGCCCATTACATAACCGGTGAGGTTATTAAAATAAGTGGTGGGTTGTTTATGTGAGGCGTGGTGGTGAAATTGTGAAACAAAATTCTCTCGTGAAGAGAGAATGACTTCAGCCGAGGAAGGCAAGAAAGAATAACCTCCTGATCAAGTTAAGCATAAGAGAGGAAAATCCATGGTGGAAAAGGAGAAAAAAAAGCGAAGAGTCGTAATTACTGGAATCGGATTGGTCAGTCCTCTTGGTATTGGGATTGAAGAAAACTGGCAGGCTTTGATCGAAGGACGATCCGGAATCGGACCAATTACAAGATTTGATGCAAGTAACTATCAGACCCGATTTGCCGGCGAGGTCAAGAATTTCAATCCCGAAGATTTTATGCCCAAGAAAGAAGTAAGGAAGCTGGATATCTTTTTACATTTCGCTTTGGCAGCAACTCAAATGGCTGTAGAAGATGCTAAACTCACAATATCAGAAGAAGAAGCTCCTCGAGCTGGAACCATTATGGGGTGTGGACTGGGAGGGCTTACCACTATAGAATCTTCACACAAGATTCTTCTTGCTGAAGGTCCTAAGAAAATAAGCCCTTTTTTTATTCCTGCCATAATTGGCAATATGGCTCCCGGGCTTATGTCGATGAGGTATAACGCCAAGGGACCAAATCTTTCTATTCAAACTGCCTGCGCTGCCGGAACTCATGCTATCGGGACAGCTTTCCACATGATAAGAGATGGCATCATAGATATAGCCCTTACAGGAGGGGTCGAAGCGGTTGTAACCGCTATGGCTATTGCCGGCTTTAACGCAATGCGGGCTCTTTCTACAAGAAATGACGCTCCAGAAAAGGCTTCACGTCCTTTCGATAAAGAACGAGATGGTTTTGTTCTTAGTGAAGGGGCAGCAGTGCTTGTTCTTGAAACTTTAGATCGAGCTTTAGAGCGTGGAGCTTCCATTTACGCCGAAGTTATCGGCTTTGGGCTTACAAGCGACGCCTACCATATGACGGCCCCCGCACCAGAAGGAGAAGGAGCTGTTCGGTGTATGCAAATGGCTTTAGACGATGCCGGTATTCGTCCGGAGGAAGTTGACTACATAAACGCTCACGGCACATCAACCGACTTGAACGATCGCTTCGAAACGATGGCGATCAAACAGGTGTTTGGTTCCCATGCTTATAAACTGGCAGTGAGTTCAACGAAATCTATGACAGGTCATCTTTTAGGAGCTGCTGGGGGCGTTGAAGCAGCTTATACTGCTCTTACCATAAAGCGCGGAATCATTCCACCTACCATAAATTATGAATATCCCGACCCCGACTGTGATTTAGACTATGTCCCCAACGTGGCTAGATCGGCTCAAGTGAAAGTGGCTTTATCTAACTCTTTTGGGTTTGGGGGAACCAATGCAACAATTGTTATGAAGGCCTGGGAAGGGGACGTAAAATGAAGATTGCTGTAGGAAGCGACCACGCTGGGTATAGACTTAAGCAGATGCTCCGGGATTATCTGATTGAGGAAGGTCATGAAGTGGAGGACGTGGGGACCTTTTCAGAAGAATCCGTTCACTATCCCGAATTTGCTTTTAAAGTGGCACGCCTTGTGGTTGAAGGGAAAGCTGAAAGAGGAGTTTTGGTGTGCGGGAGCGGGATAGGAATGTGTATGGCGGCAAATAGATTTAGAGGTGTGCGCGCAGTTCATGCCACAGAACCCTATTCGGCAAAAATGAGCCGGCGGCACAATAATGCTAATGTGCTTTGCCTGGGTGAGCGTTTTATAGGCAAAGATATGGCTTTGGAAATTCTTCGAGTATGGTTAGCTGAACCTTTTGATGGTGGGCGGCATGAATTGCGAGTTCAAATGATGGATGAAATGGGGGATGTATGAGTATTCTAGAAAAAGTTGATCCCGAAATATACCGAGCGATAAAGCTCGAGGAGGAGCGTCAGCGATTCAAGCTAGAGCTTATCGCCTCGGAAAATTTTGTTAGCAGAGCTGTAAGGGAAGCTCAGGGTTCGGTTCTTACCAACAAATACGCCGAAGGATATCCAGGACGACGATATTACGGTGGCTGTGAGTATGTCGATATTGCTGAGCAACTCGCCATAGATAGAGCAAAAAAGCTTTTTCACGCTGAATACGCTAACGTTCAGCCTCACTCCGGTTCTCAGGCGAATATGGCAGTCTATTTTGCTGTTCTCAAGCCCGGGGATACTATAATGGGAATGGATCTCAGGCAGGGTGGACATCTTACTCATGGAAGCCCTGTGAGTTTTTCCGGGAGGTTTTATCGAGTAGTTTCCTATGGAGTGCATCCTGAAACCGAAGAGATTGACTACGATTCGATGAGAGAGCTTGCTCTCGCTGAACGACCAAAACTTATTATTGCTGGCGCCAGTGCATATCCCAGGATTATAGATTTTGCTCGCTTCCGAGCCGTGTGTGACGAGGTAGGCGCTCAACTCATGGTTGATATGGCTCATATCGCCGGATTGGTAGCCGCAGAACTTCACCCCAATCCGATTTTTCATGCTGACTTTGTAACGTCAACAACTCATAAGACTTTGAGAGGACCCAGAGGTGGACTCATACTGTCTCATGAACGATATGCCAGGCTCCTTGATAGCCAGCTCTTCCCTGGCATCCAGGGGGGACCTCTAATGCATGTTATTGCGGCGAAGGCTGTGGCTTTCAAAGAGGCAATGGAGCCGGCTTTTCGGGAATATCAGCGGCGTATAGTTGAAAATTCTAAGGCTCTTGCCAGTGCTCTGAAAGATCGAGGTTATCGCCTGGTGTCTGGTGGAACTGATAATCATCTTATGCTGGTTGATCTTAGAAACAAAGGAATTACGGGTAAAGAAGCTGAAGAAATCCTCGATAGGGCAGGCATTACGGTGAATAAAAATTCTATTCCTTTCGATCCGCAAAAGCCTAACATAACAAGTGGTATAAGACTTGGAACGGCAGCGGTAACGACTCGAGGAATGGGCGTCGAAGATATGAAGCAAATCGCCGCTTTTATAGATGAAGCTTTGACTGCAAAGGATGATCCAGCAAAAATTGAGACAATAAGCCGTAAAGTTCGCGACTTTGCTGGTTCCTTCCCCGCCCACAGATCTGTGTTTGGTTACGATGAATAAAGTGAACTCTACTGATGAAAAATTCATGCTGGAAGCTCTTAACCTTGCAAAAAAGGGGATGGGGCGAGTCAGCCCTAACCCCATGGTGGGAGCTGTCATAGTAAAAGACGGAATTGTTGTGGGGCGGGGCTTTCATAGAGCCGTCGGAGAGGCTCACGCTGAAGTTAACGCAATTCATGATGCTGGGGAGTCTGCTCGAGGAGCTACGCTCTATGTGACTCTTGAACCCTGTAACCACTACGGAAGGACTCCCCCCTGCACGGACGCCATACTTCGAGCTGGGATAAAAAAAGTGGTTATAGGAATGCTGGATCCTAACCCTCATGTTACTGGAGGTGGAGCGGATAGACTCTGCAGGGAGGGAGTTGAAGTTGTTAGTGGAATTCTAGAGGATGAATGCCGTTATCTTAACAGAACTTTTATAAAGTATGTAACCACAGGTTTTCCTTATGTTATTGCCAAGTCCGCCATGACCCTGGATGGCAAGATAGCTACTCGAACCGGCGATTCAAAGTGGATTACATCTGAGTTAGCAAGGCGGTTTGTGCATAAGTTAAGGTCCGAAGTGGATGCCATTTGCGTTGGTATAGGAACGGCTATAGCCGATAATCCCTTACTTACTGTTCGATACAATTTGAAAAAATCTCACCGTAAGCCAATACGAATTGTTATAGATCGGCAGCTCAGGATTTCCGAAGACAGTGATCTTGTTCAAACAGCGAAAAAAGTTCCGTGTTGGGTTTTTCACGGTGAAGATTGCAACAATGAAAAGCTAAGGAAACTTGAAGCCAGAGGTTTAAGGCTTATATGTATTCCGACAACAGAAACCGGACACCTAGATTTGAGAGAAATTTTTCGTTGGCTCGGAAAGGAACAGGTAACTTCTGTTCTTGTTGAAGGGGGAGCAGGTATTTTTGGTGGGTTGTTTGAGTCCTTGATTGATAAGAAAAGTGTCCCGCTTGTTGATGAGGTCTGTTTTTTCTATGCACCAAAGATTCTTGCCGATCCTGAAGCGATTTCCCTTTTTAGTTCCGGCGCACCACGTTTTTACATGTCAGAAGCTATTCAACTGGAGCGTGTTACTATTAAAAAATTTGGTCACGATGTAATGATTAGGGGGATTCTTTCATGTTCACAGGTCTTGTAGAGGGTATGGGCATAATTCGCCGAATAGGGAAACAGATAGAAATTGAACCCCTGGTCCATTTTGAAGCTCTGGTAATCGGCGAAAGCATAGCCGTTGATGGTGCTTGCCTTACGGTGGTGTCTTGGAACGGAAAAACCTTTTGTGCAGATGTTTCAGAAGAGACTTTCGCGAGAACCAATCTTGGGGATCGAAAACCGGGTGATAGAGTAAACCTGGAGCGCGCTTTGAAAGTGGGAGATCGACTCGGGGGACACCTCGTCATGGGGCACGTAGATTGTGTGGGAGTGCTTAAAAACAGAAGAGATGAAGGACCGTCAATAAGGCTTTTTTTCGAAATCCCTCTGAGATTTGGTCGTTATGTAGTTGAAAAGGGTTCCATTACTATAAACGGGGTCAGTCTCACAGTAAACGGCTGCGAAGGTAATCGTTTTGATGTTAATATTGTTCCCCATACTGCTATGGTCACAAATATTGGATTTTTGAAACCAGGTGATCGAGTCAACATAGAAACGGACATAATAGGAAAATATGTGGAAAGGATTCTTCTTGCGTGGAAAAATGAAAAGGACGCTCCTTCTGCTAAGGAATCTGGTATTACTGAAGAGTTTTTGAAATCCTACGGATTTTTGAAGTAGTGGAGTTAGAAGATGAGCGAAGTTGTTCGTCGAACCCTCTTTGAATCGGGAATCATTCTGATTGTTGCTATTATTGTGGCGCTGGGAACTAATGCTTTGCGTTCAGATCGACTGAAAATATTCGGAACTGATTGCATAAGGCAGTTTGGTGTTTGTGGTAGAACGATTAGTCAGGCAGATACAATCGACCTGGAGAAAACCCTGGCGCTTTTTTACAACAAAGCTGCCATTTTCATAGATGCTCGTTCCCCAATTTCATACGCTATGGGACACATACCCGGGGCTGTGAATATACCGAATGAAGGAAATTATCATCAATACGAAGAACTTATTAGTGGGTTTTCTCGGGACTCCTTCATCGTTGTTTACGATGACGGTGTTGGCGGTTCCGCAGTTCACGACGTGGCATTGATTTTTAAAGAAAAAGGTTTTTCTAAAGTGCTTCTTTTTTCCGGCGGGTTTACTCAATGGCGAAATAATGGACTTCCTGTTGATGCTGGCTTAAATCGAGGATCAGCATTTATGCCGGCAAACTAACGGAACCCCTTACTAAAAGGGGCGCCGTTAGTTCCCTGTTATCTATTCTTCTTCCACAATGCTTTCACGGTAAGCGTTAGGATGAGGAACCGGCATGGCGTCAATTCCGCTACTTTTCGGATTAAACCTGAATCTGTAGGAGAAACCAAGATTTCCTTGCTTCAACATAGCCATCCAGCCTCTAAGAAAGTATGGACAATTGTCATTGAAACAGATGTAGAAGTATTCTGTATCCCATTCTGTGAAGGGTGTGAGGGGAACTAGCCATTTTTTAAGTTTTTCACCGCAGTATGGACATTGTCTGTGTTTTGCAACCCATTCTTTAAGCTCTCTGTGTGACAACTCTGAAGGTGGCATAACAACCTCAGGATCAGTTGGCTCTGGTCTTTTTGGTCTGTTTGGATCGCCACCCACTTTTTCTCCATAGACTGCATATACAGGGTCACTTGGTATGTTTAGGTGGGCATATTTATCATCGCTTGGGCGCTTCTTTCCTTTGGATATGAAGAACGAAGGTTCTTCGAACAATCCGGATACAGAGAAATAATCAGCTACTAGGATTAGTCTTTCTTCTTCTGTAAGTTCTTTCCATATCCTTACAGCTTTTGGTGGAAAGTAACGGTTACTGAATGTGACAAGGAACAGTCCACCTGGTCGCAAGATTCTTCCTACCTCGGAGAAAATCTCAAATGGGCGAGTCATGTAATCAACAGACACTGTATTGAGAACCACATCAAAGAAGTTGTCAGGGAATGGTAGTGTTGGTGTCTCGTTTATATCATGAATGACATATTGAGTAAGTTTAGGATTGGCGCGTAACTCTTCCTCGTTTAACCCTAGTCCTATAACTAGCTCTGGTTTAACCGAGTCTGGAATATGTGAATCCCAGCTTGCCATTAGATCGAGAATTCTTGGAGCAGGTTCAATTATGAGAGTTCCTACTATGTGCTCGACAAGACGTAAAGCATTACTGTCCAGATGTTCCACGAAGCGAGGTTTTTGGTAAAAAATCCTATCCTGGGATTCGTCCTCTCGCTCAAAGCATCCAGGATGGTAATCGAAAAGATAATTTTTCTTTTTGGTGCAGGCAGGCATAGTTTTCTCCTTTCGTGCCTGATTTTTAGTATTTCCTGCCTGTCGGGGTTACTTAAAAGTAAGCTCTCATATTCCTATTAGCAAGTGTAATTGGTTTCAAAAATGAGCGGTTTTTGCCTTGACTTGATTTGCCGGAAATGACTAGAATTGAAATGGAAAAAGGAACTCGGATATTGAGGAGTTTCGGGATATTGTGGCAAGTTGATTAGCAGTAAGCCTGGTTGGCGGGCTTGTTGATATATTCTAAGTGTGCCCCTGGAATGTTGGTGATCGGTAGAACGTCTCTGAGCCAACACAAACAAACCGGGAGCCGCCTCTTGCTCTGGTGTGGAATTCCTTCGGGAATTCCCTAAAAGAGTAATGTGGCACCCACCTAGTCGATTCGGTTCAAGACCGACTACTGACACGGCATTCTGGGGGCAAATCATAACATCCCACCTTCTCAAATCTTGAAGTTCCTTTAATCAATTGCGAGATGCCCACATGGCTATGAGTTTTGCCGCATGTCGTGTGGGTTTTAATGTGTGCCCCTTGGCACTTAAAATATTTTTGTGAGGAGAGATCTATGACAGTTTTAATGGTGTTGTTGTTCATTGCCTCTATTGCTGCTGGGGCTGGCGTTGGAATATACGTTTACCAGCAGCTCCAGAAACAGCGATTCCAGGAAATTCAGTCCCAGGCTCAGGAAGTTCTCGATAGAGCCAAAAAAGAAGCTGAAACAATCAAGAAAGAGGCTATTCTCCAGGCAAAAGATACTCTTATTCAAATGAAAGCGGAGTTTGAGCGAGAGACGAAAGAAACTCGTAGAGAACTCCAGAATCTTGAAAAGAGATTGATGCAAAAGGAGGAAAATCTAGAGAGAAAAAGTGACCTTTTAGAAGCCAGAGACAAAGAACTTGCTAAGCGTGAACGGGAGCTTGAAAGGCTTTCTCGTGAGCTTTCTCAAAAAAGCGAAGAGTATGACAATTTGATTCAGGAGCAAACAAGACTCCTTGAAAGTATTGCCAAAATGACGACTCAAGAAGCCAAAAATATGCTCATTGAGTCTATTCGAGAGGAAGCACGCCGCGATGCGGCTCTTTTGGTGAAGAAAATCGAATCTGAAGCGAGAGAAATTGCTGACAAAAAAGCTAAGGAGATTATAGCCTTAGCGATACAGAGGTATGCTGGTGAGTATGTAGCGGAGAAAACCGTTTCCGTTGTATCACTTCCAAACGAGGAAATGAAGGGAAGGATAATAGGGAGAGAGGGACGTAATATCAGAGCTCTTGAAGCAATAACTGGAGTGGATCTTATTATAGATGACACACCGGAGGCGGTCATCCTTTCGGCGTTTAATCCAGTGCGGAGAGAGGTTGCAAGGATCGCTCTTGAACGTCTCATCTCCGATGGGCGAATTCATCCAGCTCGTATAGAAGAAGTGGTTGGCAAAGTGACGGAAGAGATTGAGCAGAGTATTAGGGAAGCAGGAGAACAAGCTGCTTTCGATGTGGGCGTTCATGGCCTGCATCCAGAACTTCTGCGACTTTTGGGAAAATTAAAATATCGCACCAGTTACGCTCAAAATGTGCTTGAACATTCTTTAGAAGTGGCATTCCTCTGCGGTATTATGGCGGCTGAACTAGGATTGGATCAGAAAGGGGCAAAGAGAGCAGGGCTACTCCATGATATTGGAAAGGCCGTGGATCACGAACTAGAAGGCCCTCATGCTTTGATTGGAGCAGAACTTGCTCGCCGATATGGCGAATCGGAGGCTATTGTTGAAGCTATTGCTTCACACCATGATGATGTGGCTCCCGAAGGTGTGCTGGCTGTTTTGGTTCAAGCAGCTGACGCTCTTTCTGGAGCTAGACCTGGAGCTAGAAAGGAATTGCTCGAAACATACATAAAAAGATTGGAAAATCTGGAACGTATCGCAATGGAATTTCCTGGGGTCAGCAAGTCTTATGCTATTCAGGCAGGGCGAGAGCTGAGAGTTATAGTTGAAAGTCAGGCGGTTGATGATGTTGGGGTTGTTATGCTTTCGCGGGATATTGCTAAAAAAATAGAATCAGAAATGACCTATCCGGGGCAGATAAAAGTAACGGTTATTAGGGAAACTCGAGCAGTAGAATACGCTAAATAGCAAAAGCAAATAAATGGATATGGATGGATAAGGAAATGCAGGGGCACCCTTATGGGGTGCCCTTCTATAAATTTGAGGGGAGGGAGAAAGTTGAACGTTCTAGATGAACTGCAAGCTCGAGGGTTTGTTGAGCAAGTAACGGATGAAGATGGATTAAAGGAATATCTTTCCAGTCCTTCCACTTGTTACATAGGATTTGACCCGACAGCCGATAGCCTTCATGTGGGAAGTCTTGTGCCAATACTCTCTCTTGTGCACATGCAAAGGTATGGGCATTGTCCTATCGCAATTGTGGGAGGCGGGACAGGGCTTATAGGTGATCCAAGTGGAAGAACGGAGATGCGAAAACTCCTTACAATAGAAGAAATTAACCGAAATGCTCAGAGTATAAAAAGACAGCTAGAAAAATTCATTGATTTTGGAGATGGAAAGGCAATTTTTCTTAATAATGCTGATTGGCTTGTAACCCTTAATTACATCGAGTTTCTGAGAGATATAGGATGTCACTTTAGCGTAAATCGTATGCTCGCCGCCGAAAGTTATAAACAAAGGCTGGAACAAGGGCTTACTTTTATTGAGTTTAACTACATGCTTCTTCAGGCTTACGACTTTTATCACTTGGCTAAAGAATATGGTTGTCTTCTCCAGATGGGAGGAAACGATCAGTGGGGAAATATTGTCGCCGGCGTTGAACTTATTCGGAGAAAATTGGGTAAAACCGCTTTTGGAATGACCTTCCCGCTAATAACTACAGCTTCCGGAACTAAGATGGGCAAGACTGCTCAGGGGGCTGTTTGGCTGAGCGAGGAAAAAACGTCGGTATTCGATTTTTATCAATATTGGGTTAACACAGATGATCGTGACGTAGAGCGTTTCTTGAAGCTCTTTACATTTATTCCTGTAGAAGAGATCGATGCGATTCGGAATCTTAGCGGAGAACAACTGAATCCCTTCAAACGCATCCTGGCTTACGAAGTAACAGCCTTAGTTCATGGCTACGAAAAAGCTAAAGAAGCCTATCTTTCCGCTTGTAGAACCTTCGGTTTTATAGATATCCCGCCCGATATTCTTCCCTCGAGCAGAATTCCCAGAGCGGTGCCCGAAGAAGCGATTGATGTCATCCCGGTCACCGTTATTTTAAGGGATAGAATTGTTGAAGGAGTTTCTTTTGTGGATTTGTTTGTTGAAACCGGTTTGTGTGCGTCAAAGAGTGCTGCAAGGCGGCTTATTGAGCAGGGTGGAGCTTATGTAAACAGCAGACGTATTGGTGATGCTTACGAAAAGGTAAGTTTAGAAGAATTCGGTAACGAGGGAACTTTACTGCTCAAAGCCGGAAAAAAGAGAGTTCATCGAGTAAGAATTGAATAAATCCGGCTGACTAAATTTCCACTAAAAACGAACGATAATTTAATATTCGTTGTGGCTGACGCCCTTAAGTAATTTTTCCGACATTAATGGGCAGATGAAAGGGTAGATGTATGGGACGTTTAGATGCAAAAAGTGCAATAGTTACCGGATCTGGGCGAGGTATTGGTCGAGCTATAGCTCTAGAACTGGCTCAAGAAGGTGCCGATGTGGCAATAGTGGATCTGGATCTTGAAAATGCAGAATCGGCCGCGAAAGAAATAAGACAAATGGGGCGTCAAAGCCTTGCCCTTAAAGTAGATGTTACTCGTTTTGCCGAAGTGAAAGAAGCCTTTGATAGAGTTCTTTCTGAGTTCGGGAAAGTCGATATTCTGGTTAACAATGTGGGCTGGGACAAGGTGATGCCCTTTGTGCAAACTACAGAAGAACTATGGGACAAGTTAATAGCTGTTAATTATCGAAGTGTGCTGAATTGCTCTCGTGCCATTTTGGATCACATGATAGAAAGGCGATACGGTAAGATTCTCAGCATTAGTTCCGATGCTGGACGTGTGGGATCAACAGGAGAAGCAGTCTATTCCGGATGTAAGGGTGCAGTCATCGCCTTCAGCAAATCTTTAGCGCGTGAAGTGGCTCGGTATAAGATCAACGTAAATGTTGTATGTCCAGGTCCTACCGATACGCCGCTTTTTTCTGAAATTGCTGGTGAAAACCCGAAACTGGCGGGAGCTTTAGAAAAGGCTATCCCTTGGGGTCGCCTGGCAAAGCCCGAAGATATAGCTCCAGTTGTTGCTTTTCTGGTATCGGACACTGCGGATTACATAACTGGACAGACGATAAGCGTGAGCGGTGGACTTACAATGGTATGAGAATTGTTGTCTGA
>JBBFKT010000007.1 GCA_037482015.1 Thermodesulforhabdaceae bacterium
TGCGCTTCCCTTCGCTCGCTGTGATCAACTCACGGGAGGACTTTCACCTCCAGGAGCACGCCCATGCCGGGCGCACCAATTGTAGGGGTGACGCATGCGTCGCCCCGCATTTATTTCGGTGAATCATATATTGCATCGTCTTTTAACTGCCAAAATCTGGAAAGGTCTTACTTGTTGAGCTCCATACCTGCCTTTTCTATGCTTTTCCACCCCATATAGGAAACTTTCGAATATCCTCAAGTTTTATTTGAATCAGAATGATAAAATTGATATAAATTGCTATTGGTAATTAATTTAGATTCACTACTATCAGCACTAAAAAGTTGTAAATTCCCTAACATTACAGAAAAAGGAGGGTCCTATGAGGCTCAGTTCCAAAGTTATGGGAGGATTCGGAATTGCCGCTATTATCGCTATCTTCGTAGGAGTTGTAGGATGGATTGGGTTGCAAAGACTTATTGGAAACATCAGCGTCTTAAACGGTCAAGTTATCCCATCCATATCTGCCATAGAAGACGTAGGATCAACTTTGAGATCTCTCCAGATTGCCGTAAGAACCATTATGAACCCGCTGCTGTCTAAAGAAGACAGAGCAAGTCAGTTTGCAAATGTGGAAGAAGCTAAAAAGATTCTTTCCGAAGATTTGAAAAAACTCGAAGCCGTGCCAAATAAGACATCTACCAGAATAGATTTAGAAAAACAGCTCACTGCCAAGTTAAACGATTACATATCTACGGTAGATCGGTTCTTTCAAATGGCAAAAGATATAGAAGCCTCTGGAATTACAAATCCGATGGAATTGCTTGAAAGAATTGACCATTTTCGCCTTCTCCATTACCAAACCATGCTTAAAGTGAGCAATCTTCTTACACTAAAAGAAGAATTTGAAGGGGGAGAAGACGCTTCTCAATGTGAATTCGGCAAGTGGCTGGCTTCTTTCAAAACAGACAACGAGCGTATTTCAAAGTTGATAGAGCAGATAATTCCCGTTCACGAGGAATTCCACAAAGCAGTTAAAAAGATTAAAGATGCAGCAAAAAACGGAGATTTGGAAACTGCTAACATGGTCTATAGAACACAGCTTAATCAAACATCGAAAGTCATGTCCGAATATTTCGACAAGCTGGAAGAAATGCCAGCTCAGAGCGAACAGATTTATGAAGAGATGGCCAGATACCGCAAGGAAGTTTTATTAGTAAAACAAGGAGAAGTTTTTGACATTCTCTCAAAAATTACGAAAACTATCAAAGAAGAGGAAGCCACCGCCGTTAACAACTCAAAATCTGCTGTCAGGTCATCCAGAATGCTTCTTATAGCAGGGGTATTAATCGGCGCTATTCTAGCTATGTTAATAGGGAGTTATATTGTCATATCAACCACTAGAGTGCTCAGGCGAATTGCGGAAGGTCTTTCTGATGGAGCCAGTCAGGTAGCAGCGGCTTCGGCTCAGGTTTCTTCCGCCAGCCAGACCCTTGCAGAATCTACATCTCAGCAGGCGGCGGCAATAGAAGAAACATCATCGGCTCTGGAAGAGATGGCTTCCATGACTCGCCAGAATGCAGACAACGCTTCAGAAGCTGAAAGGCTTATGAAAGAAACTCAAGAGATAGTTTCCAATGCCAATGATTCTATGGATAATCTTGCTGCATCTATGGAGGAAATAAACCGAGCAAGCGAAGAAACATCGAAAATCATTAAGACCATTGATGAGATCGCCTTTCAGACTAACTTATTAGCCTTGAATGCCGCTGTGGAGGCTGCCAGAGCAGGTGAAGCTGGAGCTGGCTTTGCAGTGGTAGCCGATGAAGTGAGATCACTGGCTCTGAGAGCGGCTGAAGCGGCAAAAAACACGGCAGCATTAATCGAAGCCACAGTTACAAAAGCTAAAGCCGGCATGAGCGCAACGGAACAGACAAAAGCGGTTTTTGCAAAGGTGGTTTACAGCACAGAAAAAGTGTCCGAACTGCTTGGGGAAATTGCAGCGGCATCTCAGGAACAAAGAGATGGTATCGATCAAGTAAATAGAGCCGTATCAGAGATGGATAAATCTATTCAGGCTAATGCAGCAAATGCTGAGGAATCGGCTGCGGCAGCGGAGGAACTGAATGCTCAGTCAGAGCAGTTGCGCTCTTACGTGGGGGAACTTCTAGCTATAGTAGGAGGAAGAGACTCTGAAGTAGCTGAAGTTTCAAAGCTATCGACGGATAGACAGACACAAAAAACCATTAAAGAAGTTACGACGCTGCCAAAACCTGCAGGCGTTGTTAAAAAACTTGTGGCTCCAACGTCAAAGGCTGCGGCTCCTAAAAAAGCCACAGCAGTTCCAGCAGGAAAGGCAGTAAAGGTAAAACCTATCATGTTATGGTCGCCTGAATATGCTGTGGGAGTTCCTGAAATTGACGATCAACACCAAAGGCTTTTCAAGATGGTAAACGATCTCAACGAAGCCATGGCTACCGGGCGCGGAAAAGACGCACTGGATAGAATCCTTGCAGGGCTTGTAGACTACGCAGCCAGACATTTCAAGACAGAAGAATACTACATGGAAAAAGCAAACTATCCCGAACTTGAAAGCCATAGAGAATCTCACAGACGCCTGACAGATAAAGTTCATGAGATGGTTGATAGATATAAAACGGGCGAAACTGGTATTGGTATAGAACTTCTAAACTTCCTGACCGACTGGCTTAAGAAACATATCCTTGGAACGGATAAGAAATATGCTCCTTACCTGGCTGGGATGGATCTCAGGAGCGATATGTTCTAATAATAGTCTAAAACATACCGAGAAGTCAGAAATTATCGCCATAATGCAGGGGCACGTCACAACAGGCCCCTACAATTTAATGCACCCGGCATGGGTGTGCTTCCTGGATTTAAAAATCCTCCCGTGAGTTGATCACAGCGAGCGAAGGGAAGTGCAACTGCACGAGGGTGACCGAGTGTGGGGAGGAAGCGTGGAACGAAACTGCGAGCCGATGGACAAGAACCGGACTCCTCCCCAGCCCTCCCCGTCAACGGGGATGGAGTTTGTAGCAGGGCGAGCGGGCTGAAGTCTGCAAAGCTCTCGTGATCAAGGGAAGTGGCGTAAATTAGACGGTTGTGCAGTAGGGGCGCACGGCCGTGCGCCCCTACATGCGCCTGAAAGGGTGACGTCGGTCAAACTGACTGCGCCCCTATCCCAATGGTTTCTGCCAATCTGTTTTGTTTATCGTTCATCTCGGCAACTTTTCTTATGGCCACAGGGAATCGTGGAATTTCCAATGCATCGGTCGCCGAGGACGGGGACTCTCCCAATATTCTACCGCCGTCTTCGGCCAAACTGACCGCACATATCCCAATTTTACTATGACATAACTGCTTTCTAAAGAATCACAAAACAGTATCTATGCAGTAAAGCCATTCTAAAATGAACTCTTCTTTTTTACCTTACCAGCAACAATGACGATGCCATCTGAACCAGTAGGAAGTGTGGAAGCATACAACATCGTTACAGGATTCATACCAGGGGGAATACACAATTCTTTCATCTTCCCAGAGATGAACCTTTTCGGCTCTTATCATTGGCACAGAATGCTTGGTCTCCCCAATGGTTATCATCTCAAGGCCTTGAATACGTCCAGCAACAGTAACCAATCGTTCTTCCCGATAAATAGCAGGATCCAAGAAACCGGGATAAAGGGCTACGAAACGTCCTTCCGATTGATCACCCACCTTGGGTCTGGCGTCATAGGAAAGTGGAAACTGAAGAATCTCAAAATAGGTTCCATCCTGCCTGTTGGAAACTCTAACGATCTTTCCTCCCCATATGACCATTTCCCCCTTGTAGCGAGAAGGGTTCATCTTCGCCTGGGTTAGACTTACTGGTTCTTTAATCTGAGCCGCATACTGGTTAAAGATAGAGGGAGCGCAGGCGGCAAGAGCTAATAAAGTCACCATCGCCCAAATAAATTTAATTCCTTCTAGCCACTTCGTTCTTTTCATTCCCAAATCTCCTTAGAATTTTAGTATATTTTTCCATCGTTGACTTATTTCTGCAGCTAAGCAGAAGCAAGTCCTACGATGAAATTCTAAGGTTGAGTTTCCGGTTCTTCAAGGTAAAGCTCACCAGAATCGTAATCATAGGTAAAGAGTTCTGCGTAGCGCCCCCAATCGATAGCTGTTTCTAGCTGGTTCCATGCTTCTTCCGGGGTGAAATGATTTTTAAGAATATCGATAAAGAAATCTTCGGAAACTCTGTGTTTGGACATCGTTGTTAGAACCTGCATTATTTGCTTGATGAGCTGAATGTTTTCTAGCACAGCGTCCCGGAATATTTCCTTCTTCTTGAGAGCGTCGGCTTCAGCCCATTCCTTCCCTTTTTCTGTGAGTATAAAGTCACCTTCGCGAATCTCTCCAAAATTTAAAAACACTGCTGCTTCTATAAGGGGGAAAATATCGTCAACTTCCATGGTAAGTTCTGAACTCAAGGCATAAACATCCACCTGTCCACCCTTGTCGTGAACTAGCTCTACCAACCCTGCAACGGCTCCAACTTTGGCATGGGGAATGAACTGGTATCTTCCAGCCTCCAGTAAAAACGGCACTTCTTCAGCCGGCTTGGTTATCACGGTATAAATTTTATCAAGTATAAACTTAAAGTCTCTCGATGTTCGATCTCTCGGGTATGGCAACTGAATGGGGATTTCCGCCCTTATTTTACCGGGGTTGTGGCTCAATACTACCGCTCTAGAAGCCATATTTACGGCCTCTTCAATGTTGTGAGTAACCAGCACGATCGCTTTAGCCGGGAGCTTGCCGTCCCGCCACAGATCTATCAGGTCATTTCTGAGGTTATCAGCCGTTAACACATCCAGGGCTGAAAAGGGTTCATCCATAAGGAGCACTTCTGGTTCTACCACAAGGGCTCTTGCTATTCCTACACGCTGTCGCATTCCACCACTTAGTTCTCGAGGATAGGCATCCTCAAAACCGTCAAGTCCCACTAAATCTATGGCTTGAAGAGCCCTTCTTCGGATTTCTTCTTTAGGAAGTCCGCTTTTAATAAGCCCTATTTCAACGTTTTCAAGCACGGTAAACCACGGAAAAAGAGCAAAGCTCTGGAACACAACGGCTATCTTGGCATCAGATTCTTTCAGGGGTTTGCCCCGGTATAGCACTTCACCTTCGGTGGGATCCACTAATCTTGCAAGTATTCTCAGCAGAGTAGATTTACCGGCTCCAGATTGACCCAAAATGGCTACAAAGCTTCCGGTGTAAATCTTTAGGTCAATACCTTCAAGCACTACTACCTCACGACCTTTACCAATCAGAAAAGACTTTTTAATATTCTTTGCTTCCAGTATGACTTCCCTTTCCATTAGCTACTCCAGCACATACTTGGTTTTGGCGATGTAAAACAATCGTTTCCACACCAACCTGTTTATTCCTACTACTATAGCGGCCATTACACAGGTGGAAACAAAAAGAAGCCCGAAATCCCCGGAGGCGCTGGACTGACTTATCAGTGCTCCAAGCCCTTTAGTTTTCATTATATCTCCACCAAAGGAAACATATTCACTCACAATCGTTGCATTCCATGCTCCACCTGAAGCAGTAATAAGTCCCGTGACCAGGTAAGGAAAAATGCTTGGAAGAATGAGCACTCGCCACTTTTTCCATCCGGTAACATTGTAGGCTCTGGCTATCTCAATAAGATCTTTGGGAATGGCTGAAGCGCCCGCAATAATATTAAATAAGAGATACCACTGAGTGCCTAAAAGCATCAAAAAGATCGCTCCTATGTCCAGTCCACCTCCAAGTTTTATAAGGAAAAGAATGATAACGGGGAACAGGGCTGTTGCAGGAACACTTGCGGCTATTTGAACAATACCCTGAAGCACATTGGCAGCTCTTGGATTCATCCCTATATAAACACCTGCAGGAAGAGTCCATAAAAGAGCGATAAGGATCGCTGTAGAAGTTCTGGCAAAAGAATAACAGGCTGCCTCGGCAATCATTATTGCATCCTTAAAATTTACTGATGAAACCAGATCTTTGACCTTCGTAATTGCCCAGATAAGAATCAAGCCGATGGCCAGGAGTTCTAAAATTCCAGTCAGTTTACCGATCCATTGAAAAATCTTGCCAAAACGTGGTGATGGTAACCTGTAACTTGATTTTTCAATCCAATCAATGCCATCGCTTAACCAACCCCCGATTTTCCTCAAAACCACGGAAGTGTTAATAAAATCCAGAACAACTGACTCACGCTCTTCCTCTGGGGGTATAGTGTCCATTCTAAATCTCTGTGACCATACAATTAGAGGTCTCCAGATAAGCACATCTAAAACGACTATCATGGCGATCATAGCACCCAGACCGTAAAGCACACACTGTATGTTTCCCTGAGAAGCTGCCATCTGTATATAGGAGCCTATACCAGGAAGGCGGAAATCTCTATCTTCCAAAACAAACATCTCGCAAGCCATAAGAAAAAACCATCCACCAGAAACGGACATCATGCTGTTCCAGATCAGTCCTATAGCGCTTGCGGGAAGGTCAACACGAAGAAATTTAGAAAAACGGTTAAATCCGAAAACTACAGTCACTTCCCGAAATTCTCGAGGAATGGTGTTTATGGAATGGTAATAGCTAAAGGTCATGTTCCAGACCTGTCCGGTAAAAATCAAAACAATAGATGCTATTTCTATTCCGATTCTCTGTCCGGGAAAAAGATTTATCATTGCAAGCACTACAGCAGGAAGGAAAGAAAGAACAGGGATGGACTGAAGAATATCCAGCATGGGTATCATGAGCCGTTCATGCATCTTGCTTCGGGAAGCAGTGTAGCCATACCAGATAGAAAACACCAAAGACAGAGAATAAGCTAAAATCATTCTGACGAGGGATTGAACTGCGTAAGATGGTATGTTTCCTGGATCCAGGTTAATCTGAAGGGATCTCTCTACTGGATAGCTCCACTCGGAGGCGATATACACCACCAGCCCGAGAATTCCACAAAAGAATAAAAAAACAACCACATCAATAAATCTTATTCTGAAAGATTCAAAGGGTATAGTAACAGGAATCTTCACTTGGCTCCCCCCTATCGCACTCGCAATTCCAAAACACTTGAAATGCGAAAATGCTTTCTAAAATCAAACTCGTTAAGCGATGCACATTAGCATCTTGAGAGTTGAAAGACAAAAAACTTTTTAGGGTTTACAGTCAGCAAACCTTTAGCTGACCCATCAACATTATAATCTACCAGAAACTCTCCGTAATGCTGGAGTTTAAAACCCCAAGAAAATGAAGTAGCTTCCCTTTTGCCCAGAAAACCCTTAACTTCAAAGAACACTTCCTGGACCCAGTCTGGGGTTATTCCCTTGCTCCAGCCAGGTTAAGCCCCACAATCCCTATGATAATAAGGATTATGCTCACAATCTTCAGGACGGTTACCGCCTCGCGGAAGAAGAAAATGCCAATCAGGGTTATTAGAGCTGTCCCCAGACCTGACCAAATCGCATAGGCGACACTTACATCAATCTCCTTCAGCGCCAGGGTAACTCCCACAAAGGATGCCGCATAAAAAACAAACAACATAATTGATGGGACCAACCTGGAAAACCCTTCAGAAAGTTTCATTGAAGTGGTGCCGGCAACCTCGAAAATTATCGCCACAATAAGAAATATCCACGCCTTCATTAAAACCTCCCATAGATATTACAGCAACAGGCGTAATGAACAAACACGAACACAATGATATTGCTATTCCCTAAATCAAATTTTGTCCATTAAAGACTTTTGTCAACCTTCCGGGGAGGGTGTTCTAAAAAGTGGGTGATATGTTCGTAGCGCCGGCCATTATCAAAGGGGGAGGAGGAAGTTCTGGCCGTCTGTAGGGGCAGGTCTTGTGCCTGCCCTATTATGGGGCAACCACAAGGGGTTGCCCCTACAATGATGCCTCGAATGACGAAATTCAGCTTGGAAAATCTTCCTAGACTCAGGTGGCTAAAAAACAACTTCAATATATGATTCACCGCATAACTGTGGGACGACACATGGGTTGCCCCCACAATTTATTACGGAGTTTTTAAAACACCCTCACCTTCCAGAGATGGTATCCGAAAATTCAACCTAACCGCACCGTTGCAATAAAGTTAAATCTATCCTAAACAAACCAGAAAACCTTTGTTACAGGGGGTGACAAAAAATGATTCTCTCATCAAAAAGCATCCCCAGCATGGTTATTGAAGAACCAACCGTCATCCGGCAACCTCTAAACAGTAGCGAATGGCAGAAAATCAAGGAAACATTAGCCTTTCATTTCAAAAACGTTGATTCCTTCTCCAGAAGAATGCTCACCAGTTCAGCGATTGCGATAGAGGAACAACTGAAAAAACTCGACGAACTGATGGATTTGCTGTGTATCCACACCTGTCCGTCCTGTGCCGACATTTGTTGTCACGCAAAAAATGTTTTTTACAATGAGGTGGACCTGTTTTTCCTTACAATCCATGGATCTTTTTACCCACCTCATCAGACTCGCTCATCACCGGAACAAAAACTTTGTTCCTATTGGGAACCGCATCGCGGTTGCACCATCCCCAGGCTTTTTCGCCCTTACATCTGTACCTGGTTTATATGTGACAATCAGGTTAAAATCATGGAAAATATGCTAACCATCCGAGAACACCGAGAGGTCATCTCAAGTTATACAATCATCCGCCACCATCGATTAATTCTAGCTTCCTTTTTACCTCCTTTAGAGATAGCTTCAAAAAATATTTGACAAACTGAAACTTTAGGGCTGTTATGATAAAACAAAAGTCGAGAAAGTAGGGGATGTGTAATAGTCAGAACGGGAAAACTAGAGCTGGGAGGAAAAGGAAGATGAAGAAACCGTTATGGGTGCCATCAGAAGAGAAAATTGCTCAGGCAAACATCACTGCTTACATGAAATTTCTGAGCCAAAAATACGCAAAACAGTCCTTTAAGACCTACAAGGAACTCTACGAATGGTCAGTTAACAATATACCCGATTTTTGGGCGAGTGTCTGGGAATTCTGTGGGATCGTCTTCAGCAAACCCTACGACGAAGTGGTGGATGATCCTTTCAAAATGCCGGGAGCCAAATGGTTTAGTGGAGCTCGACTGAATTTTGCAGAAAACCTTTTGAGATACCGTGACGATCAGACAGCCATAGTATTTGTTGGTGAAACTCAACAAAGAAAAACCATAACATACCGTGAACTCTACAAGCTGGTGGGAAAAATATCCCGTGCTCTAAGAAATATGGGTGTTAAGCCGGGGGATCGAGTTGTAGCTTACATGCCAAACATGATTGAAACGGTGGCATTTATGCTTGGAGCCACCAGTGTTGGAGCGATCTGGTCGTCCTGTGCATCGGATATGGGACCTGAAGCTGTTTATGATCGTTTCGGTCAGGTAGAACCCAAGGTTCTTCTAACGGTTGACGGCTATTTCTACAAAGGCAAACAATTCGATACCTTCTCAAACGCTCTAAAGCTTGCCAGCAAAATGCCATCTCTAGAAAAGGTTGTTGTTGTGTCCTACGCAGGAAATCAAATAGATCTCTCACAGATGCCCAAAGCAGTAAGGTTTGAAGAATTTATCGGTGCAGAAGATGTGGATCCCGTATTTGAGCAACTTCCTTTTGATCATCCTGTTTACATCATGTTTTCTTCCGGAACCACAGGAAAGCCAAAGTGTATGGTTCAGAGCGCAGGTGGAGTGCTGATAAATCATCTAAAAGAGTTGATCATCCATTCTGATCTCAAACGAGAAGACAAAATATTTTATATCACAACCTGTAGCTGGATGATGTGGAACTGGCTTGTAAGCTCGCTCGCTGTGGGATCAACAATGGTGCTTTATGACGGCAATCCACTCTATCCAGACGCCTATGCTATGTGGCAGATGGCTGAACGCGAGAAAATAACCATATTCGGACTAAGCGCAAGCTATGTTAATGCACTTAGAAAAGAAGGCATAAGCCCTGGCAAGAAATGTGATCTTTCCGCTCTAAAACAAATTTCTCAGACTGGCTCTCCTCTATCAGCGGATGGTTTTGAATATGTTTACTCAGACATCAAGAAAGATCTTCATTTTAATTCCATTTCCGGTGGCACCGACATAAATGGTTGTTTTGCCATCGGAAGCCCCATTCAGCATGTTTATGCCGGTGAACTTCAGGGACCTGCTCTGGGAATGAGAGTAAAGGCTTATGACGAGAATGGGAATCATATATGGGATCGAGAAGGAGAACTGGTCTGTGAAGCTGCCGCTCCATCAATGCCGCTCTATTTCTGGAACGATCCTGATGGATCCAAATATCGAGGTGCCTACTTTGAGTTCTTCCCCGGAAAAAACGTATGGCGTCACGGCGATTATGTAATTTTCCACTCTGACACCGGTGGTATTACATTTTTAGGGCGATCCGACTCAGTTTTGAAGCCTTCGGGAGTCCGCATTGGAACCGCGGAAATCTACAATCAGGTGGAAAATATCCCTGAAGTTGCGGACAGCCTGGCTATAGGCCAAAACTGGCAGGGCGATCAGCGTATAATACTTTTTGTCAAAATGAAGGAAGGTTATAAGCTAACGGACGAAGTCAAAGAAAAGATAAAAACTGTTCTTCGCAAAAACGCCTCTCCGAGACATGTTCCAGCAAAAATTATTGAAGTGCCCGACATTCCATACACAAGGAACATGAAAAAGGTCGAAAGCGCTGTAACGAATCTAATTCATGGTCGCCCTGTAACTAACGTGGAAGCTCTTGTCAATCCGGAATGCCTGGAATTCTTCAAGAATTTGCCAGAACTTGAAAGTTAGAAAATTACTGGCTAAGGAGCAATAGGGGTGGACATTTCCTGTTCACCCCGATTTTTTTAGATCAGATTTATAGTGAAGATTTTGAAGAACTTTGTATAAAAAACAAGTTGCTTAGCTTTATAAGTTAGTTACATAAACAAGTGAGCTTTGGTATTCATCAAGGAGGGAAAAGACTTATCGCAGTATGAATAACGCGTGGATTGCATTCGGCCTGACAGCCTTTGCGGGCATGGCAACGTCAATCGGCAGTATCATAGCCTTCACTTCCAAAAAACCAAATTACCGGTTTCTCTCAATAGCAACAGGATTCTCAGCAGGTGCAATGATTTATGTTTCATTTGTGGAGATACTTTTCAAAAGTGCAAAATACTTATCAGAACGTTACGGAGATTACACAGGTAACTGGATCAATGTAGCTTCCTTCTTTGGTGGGATATTGCTGATTGGTCTCATCGACAATTTTGTTCCGTCCGCAGAAAATCCTCATGAAACCCACTCGGAAGCAGAAACTCAGTTGTCCCAAAATAAGTCCATCTCGGTAGTGGATCTTGAGTCATCAAAAGCTACGCCTGTGCTACATTGCGGATCCCAAGACCATGGTGTTAATCACCATAAGTTTATGCGTATAGGCTTTTTCGTAGCGCTAGCCATAGGAATTCACAACTTTCCGGAAGGATTCGCCACTTTCCTGGCTGCCTTAGAAAGCCCCAGCTTGGGTGTGCCAATTGCTATAGCAATCGCTCTTCATAACATCCCTGAGGGAATCAGCGTATCTGTCCCTATTCTACACGCCACCAGGAGTCGCATGAAAGCTTTAATATACTCCGCACTCAGTGGAATGTCTGAACCTATCGGAGCTGTTATTGGATACCTTGCGATTCGTTTCTACTTTGGAAGCGAAACTGTGGTGATCCCGTCGGAGATCATGGGCATCCTTTTTGGTGGTGTGGCAGGAATTATGGTGTATATAAGTTTGGATGAACTTATTCCGATAAGCAAAGCTTACGGAAAGGGTCACGATAGTATTTACGGAATAGTGGCTGGCATGCTGGTAATGGCCTTGAGTCTATCCCTAATGAAATGATCACATTAGCCAACAAAAAGAACTTGAGGTAAACTGCTAACATCGTGAGAGCACACAAAGCAACAACAAAGGGGGATAAACCATGACAGGTTCTAAGGCTGGCACAGCCATAGAAACCATGTTTATAGACGAACTGGAAGACTACCGGGCCAATCGCAAAGAAAAAGATTACGAACTAATAGATGTTAGAGAACCCGAAGAATATCTCGCCGGTCATATTCCAGGGGCAAGGTTAATGCCACTAAGTCGTTTTGAAGAACTTTTAGGGTCATTGGAGTCGGACAAAGACCTTCTTCTGTATTGCGGTAGCGGAAAAAGATCTATGATTGCCGCTTTAATGATAGCCGAAAGCGACCTGAAACCGGCTCGAACAATAAACTTACAAGGAGGCTACTCAGCCTGGGATGGTAAAGAATTGACCGGTTTCCCCAAAATAAACCTTTTTGCTGATAAGACATCTCTTCATGAAATATTGCAGGAAGCTATAAATTTAGAAAAAGGGGCTTTTCGTTTTTACACTCTATCCGCGGCTCAAGAATCTGCCTGGGCAGACACAGCCAAGAAATTGATTAACTGGGAACGCCACCACGCTCAAACCGTTTACCATATTCTGGAATCCTTATCCCCAAAAAAACCTCTGCTGCCCCCCTTTGAAGAACTTTTTGAAACCTTACCAGGTAATATTCTGGAAGGAGGAGAACCCCTGGAAGAAGCTATTAATAAATTGAAAGCTCTTCCCATCTCTTCCTGCTATGCCTTTGCTGAACTGGCTCTGGATATAGAATACCACGCCTATGACCTGTATAAAAATGCTTCAACATTAGCAAAGGATGCTAGGACTTCGGAAATTCTCAAAGAACTCGCAGACCAGGAAAAAAGTCATATTCTCTTCATAGCTAAAGTGTTCGCCTCGTGCAGGACCTGAAATAGTAATAAGGAAAGACATTGATCAACTGCAACAAGGAAAGACTTACGGAATCCCAGATAGAACTGTCAGAAGCCCAAAGAAAACTTAAAAAGGTCGAAGAACTCAATCTAAAATAAAGCGAACCAGCGAAAGCCTAGAAAAAAACTGATTTTATAATAGAATAACACTCTCATAGCTGGGAAATAACTGAGCACAGAGTCCAGAAACAAACAGAGGTATAAAAAGCATGATGAACTTGCCACAAGTTAACAAAGCAAGCCATATTACTGCCCTGCTGCTTTTAATTTTAAAAGGATTTCTCCTGCCGGTATCATCTTCGGCATCATCAAAACTGATTGATGATCTAATACGGGACCAGCGTAATTTTTATTCCGTAGATAGATTGTTCCGAATTGGAGTAGCCTTTGGCATAGGAGCCACAATGGCAAATTCAACCTTTGACGAAAAGGTTCAAAATTATTACCAGGATCATATTAGAAATAGTGGCAGCGATGCCTTTTCAAAAGGTGTGAGAATCTTTGGAGATGGAAAATACCTTGTGCCTATCTCCTTCGCATTGGCGAGCATATCTTTTATTCAGGAAGACTCTCTAATCGGCGATTTTGGTTACAAGATTTTTAGATCATACATTGCGGGTGGTTTGCCTCTACTGGCAACCCAGCGCCTTACCGGTGCAGGAAGACCTGGGGAGCATGATCACGGATCTAAATGGCGTCCTTTAGATGACGGCAACGGTGTAAGTAGCCATGCTTTCATTGGGGCTGTTCCCTTTCTTGTGGCAGCCAGGATGAACGATAATTCCTTTATAAAATACGCATTATACGCTATTTCCCTAGCCCCGGCATTCTCAAGGATCAACGATAATGCCCACTATTTTTCCCAAGCCGCTTTAGGATGGTATATAGCCTATGAGTCAACAGGAGCCGTATTTGATACAGAAAAAAATAAAAGCATTTCTATTGTTCCTATGATTGGCCAAAATACTTATGGTGTAACTTTTTTAGTTCCTTGGTAGAAATTTTTATTTTCTCAACACACATACAATACCCCCTCCTATGTAGATTTTTTGTTTTCCTAGAGAGCCCTACTTTATTTATCTAAAAAAATAAGCTTTTTAACGATTTTTCCACAAAACACATTCGATTTTTAATTTGCCTTGCACATCGTATTAGTTAAAACATTATTGCATTATAAACCTTTTCTAATAAAAGAATAACTTAGCAAATTTTAATTGAACTCTTATTAGGAGGAAAAATAAGGCAGGATGTATGATCCTTTTAGCAATCACGAAATGTCAGGCGAAGCAAGAGAAAGCTCACTCCATCAGCAACAGGTGATAACTAGGCTAAAAGGACTTTGAAATCATGCAGAAATACTTAGTTAACTTTATAACCTCTCTCATAACCTCTATCGCTGGAGAACGATTTTAGGTAAAAAATCATTTGCCTTTCTAACTGAAAATAAAACCAGGGAAGATCCGGAGATAAACGGGGGCCATCTAATTCTGATTCCCGAAAATCAAAAGCTCTATTCAAACAGAGTTTTAGTGGATCTATCCCATAAGGATTGTCTCACCCCAACGCCCTCACCCTTTCGAAGTTAACCTGCCTTAAGCGATACAAGTACCAGGTGTAGAGCTAACTTTAGAGAAAGGAGGGTAATGTTATGTTTAAAAGAATGAAACTGGGCGCAAAAATTGGTACCGGCTTTGGGTTTTTGATAGTGATCTCCCTGATAGTGGGTGCTGTTTCTGTTTTTAACATGCATTATGTTAGAGATGGAGTTGACAAACTCTCCAGGGAGTACACACCTGAGGCCATTTTAGCAAGCGAGCTTGAAAGGCGCGTTTACCGAACCATGTATAACATTAGGGGCTATGGGTTTACCGGTGATAAGAAATTTTACGAGGAAGGCATGACCGCCATGGCCCAGGTTAAAGAAACCATCGCAAAACTCGAAGACCTTGCCTCCAGGTCTGTCCATTCAGTCCGCTTAAAGGAATCTTTGGAAGAAATAAAAAAGAAGCTGAGTGAGTATGAGGGACTGGTAGAGAGAACCAAAAAACTCATAACTCAGCAGCAGGAAGCTGCTACACGTATGCGCAGTACGGCCGGTGTTTATATGGAAAACGTCTATAGAGTCTTAAATGATCAAAATAGCTCAATGGAAAGAGAAATTAACGAAGGAGCCTCCCAGGAAGCCTTAAAAGAGAGGCTTAAAAAGATAACCCTTGTTAACAACTTGATAGATCAGGGAAATTTCGCTCGTATAGCTAATCTTATGTCTAGGGCAAATCGTGACAGCAAGATTATGGAAGAAGGCATTAAGAAGGTCTTTCCTGAGATAGAGAAAAATTATAATGAACTGCGGCTACTTCTTCGGGTTGAGGCTGACAAGGAAGCTTTGGAAAAGGTGTGGCAGTCAGCTAGGACCTACAAGGAGAAAATGTAGGAATGGCTTTCAATTTCCAATGAACTGGAGCAAGTGCATACTGCTCGTACTGAAACTGGCACAAAGGTGCTTGAACTGGCTCGGGATCTTATGAAAACTGCCGGAGACCACACTTTAAATATTGCCAGGGAATCATCTTCTTTGCTTAATAAGGCATCCACAGTGACGATCATCGGTTTGGGTGTGGCATTTGTAGCTGGAGTTTTATTTGCTTATTTCATAACTCGTTCTATTACGAATCCCATCAACAGGGCTGTTGACATACTCAGTAGCGTGTCTAATCAGGTTGCGACAGTTTCAGCCCAGGTTTCGGAAGCAAGCCAGTCCTTAGCGGAAGGGGCAAGTGAGCAGGCCTCTGCCATAGAGGAAACCTCGTCTTCCCTGGAAGAAATGGCTTCAATGGTCAAACAGAATGCAGATAATGCGGTTCAAGCAAAAAATTGTATGGCTGAAGCAAGGGAAATCGTTTCGAAGGTTAACAGACACATGAACGACATGGCCGAAGCAATAGAAGATATAAGAAAGTCGAGCGAGGCAACAGAAAAGATCATAAAGACCATAGACGAGATAGCCTTTCAAACGAACCTGTTGGCTCTTAATGCCGCCGTTGAGGCAGCAAGAGCGGGAGAGGCAGGAGCCGGATTTGCGGTGGTGGCTGAAGAGGTGCGGAAACTTGCCATGAGGGCGGCGGAGGCAGCCAAGAGCACTGCCGAACTTATTGAGAAAATAATCAGATCTGTAAAGGCGGGTAGCGAGATTACTGAAGCCACTAAAGAAGCCTTTAAGGAGAATGTTGAGATAGCGGAGAAGGTTGGCTTGCTGGTGGATGAGATTGCCACGGCCTCGTCAGAACAGGCTCAGGGTATAGAGCAGATCAACAAGGCTGTCAGTGAAATGGACAAGGTGGTTCAGCAGAATGTGGCTAATGCTGAAGAATCAGCCGCGGCAGCAGAAGAAATGAATGCTCAGGCCGGTGAGATGAAAACAATAGTTCAGGAACTGGTGGCCCTCATAAGAGGGAGCTTAAATGTGACTGGGTTAGGAACATCCTTTGAGCGTGAGCGGGCTAAATTGCCTTCGAAAGCTTCTGAAAAGGGTCAGATAAAAGTCCTTAAGCCTAAAATGAAGGTTCTTGAGTCAAGTCATGATCACACCAAGGCCCTAGCAAAACAGGAGGTGAAGCCCCACCAGATCATACCTCTTGACGAGCAAGACTTTAAAGATTTTTGAGTTTAGAAAAGAGTTTAAATTGAGATCAAGCCTGGAGGGGGTGTTCTAGAATTTCTCTTATGAAGTGGCGAAATATAGAAAAGTCAGGAACGAAATTCAGCCTGGAAGACCTTCCCGGACCCAGGTAGCTAAAAAACGACCTCAATATACGATTACCCACATAACTGTAGGGGCGACACATGCGTCGTCCCTACAATTTATTACGGAGTTTTTAGAACACCCTCAAGTCTGGAATGGATCTATTAAAAAGTATAGAGGTGTTAATTATAGAAATTTTTCGAGAAAGCTCGCCGGAAAAGGATCGCCGTGGCCCGGATAAAGGTGCTTTGCTCCGGTATCAAGAAGAAGACGCCAGCTCAAAAGCAGGGCTTCTTTGTCCTCGGCAAAGGGAGGAAAGAGGGATCCACCTAAAAATGCGGGGAGATTCGCTGCACTGTCTCCAATAAAGCACATGCCGTTTTCCAGGATAACCGAAAGGGATCCAGCCGTATGCCCTGGCGTGGGCAAAACCAAACCGGGAAAGCCAAAGGGCTCCAGGGACAGGGGTCCCGATATGATAATGTCAGGATCAACGGGAGGGTATCGAAAAAAAGGTCTTAGAAATCCCCCGATCTTCGAAGCTAGCCTGCCAATCTTTGTCACACCCGGCGGAACTACCATCTCCCCGGAACGAACCAGAGGAGCCTCAGACTCATGAACACACAGAGCAGATCCGGTAAGTTCCATAACTTCTTTAAGTCCTCCCGCATGATCTAAATGACTGTGGGTCAGCACAATAAGTTCAATGGATTCAGGTGCAATGCTATATTTACGGAGATACCTTAAAAGCAGTTTTCTGCTTCCTCTTGGGCCAGCATCAACAAGAAGAGACCTCGATCCCATAACCAAAAGGTAAGCGTTGCCCATTATAAGATGAAGCCTGAAACACCGAATTCTTCCCGTCATCGTTTACTTCCAGCTTAAAAAACAGGACTGAACGGAAGGGAGTTTACCGGGACCCTGACTTTCCTCTGCAAGGGCACGGCAGATGGCTTCCTCCATCGTCGTCAGTGGAATTGTAATTAATCTTCGGATGGTGTCGTTCTGGCAGATAGCTTCGTTCTTCAAACCTTCCACCAGAGGGAAAACTATACCTGCAGGAACAGGGGTTACAAGCTTGATCCAGTAGGCCGAAAGGCGTGGCGTCAGAACTGGAACAGGAATGAGAATTCTCTTTAGATTCCGAACCTTACAATAGATGCGGATTAGATCGGCATAGGAGAGGATTTGAGGCCCCCCGATGTCTAGCCGAAGCCCCGCTGTAGCGGGATTTTCCAGGCACCCTAACAGATAGGCAATAACATCCTGAACAGCTATGGGTTGAGATCGTGTTCGAATCCACTTAGGGCACACCATTACAGGAAGACGCTCGGCCAGATACCGAACAATTTCAAAAGAAGCTCCTCCGGCCCCTATAATAATAGCCGCTCGAAGAACCGTTGTTTCAACTTTTCCCGATTGAAGAATGTCGGCTACCTCATTTCGACTTGCCAGGTGCTTAGAAAGCTTTTCATTTTTTGCACCCAGTCCGCCAAGGTAGATAATTCTTTTAACCCCTGCGGACTCGGCAGCCCGCAGGAAGTTCAAAGCAGCCTTACGGTCCTTCTCGGCAAAAGTGATGGTTTCTTTGATGGTCCTTCCACCCATGGAATGAACAAGATAGTAGGCGGCATCTATCCCCTCGAGAGCCGGTTTTAATGTCTCTGGCTTGAGAAGATCCCCATAGACAACATCGGGCATCTGCCGCAAAGGGGCGCCCCGAACCACAAGCTTCTCGCCCATACGGACAAGACAGCGGACATAATACCCTTTTTCATCAAGAGCACGAAGAAGACGACCACCGATAAAACCGGTGGGTCCCGTAAGAAGTATTTTTTGATCTCCAGCCATTTCCATCTCCTTTCATTCCTTAAAAACCCCGTGAGTGTTCAAAAATTTTGTCCATGCAGGGTTGTCATGGCAACAGGATCGCAGGTTTTAGGGGTGACGAATGCGTCGTCCCTACAATTCTTATCAAGGAAATTTTCATCCCCATACGCAGTCAAAATCAGGCGTGGTTTCTTAACTTAAGCTCCAGCGGATGGGGATTAAGATAGACCTGATCGGCCAGGTAAGGATCGCCGTATTTTCGCACATAATGCTTTATGAGAGTTACGGGCACAATTAGAGGTAGATAGCCTTTTTTGTATTCATCAATGATCTCAAGTAGTTCTTGTTTTTCATCGGAAGAAAGACTTTTTTTGAAATAGCCCATCATGTGCTGAAGAACATTGGCGTGTTTTCGGACGGTAGCCTTCATCTTAAGGGCCTGCATCAACAAATCTTCGTATTGTTCAAAGACTTCTCCTGCTTCGTATTTACCGGCGTGAGCAACGAGCTTTCCCATATCCCGACAAATCTTTTCACTGTGTGACATAATCAGAAATTTGTGCTGACTGTGGAACTTCACGAGACCATGGATATCCTTAGATTCCTGTAACACCTTACGCCATCTTGCCAGGGTGAAAAGGCGCTCAATAAAATTTTCTCGGATCTCATGATCTTGGAGGCGCCCATCTTCTTCAACAGGAATGCGTGGAAAGTGGTCCATAAAAACTCTTGCAAAGAGTCCCACCCCCTTTCTCGCGGGCATTCCTTTGTCAGAGTAAACCTTTACCCGCTCCATGCCGCTACTTGGCGAGTTGGACTTGAAGATAAAACCGCAAAGGTTTTCCCTTTCCAGTTCCCGAACCCGGCTCTTTGCCCAGTTCAGCAGTTGCTCCGTTACATCCTTTCCGGTATTTACGGTGACCAGGCGAGGATTCTGGGGATCACCTACAAGACGCATAGCTTCTCGGGGCACACCAAAGCCAGCTTCCACTTCGGGACAGACGGGAACAAATTCCATATACTTACCCAGGGTTCCCGTGATGTATCTATCATGGGCATGACCACCATTATATCTGACTTCCTGACCGAGAAGACAGGCACTCACGCCGATTTTTATGGAATCCATGGAAAACTCCTGAGGTTGTGACTTTTCACAGTTCTTTTAGAGCTTCGCTTTCAATTAAAACAATATCATAACAGGGAAAATAGACGAAAACAAAAGCATCTGATGGTGTTACCAAGGGCGTTCTTTAATTAGCGTCACTAAAAAAATTTCTTTTTCTCCATGAAGCAAAATATACGAAGGAACCTTGATTTTCATGGCCGGGGTGAACTTCCGCAGGCAGTCCTAGCGCAATAATCATATTGGGCCTGAACGCAATCCTCTGTAGGATTATCGCCACCACACAATCTTTGAACCCTTCTCATACAGCACCCTTTAAATGCGACGGGAACATTACAATTAAAGGGTATATAGTTACAGACAGTTCCCCATCCTTCACCAGAATTGCTTATTTTTGGCTGAACTGTCGGGGAAGATCCTGGTGCTCCCTGCCGAGCACTTGAAGGTCCAGATAAAACCACCAGTGAGATAACAAAAAGTGAAAACAATAAAATCCTTAACGTGTTTTTCATTTTTATTCCTTTATCATCTTTGAAAACTATAAATCAGCGTGTCTTACCCCAAATATTTATTGAAACAGTTTTTGCCTTTGGGTTTCCGGACTGGAACTCGTAGATATCTACATATTAAGCATCATAATCTATACGAGAATAATTAACAATGTAAAATCATTCTTGTAGCTTTTTAGCAGTTTCACATCATATTGGGCATTCCCCATTAGAATCCCATTCTACGTGAGTATCAATTTCTGGGGCATTGAGGCTGATCATTATTGAACATCTCCAAAAATCTTGATTTCCTCTTACTCAAAACTTACAAGAAATCTTTACCCAAACACTTCTTGAAAAGAAAGGAGAAATTTAGGTGAGTAACGGCACGCATCTGGCTATACTGGAAAATTTTGCTGTGGTGCTGCACAGACCACATTTTCCAGAAAATATCGGCTCAGCGGCAAGAGCATGCAAAAACATGGGCATATCCAGGCTTGTCGTAGTAGATCCTCTAAACTGCGACCTCACAAGAATCCTCACTATGGCAACTCATGCTGCCGAAGACATTGTGGCTAACATGGAAGTCTATGACGATCTTGAAGAAGCCCTCGGAAATTTCCAATACGTCGTTGGAACAACGGCTCGTCAGGGATCCAATCGCCCTACTATAAAAGACGTCAGAGTTCTCGCTAAAGAGCTTGTTTCCATTAGTCAGAACAATCAAATAGCGCTCCTTTTTGGTCCTGAAAATCGTGGGCTTGCAAATCGAGAACTTAAATATTGTCATGCCTTGTTGACCATCCCAACAGCAGAATTCGCATCCCTTAATGTGGCTCAGGCTGTGATAATAGTGCTTTATGAGATATTCACTGCGTCTCTTGAACGCCCACCGGAATTCGTGCCCAGGTTGGCCAATGTGGCAGAACTTGAAAACATGTATCACCACCTTGCCACCACTCTGGCAAAAATACATTTCATAAACCCGGAAAACCCTGAATACTGGATGATGAACATACGTCGATTCTTTGCAAGGATGCAGCTTAGAGCTCGCGACATAAAAATAATTCGCGGTATATGCCGACAGATAGAATGGTATTGCGAAGAACAGAGAAAAACCAGAGAGCGTAACGGCCAACAGTTATAAAAAATCTGTGCAGATTTGAAAGTATGTGATATACGTCAGTTGAACACAAAAGAATCATTCTAAAGTCCTTAAATAACCTATCAGGAGGGGGATAGGGAGATGGATTATCGTTTAGTGCCAACTATTTGCACCTACTGCGGATGTGGATGCGGAATAAATCTGGAAGTTATTGAAGGAAGAGTGTCTAGGGCTCTGCCTGCAAAAACAAACCCCGTTAATGAAGGGAAATTATGTATCAAAGGATGGAATATCCACGAATTTATTCACCATCCCGACCGCCTTACAAAGCCCTTACTTCGACGCAATGGGCAATTTGAAACTGTTTCATGGGATGAGGCTCTAGATTACCTCGCAAAAGAACTGGCTCGAATTAAAGAAACCTATGGACCAGACAGCATCGGTTTTCTCGTAAGCGCAAAATGCACTAACGAAGATAATTACGTGGCTCAAAAATTTGCTCGAGCCGTCATCGGCACAAACAACGTCGATCACTGTGCCAGGCTCTGACATTCCTCCACAGTGGCAGGTCTTGCCACAGCCTTTGGAAGCGGAGCCATGACAAATACATTTAAAGAAATAGAAGATGCTAAATGTATATTTGTCACAGGATCCAACACAACCATTGCGCATCCACTTGTAGCCACAAGAATCTACAGAGCAAAAGCCAAAGGAGCAAAGCTCATTGTTGCAGACCCAAGAAGGATTCACCTTGCAAGTTTTGCAGACGTTTATGTTCAGCCAAAACCAGGCACAAACATAGCCCTCATAAACGGCATAATGCATGTAATCTATAAAGAAGGATGGCATAATAAGGAATTCATAGAAGAGCGGACGGAAAATTTTGAAGCCCTTGTTGAAGTCATAGAAAAATACCCACCATCACTAGTTTCCCGAGTTACAGATGTGCCAGAAGAAGATATCGTAAAGATAGCCGAATACTACGCTCGATCTGAAACAAGCACAATACTTTACTGTATGGGAATAACCCAACACACAACGGGGGTGGATAATGTAAAAAGCCTTGCTAACTTAGCGATGCTCTGTGGCCACATTGGAAGACCATCTACAGGAGTAAATCCGCTCCGAGGACAAAATAATGTTCAAGGAGCTTGTGACATGGGCGGGTTACCCAATGTTTATCCGGGGTATCAGGCTGTCAATGTTCCAGCCAATAGAGAAAAATTCGAAAAAGCCTGGGGCGTAAGCCTATCTCCCAACGTCGGGCTTACGCTGGTTGAAATGACCAACGCTATTTTGGAAGGAAAATTGAAAGCCCTGGTTATAATGGCAGAAAATCCCATGGTAAGCGATCCCAATACACACCATGTGGAAGAAGCTCTAAAAAAAGTAGAACTTCTTGCCGTGATAGATATTTTCCCAACCCCCACCACAGAGCTTGCTCATGTAGTTCTCCCAGGGGTTTCCTTCGCTGAAAAGAACGGCACTTTTACCAATTCAGAAAGGCGAGTCCAACGAGTTCGCAAAGCTGTTGAACCCGTTGGGGAAGGTAGATTCGAATGGGCTATATTCCAGGATCTGGCGAACCGGCTTGGCTATCCCATGAATTACACTTCATCAGAAGATGTGTTCAAAGAGCTGGCTTCTCTTACACCATCTTATGGAGGAATTTCTTATGAACGACTTGATAAAGAGCGAGACGGCTTGATGTGGCCATGCCCAACTCCGGATCATCCAGGAACACCGATTCTTCATCGAGGACAATTTGCTCGAGGGAAAGGGCTCTTCCACGCCGTCGAACACAAGGGGCCTGCAGAAGAAATCGACGAAGAATACCCATTCTGGCTTACAACTGGGAGAATTTATGTCCACTATCACACCGGTACCATGACTCGTCGATCCTTTCATCTAGTTCGAGAAATTGACGAGCCTTACATGGAAATTCATCCGGGAGACGCTGCTCGGTTGGGTATTTCTAATGGGGAAATGGTGAGATTAGAAAGTCGCCGTGGAGCTATAGAAACTCGAGCCATTATTACCAACTCGGTAAAACAAGGTCTTATCTTCATGCCTTTCCATTTCGCCGAGGCGACAGCAAACAGGCTTACAAATGCGGCTTTAGATCCTGTAGCTAAGATTCCAGAATTAAAAGTATGTGCAGTGCGAGTGGTAAAGATTGAAACTCAAGAAGGGGAAGTTGTAGAAGCAACGGCTTAGCTTACTTACCACAAAAACCAGAGGCATCCATTCTGCGGGTGCCTCTACCAATTTATAAGTTCTTGCCCGATACATAAAAAATCAGCCAACAGGTTTGAAAAATTGCAATTAGATCCGCTAGTTTTTCTTGAGAGCCTCTTTTATTGCTTTTCTAGCAAGTTCGTCACAGCGAGTGTTTTCAGGATGGTTACTGTGTCCGGGAATCCAGTGCCATTCAATATGGTGAGGACGAATGAGTTCGAGAAGGGACTGCCATAAATCCTTGTTTTTTACAGGTGTGCCTGATGATGTTTTCCAGCCTTTTTTTTGCCAGTTATAAATCCAGGAAGTTATACCATCTTTGAGATAGCGAGAATCTGTGTATATGGCTACTCGACTTGACTTCTTGAGTCGCTTCAGAGCTTCAATAACCGATGTTAGTTCCATTCTGTTATTGGTGGTTTCTGGATCGAATCCCCACAGTTCTTCAATCTTGTCCCCATATTTGATAATGGCTGCCCACCCACCGGGACCTGGATTACCACTGCAGGCTCCATCAGTATAGATTTCTACTTCGGGCAACCGTCTTTCCACGACTCTCACCAATCCATAGATGAGAAAAGAAACTGCTGAATAATGCGACGACCACACCTGGAAACAGAATATTTTTTCTTTATATACTCCAGAGAAACCTCGGCTCTTCCCATTGCCGCATGACCACCGGCAGATCCAGCGTTGCCAAAGGCTTTCTTCAAAAATTCCCCTATATGCCTCTTGCCATCACTTCTACCGACAATAACAAGAGTACTATCAACTATTCCAGCCACGATGCTGAAGGAAATCTCATGAAGCTTCAAAAAAAATTCGGAAAGAATTACCAGAATATCATGGGAGGGCACCTCATCAAGACACACCAAGACTCGGTGCTTAGAAATTGTGTAATATTTGAAAGCGTCATCGAAATATTTTAAATCTTCAATTGAGAGGTCAGAAATTTCAATTTTATTAAGGATATACCGATTAACAAAAGGATACAAAAAAAGAAAGGCCCGAATATCCTCTTCAAGGGTCTGCCGCTCGAAATTCCTGGTATCCGTCTTGATACCGTAAGCAAGAGCTGTGGCAAGGGACGTGGATGGCTTTATACCGTTGGTTTTCAAATACTCCGTAAGAATAGTCGATGTAGATCCATAGGAAGGTCGTATGTCCACAAAAGGTTTTCTGTCAAGACTACATTCAGAGGGCACACACGGATAGAAGACATCTGGTAAAGGGTGATGATCAATAATGACGTCATAGAAAAAAGACTTAAAAACATCAGAATGGTGAGGCTGTCCATCTACAAGGACGAACTTTGAATAATCATCTTTTGAGATAGAGGATATTTCCTGGAGTGGAATTTTCAGGAGTTTAACCATCGCTATGTTGTTCCAGCGTTTTATCGGCTTTATGTTGGCGATAGCTGTATGAGCAACACGGCGCCACAAAAGCCTTTTTACAGCTAAAGCCGATGCTATTGCGTCTGGATCTGGATCAATGGTTATAAGGACTCGATCATCAGGCTGGAAATGCTGATAAAAGCGGCGAAGACACTCTTTTTTGCTTAACATTCCGACATGCTTTCTTTAGAACTGGAGCGGGAAACGGGATTTGAACCCGCGACTTCAACCTTGGCAAGGTTGCACTCTACCGCTGAGTTATTCCCGCTCCCTAATGTCGCTAATTTATTAGCTCACTGTTTTACAGAAGTCAAGACTTTTGTGAGAGGGTGTTCGGAAAAGATCGTGCCGATAACCATAGCGGTTGCTCTATCGTATAGACATGACATGCCATACCCCTACTCATAAGGCACTACTCCAATGATCTTGTTCCAACATCCCTAAAACGTAGGGAATTAAAAAGATCTCAAACTTTTAAGAGATAATTTCCTAATAGCATCAGGTTTTTATTTGCACCAAATAAAAATGCTAACCGGCGGGGCTAAACCGGTTAGCGAGACGAGGAGGAAAGAGTTTCGTTCCTTCTTCTGCATAACTATTGGAGCAAGATCTATGCCATTGTCTCGCTCTCTAGCGAAAATTAGAAAGATCTTGCTCTCGAATTGAAAAAACCATGCGCTACAGACAGAATCACGACATAATCACGATTTATTGCGACTTATTGTGACGTGATTAGGCTTTAACTGTGTAAACAATTCGTCCACTTCCTTTAATAAGCTCACCTCCTCCAAAATACCGCTCATTGAGTTTTACCGAATCAAGATCTTCCTCCACGCGCCATCCTATCGATTCCATGGCTTTTCCAAAAACTTCAGGATCTAAGTTACTTCGAATTGGTTCCCCGATTTGTTCAAGGCGAGCTTTAAAAAAAGCATAAGCCGGTGACGAAGCATGCTTAGAGGAAATATAGTCAAAAACAATACCCACTACACCAGGTAAAGACACAACAGTTTGAAGGACTTTCATGATCGAATCTTCGGAAAGATACATCGTGACTCCAAGCCACGAAAAAAAAGAAGGTAGCGAAGGATCAAACTCAAAATTTAAAAGAACTTCTCCAAGATCTTGAGATTCAAAATCCATTGGAACAAAGGTTAGATTGGATGGTATCTGGATTGAGGAGTCTTGTAGTCGCTGGAGCTTAAAAACTTGAGTCTCGGGATGATCAACTTCAAAAACTTTTAGGAAGCTCCAGGGATTACGATAGGCAAAAGTATCCAAACCAGCCCCAAGAATTACATACTGTCTAACACCTTTTGCAATGGCATCCTTCAGTTTATCTTCGGCATAGCGGCTTCTTACAGCGACAAAAGATCTGAGAATAGCTGGAAGTCCTTGAGAAGCTGACCATCGAACATCTTGTTTCAAAAATGTTTTTTCATCAGGATAAAGAATCCGTATAGATATTGGGTCTCTAAATATTATGATTTCGTCAAATAACTGGTGAGCTGCCCGATAGAGTGCTGCACGTAAAGCGGTAAAACTTTCGCCTTTTTCTTTCATTGTTTTACTCCTTATCTTGACAATTACTGGCCCATCATATATTGCCATTTATGCATACAAACTTAGTGAACAAAAATAGAAAAGTGAGGAGGAATCTCTCATGGAGAAAAAACTTTCGTTACTGGATCGTTTTCTTACCCTCTGGATTTTCCTCGCCATGATTGCTGGTATCGCCATCGGTTACTTCGCTCCTATGGTGACTCAGTTTATAGCAGAGCTACAGTGGGGTACCACTTCTATACCAATAGCTATTGGGCTCATACTTATGATGTATCCACCGCTTGCAAAAGTAAAATACGAAAAAATGGGGCGAGTATTTCAAAACAAAAAACTTCTGGCGATCTCACTCATACAAAACTGGATCGTTGGGCCCATCGTAATGTTCCTCCTCGCCGTGTTATTATTAAAAAACTATCCCGAATACATGATTGGGGTTATTCTCGTAGGACTTGCCAGATGTATTGCTATGGTAATTGTGTGGAATGAGCTTGCCGAGGGAGATCGAGAGCTTGCCGTGGGTTTGGTAGCTTTTAATGCAGTCTTCCAGGTTTTGTTTTATGCAGTCTATATTTATATCTTCATTACTCTTGGGCTTAACTGGCTTGGCTTGATTAAAGGACTTCAGGTTTCCATATCCATTGCCGAAGCGGCCAAAACCGTTTTTATTTACCTTGGTATACCCTTCATAGCAGGCGTAATAACTCGCTTCACGCTTATTAAGGCGAAAGGTTACGACTGGTATGATAATGCCTTCATCCCCAAGATCAGCCCTATAACTCTAATTGCTTTGCTCTTTACCATCATAGTCATGTTTTCTCTCAAAGGTGAATACATCATAAGGTTACCTTTTGATGTAATCCGAGTTGCCATACCTCTCACCATTTACTTTTTCTTCATGTGGTTCATTACCTTCTTCATAACTTACAAAATGAGGGCAAATTATGGGCAGGTTACAGCTATGTCTTTTACGGCTGCAAGTAACGACTTTGAACTTGCGATTGCTGTGGCTGTAGCAATTTTTGGGATTGGATCGAATCAAGCTTTTGCAACGGTAATCGGTCCTCTGCTTGAAGTGCCTGTTCTCATAAGCCTCGTTAATGTTGCTATGTGGCTTCGCCGCAAATTCTTCCCTTACGCCGTCGAAACTCCTGATGGAATATGCTATTTAAGTTGCAAATAGGGGGGACAGAAAAATCCCTTAGTCTGAAAAAGTTTGGCGCGCCTGGGAGGATTCGAACCCCCGACCCGCGGATTAGAAGTCCGCTGCTCTGTCCACCTGAGCTACAGGCGCGCATCAAAGAATCCAAATTTTTGCCAAAGTTTATGAAAAATCTGCGATAAAGTCAAGCAATTCATACCGGCCGATGCTATCATGCAGTTATCATTCATACGAATAGCTAAGCCATCACACATCGAACATAGTGGTAAGGAGATATTTCCCTTAAGCTAGGGACATTTTCTCTGCAAATCTTTTGCCGCACAGGACAGCGCGGTTCAAATGGGCAACCAGCAATATTTTGATTCTCGGAAGATGGACGCAGAAATTCCGCTGGATCATACCGAAAATTTTCCCTAAAAGCTGGATGACTCACAGGAATAGAACGTAATAGAAGTTGCGTGTAAGGGTGGATGGGATGTGAAAAAAGTTCTTCTTTTGGGGCTTCTTCTACCACATATCCCATATACATAACCACTATTCTGTCCGCAAGGTGTCGCACAACTGAAAGATCATGACTTATAAAAAGATAAGTTAAGTTGTAGCGCTCCTGAAGGTCCAGAAGCAGGTTGATAATTTGAGCCTGGATTGAAACATCCAGAGCCGAAAGAGGTTCATCACAAATTAGAAATTCCGGCCTAAGAATGATTGCTCGAGCAATACAGACTCTTTGACGCTGTCCCCCACTTAGCTCGTGAGGATAAAGTTTAAGTTGATCGTAACTAAGCCCCACTACTTCAGCCATTGCTCTAACTTGCTCTCGCCTTTCTCTACGAGATCCCAGATTATGGATTACAAGCCCTTCCTCGATGGCGGTCCCCACGGGTTGTCGAGGATTAAGAGAAGCGGAAGGATCTTGGAAGATTATCTGGACTCTCTTCCGAAAAGCCTTCAAAGCTTTACCTGATAGTCTGGAAATATCTTCGTCCCGAAACAAGGCTCTACCACTTGTTGGATGTTCAAGAGCCACCAATAGGCGTCCCAGAGTCGACTTCCCACAGCCGCTTTCTCCTACAACTCCGCAGATTTCTCCCATCTTTATCCGAAGATTTACATCGCTTACAGCCTGAATAACTGCCTTTTTTCGAGAAAAAATGCCCTTCGAAAATTCATACAATTTCGAGAGACCTTCTGTAGTAATGACAATATCAGACATCATGAATTTTTCCTCTTTTACTATCCTGCGGACATATTTTCTTTAAGATAAAGCCAGCACTTAACAGAACGGCTTCCACTACGGAAAAAGGGAGGGTCTTCGGATCGACAAAGAGATAACGCTCTCGAGCAGCGAGAATGGAAAGCACACCCGGAAGGGAGGTCCAAAAGATTTGGAACAGATCCGGGAATAGCTTTTAAATTTTTCGTTTCGCTAGCAGATATTCCCGGAATGGAATTCATGAGAGCTTGAGTGTAAGGATGTAAAGGGGAATTAAACAACTCATTTACTGAGGCATACTCAATAACTTTCCCTGCATACATAACTGCCACATCGTCTGCGATTTCTGCAACTACTCGAAAGTCGTGAGTTATAAAGAGAATAGCCAGATTATTTTTCTCTTGCATATCCTTAAGAAGTCGAAGGATGTGAGCCTGGACGGTAACATCAAGAGCCGTTGTAGGTTCATCAGCTATAAGCATTCTTGGTTGGCAAGATACAGCCATAGCAATAAGGACACGCTGCCGCATACCACCACTAAGCTGATGAGGGTAGCTTTCGTAAACTCTTTGGGGAGAGGAAATGCCCACCTGTGAAAGCAGATCAATTACGCATTCTTTCGCCTGAGTCTTGCCAATCTTACCATGACGGATGATACCCTCTGATATTTGATCTCCTATCTTAAAAACAGGATTTAGAGCCGACATAGGATCTTGAAAAACGACGCCTATTTTGTTGCCACGAAAATCTCTCAATTGTTCCTCTGGCAAGGCAAGAAGATTCACCCCGCAAAACCAAGCTTCCCCATCTATGATCTTTCCCGGAGGAATGGGTATTAGACGAACCAAAGAAAGAGCCGTAACACTTTTGCCGCAACCGGATTCACCAACGAGAGCCAGAATTTTTTTTGGCGGAAGAGAAAAATCTACTCCATCTACGGCTTTAATAATCCCAATTTCTGAGAAAAAGTAAGTTTTGAGATTTCTAACCTCTATAACCAACTGCTGTCCTTTCATCTTTATAAATTCAGATTTGAGCTTAAATTAGCTTTTCTCCGTTGCCATATTCAAAAAAATTATTCTAGAATTTTTTAGATTTGCCTGAAAGGATTTTTGTCTGGTCTTTGTCGGGTATTTTCTAAAGAAGGGCTAATTAAACAAAAACCTACGAGACTTTTCAAAAAGTCTCTCTCATTTTGGACATACAGGAGAATAGTCAAATGCACTCCTACGATATGGGTACCTACATACAGATGGCCACACATCAACAACTTCATTTATTTTAAAGCACCATCAAAAACTTATTGACAGACTAAGTTATTGCAAGATATAAAAAAGCGATTTTTAGAGTGGGTCTCCAGGCAAAAGTTAAATTTTGGAAGGAGGTGAAAGGGGCAAAAATCAAGGCATTTTGAATGCTTGAAAGTGCGTAAATGGTTTCGCAAGAAGCGAAAGGGCTGAACGGTAAAGAGAGGAGGAAAGGGCTATGAGAAAGTATTTAATTAGTTTTGTAGCTATTCTGGCAGTTTTAGCGTTGGTAGCGCCCAGTTTTGCCGTTGAGTTTAAGTATGGCGGTATGTATCGCTGGCGTATCCAGGACAAAGACAACATGATGGATGCTAATAGCGATGTAGATGACACGGCATGGTGGATCGATCAGAGAATCCGTATGTATTTTGACTTCATCGGAAGTGAAAACCTTAAACTTGTAACCAAATGGGAAGCTGATACTCAATGGGGATTTGAACGTGCTTATAGTGGGATGGCTGGTCGTCACGGCGGTGGTGATATTGGAGCAGACGCTGTAAACCTCGAAATGAAAAATGTTTACATCGATTTTGCGATTCCTAACACTCCAGTTAGAACCCAGATGGGTGTGCAGGGATTATCTCTTTTGAGCGGCTGGATTATTGAAGATGATTTTTCGGCGGCTGTTTTCAATGCATCTCTAGATCCCGTTAAGGTTCGTTTCGGTTACATTGCAGCTCTTAATCAGGACGTTATTAATGACTTCAACGACATGGATGATTTCTTCCTGGAATTGAAGTATGCTGAAGGCCCATTGAGCCTGGCGGGTGTGCTATTTTATCAGAACGCACACGATACTGATTTTGGTTATCCTAACTATATTGGTTACGCTGGCAATCAATCCATTTCTGGAACCCCTGTTGTTAACAAGAAAAACAACGAGCTTATAGACCTTGGTTTTTCAGTTAGCTACAAAATGGATTGGCTTGCTGCTTACCTCAATTTCGTTAAAAACTTTGGTGGTTACGACATAGCAGGAACTAATAATGATGAAGACTACGAAGGCTGGTTAGTAGAAGGAAATATTGATTACTTCATGGCTCCATTCACTTTGAGCCTGGGCGGTTTCGTAGCAAGTGATAAGTTTGCTTATCCTGCTGGTCGCTCCCATTATTGGTCTGAAATTGCTGGTATCGGAACGCTCGATGACAATGTTGGTGGTGCAAGACAGCCTTACTGGAGTGAAGGTTCTTCTTATCAGATGGGTGGTGGCGTTGCAAATCGCGGCAACTACGATATGGGTGATGCTCCCAGGAACCTCTGGACCATCAAAGTTGGCGCTGCCTGGCAGGCACTTGACACCACAAAAGTTACTCTAAACTACTACTATCTTGGAACATACAAGAAGGTTGTCGCCAATGAAAGAGGCGAAAGAGATGACTCTCTGGGACATGAACTCAACCTCTACATCGACCAAAAGGTTGTTGATGGTCTCGAATTGAGACTTGTTGGTGCTTATCTTATTGCTGATGATGCTCTTACAAGATCTTCTGACGATGACAATATCTATGAAATTGGTGCTCAGCTTCTCTGGAAGTTCTAGATTGATTTAATCTAATAAAGAAGTTCTCGGGGAAATTCGTAATTCCGCGAATTTCCCCTTTTTATTTTTAAAATGTTCTGATATGTCAAAAACACAGGGTTTTTCAAACATCATCTAACAATCTACTCAAAGGAGGAAGCAGTAAGAAAATCTTCGTGAGAATCTTTGATCATACTTCTATATGCATAACTTTATGTGTTTAACCAACTTGGACCCAGCATATAGTCCCCCTTTGAATTAGGATAAATTTTTCCAACAACCCACAGTTTTGCTGAATAACATCATTGGTAGTGGCTAAGAATGCGGCATTACTAAAGAGATAAGGACTTTTTCAAATACCTTTTTCAATTTCTTGACTTAATGTGAAAATTTTTATAAAGCCAGTAAGGGTTGGGGAAGGAGAAGGGGAAATCTTATATCTTTTTTAATAGAACATACCTTTGCCTTTTACCATTTCCCCACAATACATCAAACTAACTCTTTACTTTGTCACAATCAAACCAAGAGGGAGGGAACTATGCCACCTAGGATCATCACAAAAACCGCTTCCGCTTATGATTTTCCGCTTATTATCAAACACATTTTAAACACGCCAAAGCGTATAGCAAAAGACACGGAAATTGTCTACAGGGATCTTAAACGAATGACCTATGTCGAGCTCTTTGAAAGAATTGGACGTCTCGCTAATGTGTTATCTTCTCTTGGAGTCAAACCTGGAACGGTCATCGGCGTAATGGATTGGGACTCGCATAGATATCTGGAATGCTACTTTGCAATCCCCATGATGGGAGCAGTGCTTCACACAGTGAATATCAGGTTATCTCCTGATCAGATTCTCTACACTATAAACCACGCAGAAGACGAAGTCCTTCTTGTCCATTCGGACTTCCTTCCCATAGTTGAAAAAATAAAGCCGCAACTCCAGACTGTAAAACATATCGTACTGCTTCAGGATATTCCTCAACCGGTTCAGACATCTCTTGAACTTGCGGGTGAATACGAAGATCTTCTTTCCAAGGCATCACCCAACTATGATTTTGAAGACCTTCCCGAAAACACAATGGCAACCCTATTCTATACCACCGGAACGACGGGTCTTCCGAAGGGCGTATATTTCAGCCATCGTCAACTTGTGCTTCACACTCTTGGAGCTTCCGCTCAGGCTATCCTAAAGCCCGGTGGAGATGCCTTCCATAGAAAAGACGTTTACATGCCAATAACTCCTATGTTTCATGTTCACGCCTGGGGACTTCCTTATGTTGCGACAATGATGGGATGTAAACAGGTTTATCCTGGTAGATACGAACCTGAAATGCTTCTTAAGCTTATAGAAAAAGAAAAAGTTACTTTTAGTCACTGCGTGCCAACTATATTACACATGCTTCTTTCTCATCCAGCGTCTAAAAATGTTGATCTAAGCCAGTGGAAAGTTATCATCGGAGGTTCTGCTTTACCGGAAGCGTTGTGTAAAGCAGCTATGGAGCGTGGTATAGATGTGATAACAGGATACGGCATGTCCGAAACCTGCCCTGTGCTGACTCTTGCATACCTTCAGCCCCACATGCTCAATTGGGGTGTAGATGAACAGGTAAAAATCCGAACAAAAACCGGTATGACAATACCTCTTGTAGATATTCAGATCATCGACCCTGAAGGCAAACCACTTCCCAACGATGGCAAATCAACTGGTGAAGTGGTGGTTCGATGCCCGTGGTTGACTCAAGGATATTTCAAAGATCCACAAAAAAGTGAAGAATTATGGACCGGAGGATGGCTCCACACGGGAGACGTTGGATATATCGACCCACAGGGTTATCTTAAAATAACCGATCGCATAAAAGATGTTATAAAAACAGGCGGGGAATGGATTTCATCTCTAGACCTTGAAAATATCATCCTGAAACACGAAGCCGTAAGCGAAGCTGCAGCCATTGGAGTTCCCCATGAAAAATGGGGTGAACGTCCCGTGGTGCTAGTGGTCTTAAAACCTGAATATGCAGGAAAAGTAACAGAAGAAGACCTCAAGAAAGTATATATGGAAGCAGTTGAAAAAGGCTCAATATCCAAATGGGGAATACCTGACAGGATTCTTTTCGTGGATGCTATACCCAAGACCAGCGTAGGAAAACTGGATAAAAAGGTTATGCGTCAGCATGTCCAAGAAATGATTAAATAAAAAGCTTATATCTTCCCCATCCTCGCCGTTCTTAAGGTGAGGATGGGAATTTTTTAAGGCTTTCTTCGTATAGCTTCATAAACTTCCAGATAGGACCTAGCAGATCTATCCCATGAATAATCCTTTTTCATACCGTTAATCTGGATCTTTCTCCATAGAGTCTTATTCTCATAAAGCTTTAATGCATCCTTTAACACTTCCCAGAAAGATTCAACTCCGTAAGCGTAAAACTTAAACCCCGTTCCGCCTTCCGGGTGAAGCAACACATCATCTACAGTATCGTCAAGTCCACCTGTAGCATGGACTACCGGCACGGTTCCGTAGCGAAGACTATACATCTGGTTTAATCCGCAGGGTTCAAATCGAGAAGGCATAAGGAAGATATCGGCTCCAGCTTCGATCTTATGAGAAAGAGGCTCATCAAAGTCAAACACAGCAGCGCATCTGGTGGGATATTCCTGTTTCAGGCGAATAAAAAGTTCCATAAGCTCTCGTTCACCTTTGCCGAGGATAACCAGAGCTCCATTATGCTTAAAAAGAAGAGGAGCAATTTCGTAAATTAGATCGTAACCTTTCTGGCGAGTAAGTCTGCCAATGGTGGCGCAGAGAGGGACATCCATCAAATCGAGCGGAAGTCCAAGAGTTTGCAAAAGATCTTTCTTACAGGCTCTTTTGCCTTCAAGATTGTCAATACTGTAGTGAGCAACAACAAAGGGGTCGGTTGCAGGGTTCCATAGATCTGAATCTATACCGTTAAGAATTCCCACAAGTCGATCACGCCGATTTCTAAGCACCCCGTCGAGTCCGTAACCGTGTTCTGCGGTTTGAATCTGTTCTGCATATCGAGGACTTACCGTTGTCACAAAATCACTGTAAACAATTCCCGACTTGAGAAAATTGCACTGTCCCCAATATTCCATACCTTCCATTGTAAAAACATGGTGAGGAAGGTGAGTAAGAGAAAAGAAAGTTCCAGGAAATATGCCCTGAAAAGCTAGGTTGTGAATCGTAAGAATACATGATGTCGTGGCAAATCGAGGGTCGGAACGCCAGTGATGAACTAAATAGGGTGCTACGAGAGATGCTTGCCAGTCGTGTATATGAAAGATATCAGGAAACCAATCGGTATGAACACAAAGGGCATAAACAGCTCTACAGAACAAAATAAAGCGTTCAGCGTTATCTTCATAATCACCACGTTGAGGATCGGGATTTCCGTAAAGGTAAGATCGATCGAAGAATTCATCCTTTTCCAGAAAATAGACTTCAATGCCCGGATCAATAACAGTTCTCCAGAGATAAACGGTAAAGTGATGGATGCCCACAGGAATAAAAATTTTATCAGCTATCATTTCGACGTTTCTATATTGTTCAAACCACTGGGACTTAACCTCTCTATAGAGCGGCATAAATACCTTCACTTCACACCCAAGCTTTCTCAAAGCCTTAGGGAGACTTCCCATAACATCAGCTAGTCCACCAGTTTTAGCAAATGGTAGCATCTCCGATGCACACATTAAAACCTTGATCGGGTTTCTCTTCATCGGCACTCCCCCTTCACAAGTCCTTCGCTTCTGGGTTTTTCTTCTTTACGATTTTTCATCTCTAGCACACAATAAAGATGAAAGAAAGATAAGGAGTGTAGTTGCAACGAAATACTGGATTAAAGTAAACATGGAAGCCCAACAAATTCTGTTACAGTCTACTAGTTGTAAAAAAGTGAAAAGGGTTGCTCTTTAAAACCATACTTGTTTAGCAATGGAGAATAAAAGCATGATCGGAAACGGACGTCGGCAGAGCTTAAAAATAAACATCGGAGATGTTGCTATAGGAGGCGATGCACCGATTGTTGTTCAGTCCATGACCAACACGGACACCAGAGACTGGAAATCTACTGTGGATCAAATAAAAAGGCTCGAAGAACGAGGGTGCGAAATTGTGCGAATTGCCATCCCCGATATGGAAGCGGCTGAACAAATTCCTAAAATAAAAAAAGCTGTTTCTATACCGATCATAGCCGACATACATTTTGATTTTCGCCTTGCCTTAGAAGCTCTCAAAGCTGGAGTCGATGGTTTAAGGATTAATCCTGGTAACATTGGAGGCTTTGAACGAGTCAGAAAAGTAGTTGAATCAGCTAGAGAGCGACAAGTTCCCATAAGGATTGGGGTAAACAGTGGATCTGTCGAAAAGGATCTTATAGAAAAATACGGAGGACCTACGCCCGAAGCTATGGTTGAAAGTGCTATCAGACATATTAACATGCTGGAGGCTCTAAACTTTAATCTCATAAAAATCTCTCTAAAATCATCCAGCGTGCTTGATACTATAGAAGCATACAGACTGCTGGCAAAAAAGATCCCCTACCCTTTTCACCTCGGTGTTACAGAAGCGGGCTCTCCTGTCCAAGGAGCAATTAAATCTGCTCTCGGAATTGGTATCCTCCTCTATGAAGGCATAGGTGACACAATTCGAGTGTCCATCACAGGACCACCAGAAGAAGAAATTCCCATAGCTTACGGTATCCTGAGGGCTCTGGGACTAAGAAAACGAGGAGCAGAAATAATCAGTTGCCCAACCTGTGGCCGAACAGAAATTGATCTAATACGAATAGTTAGAGAAGTGGAAGAACGACTAGCCAAAGTAAAGACGCCTATCAAGGTTGCCATTATGGGATGCGTTGTAAATGGACCTGGAGAAGCTCGAGAAGCAGACGTTGGTATAGCCGGGGGGCGTGGCAAAGGGATTATTTTTAAAGAGGGAAAACATATCCGAAGCGTCCCAGAAAGCGACCTTACAATCGAACTTATTAAGGAAGTAGAGAATATTACAGGGGAGAAGATTTTGTGAAACAAGAATCCGTTTTTTTCTTCCAAATCGTTGACAAAATTCTGGACTACCATCCAGAAGCTAACACTCGTCTTCTAGAAAAGGCTTATGTATTCTCCGCTCGGGTTCACAGGCATCATTTTCGAACAAAAGATATTAAGTCGCTAAACGGTAATAGATCCAGCTTCCTGGTTCATAATCTTTCAGTAGCATCAATTCTTTCGGATATGAAACTTGATGAAGAAACCATTGCCTCGGGTATATTACACGATGTGGTTGAAAAACTTGGAACCGGGGAAAACGATCCACTGACGGTTTTAGGCTCCACCTTTTCACCAGACATTGCTCGCATTGTGGACGGAGTCACCAGACTAAACCGCCTGAACTACGCTCAGAAAGGAGATACAAAGGAAAAAGAAGAAAAAGAGCACCGAGCAGAATACTTCCGAAAAATGCTTCTCGCTATCTCCAAGGATATTCGGGTCATCTTCGTAAAACTTGCAGATCGTCTTGACGAAATAAAAAGAGCCGTGAAATTCTTGAACGATTTTCCAGACAAAAATCTTCGAACGCCAGATATTATTAATCTCGCTCAGGAAACCCTGGATGTCTATGCACCTCTCGCCGCTCGACTCGGCATAGAATGGTTAAAAAAAGACCTGGAAAATATTTCCTTTCGCATTCTTGAACCCGAAGCCTACCGTAGTATAGTGCAGAAGTTAGCAATAACGGAAGAAGATCGGAATCGTTATATAGAAGAGGTCAAAAGGCTGCTCTACACCATTCTAGCACATCACGGTATCGAGGCTCAGGTTTTGGGACGCCCCAAGCATATTTACAGTATTTACAGGAAAATGCTCGCCCAGCGGATTGATCTCAATAGAATTTACGATCTCATCGCTTTCAGGATCATTGTAAAAAAGGTTGAAGATTGCTACGAAGTTCTGAGCATTATTCAGAGCCATTGGGAACCTGTCCCCGGAAGATACAAGGACTTCATTGAACGCCCTAAACCAAACGGCTACCAATCCATTCACACAACAGTTATTGGACCTTACGGCGAACCAATGGAAATTCAGATTCGCACCGAAGAGATGGACAAAGTAGCAAATGAAGGCGTGGCGGCTCACTGGCTTTACAAAGAAGGAAAAGCTGATCCTTCCAGGATAGCCGAGCAAACATGTTACCTCACTCTTCGCAACATTCTCGAAGCTCAAAATACACCGGAGCACTTGAAGGAAGCTTTCCGTCAACTCGTAGATAAAGAACTATTCCCAAACGAGGTTTACGTTTTTACGCCGGCAGGCGACATAAAAGTTCTTCCTAAAGGTTCAACACCTGTGGACTTTGCTTACCATATACATACAGAACTCGGGCACAGATGTATTGGAGCGCGAGTAAACGGCGAGATCAAACCTTTAAGGTATGAATTACAAAACGGCGATGTAGTGGAAATTATCACATCGAAAAAGCAAAGACCCAGTAGAGACTGGTTAAACTTTGTTAAAACTTCAAAAGCTAAAAGCCGCATTCGTCAGTGGCTTAAAGTTGAAGCTTATGAAAGAGCTCTTATTGAGGGAAAGGAACTCTGCGAGCGGGAGTTCAGGAAAAAAGGAATCTCCCTGAACGAGTATCTCAATTCTCCAAAATTACTCGAAGTGGCTCGAAGTTTCTCTCTTGGATCCGTCGATGACCTGCTGGCTAACGTGGGATTCAAGAAAATAACACCCTTACAGATCCTTGGGCGTCTTGCTCCGGAAACACGGGATAGGAAAGGTGCAGATGATGTTCGGGTTCAGCCTGAAGAAGCTATCCCGCTAAAAAAAGAAACACACGCCCAGGAAGGAAGACTCTCCAAATCCTTTGTAAAAATACTGGGAAGTGGGGATTTACTCACGCGGTTTGCTCAATGCTGCAATCCTTTGCCTGGAGAACCCATAGTGGGCTACATAACGCGAGGTCGAGGTGTCACAATACATCGCAAAGACTGCCACAACGTAAAGCAGGCTGAAAAGGAAAGGCTCATTGATGTGGAATGGGATCCTCTTCTCTGGAAGCATCATAACGCAAAAACTAAAACTCCAACTGAGCAAACCCCATACATTGTTCCTCTGCGAATTGTTTTCTCCAACAAGAAGGGTTCTCTTGCAACCATTAGCCTGGCTCTCGGTTCTATGGATGCAGAAGTTGTTGACGTTCATGTCCGTCCACTTCCGGATGGAACCCACGAAGGACATCTCAAAGTTGCTGTAAAAGACGTTGAACACTTAAAGAAAGTGCTCTTATTGCTTAGAAGTGAACGGGAAATTTACGAAGTAGAACGTGTATCCTGAAGAGGCTTCTTTCCTAAATAGATTTTTACTATTTCTCTGGCTTCTTCGGGATGTCGGAATTTTACAGTGTGCCAGAGTTTTCGGCAATCATCCCAGGAGAGATTTTTCGTCAGGAGGTAAGCTGTAGCTTCGTCATCAAGATGGGGAAAAGATCCTTTCTGGGGTTCTAGTTCATTTTTATTGAGTAATTTAACAAAAATTAGACTCTGGGCTGCCAGAAGATCCGCGAGAGGCTCATTCCAATTCGGATGAAACATAAAAAGTAGAGTCAACCGATCGCCGGGACCAAGCACCTGTTTTAATCCAATGCGTTCTTCTGTCTCACGGCGTAAAAGGAAAACAATCTCAATTCGGTTTCGACAATGAATGAGTTTTCTAAGGTGTCGAGGCAAAGCAAAATGGATATAGCCTGCTTCCACATAAAGCTTTGAAGTGGTTGTTGCTCTAACAGCGAGAGATTCAGCTCTCATCTTATCTCTCAGGCTGATCCGCTCTGCATCAGCTTTAGCAAAGGTTTTTACCGATTGCACCACATCCTCAAAAGTGCCGATCAATGACATGCGGTAAAAATTAAGTAAAGCCGCCGTGGTTTTTCTCTCAATCTGGTATACTTTGCAGTGAGTGCTAGATGGATCAATACCATCGGAGGTTCCTCCGCTTGCGAAAAATTCATGAATCCAGGCGAGATGTTCCATATAAGGATCCACTTGAACAATAGATTTACCATGACAATAAAGCCGACGGTAAAGTTCACAAGAGGCTCTGGCAAATTCAGGAAACTCATATTCTGCTTCTCTAACATAATCCTTGACAGACACTTCACCCCGCAACATAGCATCAAAAAGCGGATGGGGTGGTTCTTCCAATGCAATGATATCATGTTCCCACATAAGCTTTTCTGCTCTACTCAAAACCTCTAACCTGTGAGTAGAAAAAGCTATGGTTATCATTTTATGTTTCCTTCTTGTTTAACAATATCCTGACACTACAACTTAGCTCCTCAATTAATCTTTTACATTTTGACCCAGTTCAAGTTATTGTGATAAAAATTGCATGAAAACCTGCACGTTATAAAAAAGATAGCGACTAACTCCATAGGAACAGACTCAAAAAAGGAGGCATCCCATGAGAGAAAAAAAAGCAGAGATTCTCGAAAAGATTAAAGCTAAAGGACTAACCATCGATGCAGTTGCAGAACAAATGAAGTTTGATCCAAACATTCTTAAGCTTTATCTCGCAAGCGACGACTATCCAATTCCTTCGCGAATTATCGAAAAGATTGAATCTGTCCTGGCAGCGTAAAGAAAAATCCAAAACTTAGTAACTGAGCTCAGGGTTTCAAATCAAGGGGCAACATCTGTTGCCCCGAAAAGATCGATTCATAGCGATATAGTTTAGCTTTTCAAAAACAATTGGCTTGCGTTTATAACTAAGACAGACTCGTGTTAAGTGATATAGTAAAGGATTACACCGTAAAGGCAAAAATTAAGTGAAAGTAAAAGACGCTATTCAACTTGTGCCAATATTTGCTTCCCTTGATCCTAATTCCAGAGAAGAGCTGGCTGAATTTTGCCTTATAAAACACTATGGGAAAGGAGATATCATATTTCACGAGGGAGAAAAGGCTGGCGGTTTTTTCGCTGTTCTTTCAGGTTTGGTAAAAATTTTTAAAACCTCTTGGGAAGGAAAAGAACAGATACTCCATGTATTCGGTCCCTATGAAATTTTCGCCGAGGTGCCCGTTTTTCATGGAAAAACTTACCCGGCTTCAGCCGAAGCGCTGGCAAATACCGATTTACTCTTTGTGCCCAGGGATTCTTTTATTAACTTTCTTCGCCGACACGGTGATGCGGCAATTCAACTTCTTGCAATTCTTTCAGAACGGCTTCGCATCTTCACACGAATAATTGAGGATTTGTCATTAAAAGAAGTTCCTGCGCGGCTTGCATCCTACATTCTTTATCGTAGTGCTCAAGAGAAAGGAAGCAACACAGTAAAACTTGACATCCCTAAAAATCTTCTAGCTGGTCTTTTGGGAACAACACCGGAATCTATCTCCCGCGTTTTTACAAAGATGAAACAAACTGGATGTATTGATATATCCGGACGTAATATCATTATCCAGAACAAAAAATTTCTTGAAAGACTTGCTCTTGAGGGAAAGTGGATAGAGGAAGAGGACTAAAAACCATGTCAGAGATTCGTATAACAGCCATTTATGGAAGCCCGAGGCGAGAAGGAAACACGGCAAGGTTACTTCGTTCTGCAGTAAAGGGTATGGTAGACAGCGGTGGACTGGTTACGGAATTTTTCCTGCGTGATATGAATATCAGTCCCTGTCTGGAAATTTACGGTTGCAAGCAAAATGGGCGATGTGTCATACAGGACGATTTTCAAAAGATCGCTGATGCTATTGAAATATCCGACGGCATTGCTATTGCCTCCCCGATATTTTTTTACACCGTAAGCGCGCACACAAAGGCTTTTATGGACAGATGCCAGTCCTTCTGGGTTAAGAAATACTGGATAGACCGCGTGCCCTTCGGAAGCCGAAATGACAGAAGAGCCGGGCTTTTCATATCCGTTGGAGCCACAAAAGGGCAGAAGCTCTTTGAAGGGGTTCTTCTTACTGTGCGATATTTTTTGGATGCTGTGGATGCAACTTTATGGAAAAGTCTTCTCTATCGCGGTCTTGATGCTCCAGACGACGTGCTTAAAAACCCTTCCTACCTCGATGAAGCCTACGAAACAGGAAAAGCTTTTGTTGAGTTTCTTCGCAACAAAAAGAAAAATCCATGAAGACTGAACGCATTTCGGAGGTTCTTGCTCTTATTCCCAGAGTTTATCGGGTGTATCACCATCGTGAGTTTATAGGTTTTGATCCTGTAGGTTTTTTACAGCTTTATGCCAATAAAGAAGACAGAGAGATTGTGGCTTTAGTTGCGGCTTTGCTGGCGTTTGGTCGAGTTGAACAGATTCACCAAAAAGTGGGAAAGATTCTGGAACTAATGGTGCCAAGTCCAAGAATATGGGTAGAACGGTTTAAATCTTCCAAATGGCAACACATAAACTTCTGCCACAGATTTGTTAAGCGAAACGATCTTTTTGGATTGTTTGAAGGAATGAAAAATATCATCAATGTTTGGGGAAGCCTTGAAGCATGCTTTGGGGAATGCTGGACAAAGAGTGAGTCCAATCTAAGCAAAGCTGTTAGTCTCTTCAGAGCTATCCTTATTGGAAATAACGGCGGCTTAAAAAATCACATGCTTCTACCCGATCCATCTAAAAAAAGCCCCTGTAAAAGATGGATGTTGTTTCTGAGATGGATGGTGCGCTGCGATGAAATTGATCCTGGAGGATGGAAATGTCCTGCTCCAAAAGACCTTATTGTTCCCGTGGATGTTCACATGGAGCGAGTCGCACGCAGACTTGAGCTTTCAAAACATAGAACCATAGATTGGGTTATGGCTGTAGAGATTACTGAAACACTCAAACTGCTAGACCCCGAAGATCCCGTAAAATATGATTTTTCTCTAACGCGATGGAGCATGGACGGATTTCCAGAACTGGAATAGCTTTTAAGAAAACTATACTGACAAGTGTTTCGAGAAGTCCTATTGTTAAATACCACACGGTAACCCACAAACCAAGGAGGCTGACCATGGCTAAAAAAGTTATGCTTTATGCTCTGAGCACCTGCATCCATTGTCGAAATACCAAAGAATTTTTGAAAGAATGTGGAGTAGAGTATGACTGTATTGACGTGGATACCTTAAGCGGTGAAGAACGAGAACGTGTTGTGGAGGAAGTGAGAAAGCTCAATCCCAGCCTTACCTTCCCTACTCTGGTCATTGGAGATGAAGTAATCGTTGGCTTCAGAAAAGAGAAAATTGAGGAGGCGCTGAACAAATGACCCCTGAAGAACTTTACGAAAAACTCAAACCTATTCAGGAAGCCAAGGGATATTTCTTCAACAAAGATAAAAATATGGTTATGCAACTTCTTGAAGGACTCCTTATAAACAAGGAGCGTTATGGATACATGAGCTGTCCATGCAGGCTAGCTAGTGGAGATAGAGAAAAGGATAAGGATATTATATGCCCTTGCATTTATAGAGAGCCTGACGTTAAAGAGTATGGAAGTTGTTATTGTGGGCTCTATGTATCTAAAGAATGGAATGAGGGGCTGATTCCTCATGTTTATGTGCCAGAAAGAAGGCCTGTAAAGTAGCAAAAATCAAGAAGGTCGCTAATACCATTTGTTAAAAGTGGTAAGCGACCTTTAATCAACTTATAAAATTTGGTGCCAAGAGAGGATACAATCAGGTATGTATACTCCTGGTGAAATACTAAACCTGGCGATATTAATTGAAGAAAACGGAGAAAGTTTTTACCTGGACGTAGCAAAACTTGCTAAGGATCCTCAGACAAAGCTTCTTTTAGAAAGACTGGCGAGAGAAGAACGCATTCACAGAGAGCGGTTTCTCGAGCTCAAACGAGAGATTGACAAAGCTTATAAACCCGACGCCGTGGAAAAAATATCCCGCTTTCTCACGGCGGAAGCTATAGGAACAAGGCTGTTTTCTCTGGAATCACAAAAAGTAAGCTCTATCTCAAGTATCGAGGAAGCTATCCAGCTTGCCATAACTCTGGAAGAAGATTCTTTGATTTTCTACGAACTTCTAAAATCTCTATCCGATCGCACTGATTCTATTCAAATACTTGATCGCATAATTTCAGAAGAGCAATCTCATATGGTTACTCTTAAAGAGATAGCCAAAAGTCTGTAAGCAAATTCTAATTTTTAACTGTCGCTGACTTTACAAGAAACTGTCTTGCTTCTGTCAGCACGAATGGTAAGAGCTTTAAACAGTGCAGGAAGCAAAGATACAACAATTATGCCAACTATGACGACTGAAAAATTTTTCTTCACAAAAGGAAGATTTCCAAAATGATAGCCAATCCAGGTAAGGGATAACGTCCATAAAAGACTTCCAAGAGCATTGTAAAACATGAACTTTGCATAGTTCATGCGCCCTATACCAGCTACGAAGGGAACAAAGGTTCTAAAGATGGGCAAAAACCTTGCGATAACTACAGCCTTTGCTCCATAACGTTCATAAAAAGCATGAGTAGAATCAAGATGCTTTTTGTTAAAAAAAAGCGATTTTTCCTTTGAAAACACTTTAGGACCAACAAATCTCCCAATGTGATAATTTGCCACATTACCCAATATAGCGGCGACGCTCATAACAGAAGATGCTACCCATGGATCTAGAAGCCCCCGAGCTGAGAGAGTTCCAACGGCAAAAAGCAAAGAATCCCCCGGCAGAAAAGGCGTTACTACAAAACCCGTTTCAGAAAAGATTATAAAAAAAAGCACTACATAAATCCATATCCCAACTGACTGTAACAGTTTTTCAAGATAGACATCCACACGAAGAATTAAGTCAATAAAATCAGACATCTTTACCTCCACATCAATCGCAAAAATTTTCTAACATTGTGCATCCTATCATTTCAACCTGATCATAAAAAGCTCTATTTAAATGGCACAAGTATTTTTGAATAGACCACCTTCTCTGGTTGACAGCGCAAAATCGTTTTTGGTTTATTAAGACGGTCTAAACGTAGGGGAATTTCTGTAAATAAAACCAAAAAAGGAGGAAAGGTTATGGCACGACGGTGGTTTTACGCTTTTGTTGCAATTCTAAGTGTTTTTTTGTTGTTTAAGCCGTCTTACAGCGCGGACAATATTAAAATAGGTCTCATGGCTCCAATGACTGGAAAGTGGGCAAGCGAGGGACAGGAAATGAAGCAGGTGCTCGATCTTCTGGTTGAAGACATCAATTCCAAAGGTGGTATTAATGGAGCCAAGGTTGAGCTTATAACGGAAGATGACGGTGGGGATCCTCGCACGGCAGCTCTTGCCGCTCAAAAACTCGTAACCCAAAAGGTAGTTGCAGTCATAGGAACTTACGGCTCATCAATAACAGAGGCTTCCCAGGGTATTTTCAATGAAGCCAGGGTTATTCAGATTGCAAATGGTTCAACTGCTATAAGACTCACAGAAAAGAAACTCCCTTATTTCTTCAGAACCTGCCCAAGAGATGATGAACAGGCAAAGGTGGCTGTCCAAACCATTAAAAAGATAGGTGCTAAAAATATAGCTATTCTTCATGACAACACCACCTACGCAAAGGGTCTAGCAGAGGAAGCAAAGGCTATTATTGAAAAGGAAGGTGGAAATATAAAGGTAGTATTTTTCGACGCCTTAACACCAGGAGAACAGGATTATACGGCAATTCTGACAAAGCTTAAAAGTGCAAATCCCGATATGGTTTTCTTTACCGGATACTACCCAGAAGCAGGATTGCTTCTCAAGCAGAAGAAAGAAATGAAGTGGGATGTGCCCTTTATGGGAGGAGACGCTACAAATAACCCGGATCTTGTAAAAATAGCAGGAAAAGAAGCGGCGGCTGGGTTTTATTTCCTGAGCGCGCCTCTCCCAAAAGATCTTCCTGGTGGAGAAGCTAAAACGCTACTCAATGCTTTCAATCAAAAATATGGACATCTTCCAAACTCAATATATGCTGTCCTGGCTGGTGATGGTTTTAGAGTAATCGCAAAGGCGATTGAAGCAACAAAGTCAACCAATCCAGACACACTGGCAAATTACCTGCACAAAGAACTAAAAGACTTTCCAGGGTTCACCGGAACCATTGCCTTTGACGAAAAAGGCGATCGTGTTGGGGAAGTCTATCGTGTGTATAAGGTTGACGAAAACGGTCAATTTGTTTTACAGCCATAGTGCTTTGTAAGATCCCGTAGGGCGAAAATTTTCGCCCTACCTAATCCTAAATAAAGGGGAATGCCAAAAAATAATGGAAAATTTCCTCCAGCAGCTTTTGAACGGTCTATCTCTGGGCGGAATTTACGCGTTGATCGCTCTGGGCTATACCATGGTTTACGGCGTTCTGAAGTTAATTAACTTCGCTCATGGCGATCTCTTTACTATCGGATCCTACATCGGATTTACTCTTTTGGTCTCATTTGGTCTTGCTAATGTTGCGGGACCTATAGGCGCACTTATCGCGATTTGTGCAGTCGTCATGTTGTCAGTTGCTTTCCTGGGGGTTTGTCTGGAGCGAGCAGCTTACAGACCGCTCCGCCACTCCCCCAGACTTTCTGCTGTTGTTTCAGCCTTAGGAGCATCCATATTTCTTCAAAACGCTGTAATGCTCATATACGGAGCCAAATTCCACGTTTATCCTCAGGGGCTCATCGCAAGATCAAGCCTATCATTGTTTGGACTTTATTTGCCCCTTGTTAAAGTTTTTGTGCTCCTTGTCTCCCTGTTAGTTATGGCTTTACTTTACATCTTCATTCAAAAGACCTTAACAGGTGCTGCCATCAGAGCTGTGGCTATAGATCATAGAGCTGCTCAACTGGTGGGAATAAACGTGGATCGAGTCGTAACACTGGTTTTTCTTATAGGTCCCGCGCTTGGAGGATTAGCCGGTTTAATGGTTGGGCTCCTCTACGGTCAAATTACATTCACCATGGGTTGGCTTTACGGACTCAAAGCCTTTACAGCAGCAATTCTCGGTGGAATTGGAAATATTCCTGGAGCAATGCTTGGAGGAATCATCCTGGGGATAATCGAATCCATGTCATCGGCTTATTTATCGGTAGCATGGAAAGATGCTGTCACTTTCTTTGTGCTAATTCTCATACTCACCGTTAGACCAACGGGAATTCTCGGTGAACGAGTAGCGGAAAAGGTATGAAAAAACTATCGATATCTGTTTCTCCACTATACATCGTTCTGGCGGCTGTTTTAGTTTTGCCACCATTCTTAGATCCCTACTGGGTCGATCTTTTTAACAATATAGGACTTTACGCCACACTGGCGATAAGCCTTAATATCATCGTCGGGCATACAGGGTTATTTAATCTGGGTCATGCTGCTTTTTATGCCATCGGAGCCTATACGGCCGCAATAATTAATACCCACTACCATATTCCCATGTTGCCTATGATACCTCTTTCGGGCATAGCTGCAGGACTTTTTGCCTTCGTTGTTATGCGTCCTATCATTCACCTTAGAGGAGACTACCTGTGTATAGTCACTATAGGGATTGGAGAAATTGTCAGAATAGCTCTTATTAATAACATCTTCGGCATAACGGGTGGAGCTAACGGAATATTTGGCATATCAAGACCCGAAATCTTTGGCTACGTTATAAGAACTCCCCACCAATTTTTTTACCTGATCTGGGCATTTCTGCTGATTACTATTGTAGTTTTTAAGCGACTGGAACATTCAAGAGTTGGTAGAGCTTTAAATTGTGTCCGGGATGACGAAATTGCCGCTCAAAGTAGTGGCATCAACGTGGCATCCTATAAGCTCACAGCCTTTGTTATCGGGGCTATCTGGGCTGGCATGACCGGAAACATCTTTGCTTCAAAAATGACCATAATCTCCCCGGAATCTTTCAGTTTCTGGGAATCGGTTATTATGTTTGCCATTGTTATTCTGGGGGGAGCTGGAAGTATTGAAGGGGTTATAGTTGGATCCCTCCTGATAATCGGTCTTCCGGAAATCTTTCGTGGGCTTTCAACCTCAAGAATGCTTGTTTTTGGACTGGCGATGATTGTAATGATGATTTTAAGGCCCCGAGGACTCATCCCACCGAAGCTAAGACGTTACAACCTGAATGGATTAATAAAACAGGACGCTTCCTCATGACGATTTTAACTGTCCAGCGTATAACAAAAACCTTCGGAGGTCTTGTAGCAGTAAATAATGTCTCCTTTGACATTGAAACAGGTTCTATAGTTGGGCTTATTGGTCCAAACGGAGCCGGCAAAACCACGGTTTTTAATATTATAACCGGAATATACAAACCAGATAAAGGAGATGTCGTCTTTAACGGCCAGTCTCTCGTGGTTAAAAAATCTCACGAAATTGTCAAACTCGGTATAGCAAGAACCTTTCAAACCATTCGCCTGTTTTCCCAGTTGAGTGTTTTAGAAAACGTGCTTGCCGGCTTTCACTGCCGAACAAAATCGTGGGTTTTTGGAGCCATACTGCGTCTGCCGAGACAACAAGAGGAAGAACGACAGAAAATAGAAGAAGCTTTCAAAATATTACAATTTGTCGGTATCGAGCAATACTACGATCTTCCGGCTGGAAGTCTTTCTTACGGCAACCAGAGGCTCCTGGAAATAGCCCGTGCTCTCGCCACATCACCACGCCTTCTCATCCTTGACGAGCCTGCAGGAGGAATGAACGAGAAGGAAACTGCGGAATTGATAGAACTTATCCGTAAGATCCGCGATCATGGCATCACTATTCTTCTTATAGAACATGACATGAACGTTGTTATGGACGTATGTGAAAAAGTAGTGGTTCTGGAATATGGTTCGAAAATCGCCGAAGGAACGCCCGAAGAGATCAGGAGCAATCCAAAAGTCATCGAAGCCTATCTGGGAACAGGCGACAACGGAGCCTAGAAAATGCTGCTAAAAATAGAAGAGCTGGTGGTCAAATACGGGCATATTGAAGCGCTTCACGGTATTGACCTTTACGTTGAAGAAGGCGAAATAGTGGCAATTCTTGGAGCCAACGGAGCAGGAAAGTCAACAACTCTTCTTACCATAAGCGGTCTTTTACGTCCGGCGAAGGGATCTATCTTCTTCAAAGACATCCCGATTCATAAGCTTCCAGCCCACGACATTGTTCGGCTTGGCATTGCTCAGGTTCCCGAAGGAAGACGAATCTTCGGAACGCTTACCGTGCGAGAAAACCTGTTACTCGGAGCTATCACCCAGAAAAACAAATCAAAAATTACCGATATGGAACAGCGTATTTACAAACTGTTTCCCATTCTCGAAGAGCGTCGCTCCCAGCTTGCAGGCACTCTAAGCGGTGGTGAACAACAGATGCTGGCTATTGGTAGAGCTCTTATGAGTAACCCAAAACTGCTTCTTCTGGATGAACCAAGTCTTGGTCTTGCTCCTCTCCTGGTAAAAAGTATATTCCAAACCATAAAGGAGATAAACCAGGAGGGTGTAACGGTGCTTCTTGTTGAACAGAACGCTCGAGCGGCTCTAACTATTGCTCACCGAGGCTACATCATGGAAACGGGCCGCATTGTGCTCACCGACGGTGCGAAAGCTCTGTTAGCTAATCCCGATGTAAAAAGAGCTTACCTGGGAGGCTAGGTTTTCTTACCTAAACTGACGTCTAAACCTGTAAGCTCCAAAAACGAAAGATATGGATCCAAGCAAAGAAAGTCCTAAAAAGGAATCCCACAAGGCACCAAAACCTGCGCCTCTAAGCAAAATCCCGTAGCTCATTTCAATGAAGTAATAAAGCGGTGATAGATGAATTGCTCTACGGAGCCATACCGGCATGGCTTCCGGTGGAGTCCACGCACCCGAAAGCAACACCACGGGCATAGCAACTACAAGAACTAACATCGCCACTTGAGCCAGATTTCTGGTAAAGGTTGATATAAAAAGCCCCATTCCGGAAACTGCCACAGTGTAAAGAGCTACAGTTAGAAAGAAAAAACCGAGGTTGCCCTTAACGGGTATGCCAAAAACGCCTTTTATGACTCCAAAAAGAGAAAAGGCTGTGCCGACAATAACAACAAGAGTCATTGAAACAACCTTTGGAATCATGATCTGAGCCGGAGTAAGCGGGGATACAAGAAGCTGTTCAATGGTGCCTCGTTCTTTCTCCCGCACCGCTGCAGCAGCAGGAAGCATAAGACCAAGGATGGTAATTACGGTAAGAAGTTCCGAAATAGGCAAAAACCAGAAGTCTTCCTGATTCGGGTTATACCAGACTCTAACACGCACATCCACTCGTGGAACAGTTTCCAGTTTATCAGGATGAAACTTTATTCTCTCCAGCGCTCTATCCAGCCCATATTCACCAATAATCCGACCGGCATAATTTGAAGCGAGAGTTCCAATTACGGTATTGCTTCCATCCACCATCACCTGAACATCTACAGTCCTTCCAGATCTTAAATCCCGCATGAAGTTTTCTGGAATGTCGAGCAAAACTATCGCCTCATTTCGATCGAGCATCCATATGCCTTCTCGCTCATCGAAAACTTCACCACCAAGCTTAAAATAGGGATATCGGAAGTTAGCAATGAGTTCCCGTGATACTTCACTGTGGTCTGCATCACGCACAATAAGAGTAGCTCTGTGAAGTTCAAGATGAACATTACCACTGAGCCAAATATCAAGAGTGAACATGTAAACTATAGCAATAATCAAAAAACCATCTCGAGAAAGCTGGAGCAATTCCTTAAGCGTAAGTGACCATAGCCTTATCCACCAGAGCTTAAATTCTTCACCTAACATATATAGCTTAATCCCCGTTTTACGATTTAGGTCGCTTAGAAAAAAGCATAAAACTTATCGCCCACAAAATAGCGGCATAAATTGCCAGAGCAACCACTTTTCCCCACAGTTCCTTTATGCCTACACCTTTGAGGAAGCTACCGAGGGCAATATCGGTAAAATACATTGCCGGGAAAAGATGAGCTTGAAACTGCCCCATTGGCTCCATTGAAGAAATAGGAATAAGAAGCCCTGAATACAACACGGCCGGAACAACAGTTAAAACTACAGTTATCATCATTGCGGCAACTTGAGTTCGAACCATGACAGAAACCAGAAGTCCGATACCAGTTGTGCATACGACATACACAACGGATGCGAAGAAAAAGAAAATCGGATCACCTTTAAAGGGTGCACCAAAGAGAAAAACCGACAAAGCCCACAGTATGAGACTGTTTATAGTGGAGATAATTACATAGGGCGTAAGTTTTCCCAGAAGAAATTCGGTCCGAGTTACGGTTGAACAATAGATGTTATAAATAGACCCGCTTTCCTTTTCTCTCACAATACCCATTGCGGTTAAAAAAGGTGGAGAAACCATTAGCACAAACATAATCATAACGGCGGCAACAGACCATGTGCTACGAAGTTCCTGATTATAAAGGTAGCGAAGTTGTATATTTACAGGCTGAGCCAGCTTCTCTGCCTGATCCGGAGGAATTCCCACATGCTTTGAAAAATAGTCCGTAAGAAGCTCTCCGTTGAAAGCTGTATTCATAGCCAGCACATATCCCTTGCTGGTAGTAGCCCTGAAGGGAAAGACACCGTCTATTAAACTTTGAACCGTTACGGACCGCCCCGCTCTTAAATCTCGTTCAAAATTGGGTGGAATAATTAAAGCAAAACGAATTTGGCTTCTTTCAAAAAGGGATCTAAGCTTCTGTTCATGTTCTACTTCGCCCTTAAAATTGAAATACCGTGATCCTATAAACCTGTAAGCATAATCACGGCTTAAAGGCGTTTTATCGTAATCTACCACGCAAAAAGGGATGTTTTCCACATCAAGAATCAAGCCGTAACCGAAAACAAGAAGCATCACAGTGGGAACAACAAAGGCAAGAGCAAGAAAAAACCGGTCACGAACGATTTCTCTCCATTCTTTATGAGCTATAGCTAAGATGCGTTCAATGTTCACAGTGCTACCTCTTCTGACATAGCACAACCGGCATAAAGCAAATTTTTGTTAGTTACCACGTTCAAGTTCGGTAATTCTAAATACAAAAACATCCTCAAGAGTTGGAGTTTGCAGAGTAACACTGATAGGTCCAAAATCATTACACAGTTTCTTTATGCGCTCCATCTCCCGCTCTACATCTCTAGCAAACAGATGGATTCGATCCCCAAAAATTGTAGATTTGGGATAAAACGGGCGAAGAATTTTTATGGTTTTACCGGGATCACGGGAATAAACAACAAGAAGCTCTCCTTCTCGCCTTCTCAGTTCATCTTTAAGAGCCGCCGGTGAATCATTAGCTACAATTCTCCCGGCATGCATCAAAGCTAATCGGTCGCAATGCTCTGCTTCGCTCATATAATGAGTTGTAATGAGCACAGCCACACCTTCGATGCGAGCAAGATAAGTCAGAATATCCCAAAAGCGACGCCTTCCAAGAGGATCAACGCCAGAGGTTGGTTCATCTAAAAAGAGAATTTTCGGAGAATGAACTATGGCGCAGGCAAGAGCAAGCCTCTGGCGAATGCCCATAGGAAGCTTACCCGCAAGATCGCGTTCATATTCCCTAAGACCTGTAAGTTCAATAACTTCAGGAATGCGATTCTTTGCCTTCTGCCCCGTAACACCGTAAATACCAGAAAACAAGCGTATATTCTCAGCAACTGTGAGGTCCTGATAAAGGGAAAAGGACTGGGAGACGTAACCGATCCGTTCTTTAATAGCTTTACCAGCTCGACGCATGTCAGCTCCAGCAACCTTTCCTTCGCCTGCGGTGGGAGGAAGAATGCCTGTCAGCATCTTTATAAGAGTGGTTTTGCCAGCTCCATTGGCACCAAGCAATCCGAAAATTTCTCCTTGATGAACAGCAAAGCTCGCTTTATCAACAGCGCGGAAAGTTCCAAAATCCTTTGTGAGTTCTCTGGCTTCAATAACAGCTTCTTTATGCAGCGTCCCCGTCTCGCCAAATCTATTAAAAGAATTTTTAACCGTCTGAGCATTACTGCCTGCCATCTTATCATCAAAAGACTTATCGTTTCGGTCTGCCTGTTCCAGCCTTAGCATAGATACAAAAACATCTTCGAGAGTGGGATCGGTTTCTTCCACGCTATCAATCTTCATACCTTCCAGCGCTTTTATTACCTGCTCTCGAGGATCAACACCGTCTTTTGCTTTATCAATAAAGATTCTAAGGCGATCTCCAACGCTATCCACCTGAGGAAAAAGAGGACGCAATCTGTCGAGAGCTTCCATCTGATCCAGAGTAACTACCTCGACAACCTTTCCCGGAGCAAATGAAAGCACAGTCTCTGGATCACCACTTCCGAGTATCCGTCCTCCATACATAAACGCCAGTCTTTGAAATCTCTCGGCTTCATCAAGATAAGCCGTAGAAACAACTGCTGTAATGCCACGAATATATACAAGTTCGGAAAGGATTTCCCAGAAGTCGCGACGTGATACAGGATCGACTCCAGTAGTGGGTTCATCAAGAATTATAAGGTCGGGTTCGTGGATAAGGGTGCAGATGAGCCCAAGTTTTTGCTTCATGCCTCCAGAAAGATATTTCATAGGGCGGTCTGTAAAACGATCAAGCCTGGTCATAGCAAGAAGTTTTTTCTTACGATCAGCAAGTTCCTGCCCTTTTACGCCTCTAACTCTTGCGAAAAAGTCAATATTTTCTTCCACCGAAAGTTCGGCATAAAGATTCAATCCCAGTCCCTGCGGCATAAAACCAATGCGATGCTTGATCAGTTCTGCAGAAGCTTCCGAATTCACAGGCACATCAAAAACTCTAATAATGCCTTCGTCATAGGAAAGCACGCCCGCTATGGCTTTCATAAGAGTGCTCTTCCCTGCCCCGTCAGGACCAATCAATCCAAAAATCTCACCCTTGTGCACCTCAAGGCTCACATTCTCAACAGCCCTGTAACGGCGGTATCTTTTGCTAACTCCGTCAACTTTAACAACAACAGAGTTATTCAGTGAGGTTACCATCGCGGTTTTGCCCAGGGTGCGTCATCCTTCCATTTAATAACTGCATCGGCAGGAAGGCCAGGTGTAAGACAATGATTGGGGTTTTCATCCAGATAAAGCCTCACGGCAAAGACGAGTTTTACGCGCTCATCAGGCGTCTGAACCTCTTTAGGGGTAAACTGAGCCCGAGACGCAATATAACGGACTGTAGCTGTAAAAAAGGTATCGGGAAAAGCATCAGTGTAAATCCGAGCAGGCAATCCAAGGCGGACTTTACCAATATCTTTTTCAGGAACATAAACCTGCAAATACAGTCGATCCAGATTTACTATGTCAAAAATAGGTGCTCCAGCAGTTATCACTTCGCCTACATCAACCATACGTGTGGTGACAACTCCCGACGTGGGCGCTCGGATAGTCATATCATTCAGAGTTGCTTCGGCTTCCCGAAGAGATGCTTTTGCTTGAGCCAACTGAGCAGAAAGAGCCTCTATTTCAGCTTCTTTTGCTTTAATCCTATCGTGGCCAAGCATAGCTTGAGCTAGTTGTTTTTCAGCGGCTTTCACAGCTTCTTCGGCGGATCGCAGTTGATTTATAGCAACTCGACGGGCAAGATCAGCCTGTTCGTATTTGCGTTTATCAATTGCTCCCGCATTAAAAAGTCGTTCCAATCTCTCGGCATCTCGTTCAGCCTGTTCGCTCTGGCTTTGAGCAGATGAGCGATTAGCTTTAGCCTGAGCTAAAGCAGCTCGAGCAGTTTCGATGGCTAGAGGCACGTCCTTTTTAAGAACGTCCAGAGCAAGACGAGCAGTCTTCAGTTGAGCTTCCAGAGTCAAAACAGCTTCCCTGGCCTGATCTACTTTTGCCGAAATTTGAGCATCATCCAGCCTGGCAACAACCTGACCTTCTTTAACAGAATCGCCTTCCCGGACAAGAAGTTCTATCACTTTACCAGGGACTTTGCTTGAAACTGTAAATCGATCGCCTTCTATGCGCCCGTTTGCCTGAATAAGCCCTTCAGGAAGGTCAAAACGGTTAAAACGAACAAACCACAAAATCACAGCAACCAAAACCGCAGCTGCGACAATCGATATTACCAGCGAAGCTTTAGAAATGCGCGTCCCCATTCTTGTTTGTCCTCCTGATTGAACCCAACAAATCCCAATCCGTAATGACAATGGTCAGCCAAATCAAACATTGAAGAATATAGCACATTATGCGAGATCGAGAAAACCGCCACAACCAGAATTTAGAAAAGGTGTAAATATGCGAAGCCCCGGCATTTAAAACGCCAGGGCTTTTCATAGTGATTTGCTAGGCAATCAAGTTATTTTGAATACAATGAGCATTTGGTGAAATCAACAGGTTTCCCACATTTAGAACACTTGCGAGGCTTATCAAATTCGTCCGAAAAGATTTCTATCTCCTCATCGCATTCCGGACATCGGCATAAAAAAGATTGAAGATTTTTAAATTGTTCAAAGCCAGGGCAATGTTTTGGGGTTGTTGTCATAGCTCTACTCCTTTTTAACTCATGACCTTCTTGGCTATTTCTTTACCATAGGCTTGAGCCATCTGTATTCCACCACCAAGGTCTGCTGATTTTAGTCGCAAACCATCACTAACCATGTTCATCTTAAGCACGTGGAGCATGGTGTTATAGATTCGATCGATAGCCTCACCGCTCCAGCCAAAAGCACCAAAAGCGCCGCCAACTTTTCCCTCAACGCCGATGGACTCGAGTTTGAAAAGAAGCGTCTTTATAGACTGAACCATTTCTCCATGATAGGTGGGAGAACCGATAACTATAGCATCATATTCCTTAGGATTATCCTTTTCAGGATCAAAATCATTAACGTTAACAACTTTCGCCTCAACACCGCCAAATCTGATACCTTCTGCTATGAGTTCAGCAATCCTTTGAGTCTGGTTAGTTCTGGTTGCGTAAATAATAAGAGCTTTCTTGCTCATGATTTATTTCTCCTCTACTTCCTCGACATGTTCGACCTTAGCGGCGTGCTTTGTGCCACACATAGGGCAAAGAACTTCAATTTCCTCCTCGGGTCCTATGTATTTTTCTCGCAGTTTTTCGGGACCTAAAAAGCTCACATCCCCACAGGCACACTGCGGACACTGCCCTCTTACTTTGTAACGTTTCTTGCTCATGTAACCACCTCCTTTAGTTTTTGCGTAAATTCAGGCTCCATCGAGCCCTCCTCGACCTTTTTCCATCAACCATCCCTGAGGATCTTCGTAATAAAACTTCAAATCAGCGAGCAGTCTCAGATGTTCTTTCTCTTCGGCAATGAATGCCTCTATAAAGTTTTTCTCATCTTCGTCCTGAGCAATTTCAAGCTGTTTTTTGAACAGAGCTATGGCCTTTTCCTCAAGTTCACGACCAGTATCTAAAGGAAGCTTCACGGATCCACACTCAATATTGCCGGCCTTTTTGTGATGCTGTCGAACTTTTTGAAGAATCGCATCAGCAATCGAAACACGTTCCGGGATATAGCGACAGGCACTGCTCCACTGATTGGTTTTGGAGAGTTCTTCCTGAGCAGACTTCAGCCTCTCAATATCGCGAATTTCGGCTTCTTTAAGAACTTCAAGAATGTCGCGACCAACGGAATCATCACATTTCTTAGCCCAATCTTCATAAAATTTTGCCTTTTTTTCTTTAAGCTCCAGAATATCGCAGAAAAAACTCTCTAAATGTTGTTTAAGACTCATTGCTTTACTCTCCTGATCAGATTCCCTGCAGGAAGCTTTCTGCATAAACTTCCTGCAGGGTAAAATTCAAAGGGTGTTAATCTTTAGATGGTCTGAGATTTACTATGGTGGTTCCAGGAGGAAGGGTGAATGTCCGCTGAGCCAGTTCGCGATCTAACATAAAAAGGCCATGGCTACCTTCTACAAACCGAACCTTATTGAGGACATCGGCGGCACTGGCTTCTTCTTCAACCTGTTCAGCCACAAACCACTGAAGGAAATTATTGGTAGCGTGGTCTTTTTCTTCAATAGCCTGATCTACAAGTCTGTGGATCCGTTCTGTAACATGTCGCTCATGTTCAGCCACATGCTCAAAAACGGCTGTAACTGACTGCCATTCAGTTGGAGGACCATCAATAGGCTGAAGATCAACCTTAGCTCCTCGCTCGTTGATATACGAATAAAACTTCATCGCATGGGAAAGTTCTTCCAGAGCCTGCACCTCCATCCATCGGGCGAATCCCTCAAGTCCTTTGCTTTTTAAGTAAGTTGCCATGGAGAGGTAGAGGTAGGAAGAATACAATTCCCATTTAACTTGATCGTTAAGGGCTTTGGTCATTTTTTCAGAAAGCATCGTATCACACCTCGGCTTTCCAGAGTCCGTGGAGGTTGCAATATTCTCTCAAGGTATATTTCCCCGGTGGCAAACAAAAGACCGCTTCTGGAGCATCGCCGGGTTTAAGAAATTGTTTATAAGCCTTGCCTTGTTCATCAATCACTTCGATCCACTCAATATAGTGCTTTTCTTCCATCGGATGAGCTACACTTCCGACTTTGACCTTGAGCCCTTCCGTTACCTGTTCAGCAACCGGCACATGCTTTTCCTTTGAGGCATCCACGGTGTTCTCAACAAACAGCTTCATGGGCTGTCCGCAGCAAACCAGTTCACCTTTGCCACCGTGTAACACTTCAACGATGTTCCCGCAAACTTCACATTTGTAAACCTGGAGCTTCTCTGCCATTTTTTACCTCCTTATTTTTCAGTGGTTCTAATTAGACACAGGCTCTGGCAGCCGCCAAAGCTGCTTCATAATTTGGTTCGTGACTGACTTCTGGAACGAGTTCTCTGTATTTTATAATCCCATCACGCGAGATTACGAATACAGCACGAGCAAGGAGTCTCAAATCTTTTATAAGCACGCCGTAATTTTTGCCAAAAGAAGCAGAACGATGGTCAGAAAGGGTTATCACCTGAGCCGATTCAGGATCAATACCTGCTGCTCCACACCATCTCTTTTGGGCAAAAGGAAGGTCCATGCTGATGATTAGAACTTTAACATCCTTTCCTAGTTTGGTAACTTCTTCATTGAATTTTCGTCCCTCGATATCACAAACGGGCGTATCAAGTGATGGAACGGATGCAATAACCAGGACTTGTCCAAGAAAATTATCAAGGCTAACCGATGATAAATCCGTTTTAACCACTTCGAAATTTGGTGCTTTTTGTCCCACATCCACCGGTGTTCCCTCTAACTCAAAAGGTGCTCCTCTAACCGTAACAACAAATCCCATTGTTTCCTCCCTTTTCTGATTTAACCAAACCGATTTTTCCCTCAGCAATTTTTAACTAAAAATAATTTTCATGTAGGAATTTTCAAGTCATTGTGAAGAGATTAGCAAAATGACCACGACTTTAACAGCACAACAAAAACCTTGACAAAATCCGGGATGAAATGTTAAGTATTGTTTTGTAAAATAATGTTTCATTTAGTAAAACACCAAATCAGATTAATTGTCGTTCGATCTTCGCTCTTTGGCTTTATCTTTCTCAAGTTTTCATTTCTCTGCAAGGTCAATTTTCAAAAGCTCTCCACTAGCTGGTTCTCAATGGCTGACATGCAGAAGGAGGGAAAACACATGGACTTTGATTCAGGGCTTGAAATCCAAACTAAGGGCTTCGGACGAGTTATCTGGAAGATTTTAACCACTGTGCTGGTTTTAGCAAGTATCTACAGCATTTATGTTGTAATTCATCCGCATACGCCCTTATCAAAACTACGAATTTCTGTTCTGGACATTACTCAACTTCAGAGAGCTACTCACGTTTTTCTTTTGCTTATCTCTGGTTTCCTGCTTTCATCACTCCACCCTTATCCTTCGCCCCCTTCTGCAGGAACGTTTATTTTTTTATTATTCGCTCTAGTTCCCATAGCGGCTCTATATAAACTAAAGATCTCTTTTACAATCAAGATTATGTGCCTCTTAATATGGCTATTAATCATGATGCCTTTGTTTTTTCCAAAATCTAGAAGGGGTATCGATTTCCTGGTAGCGACCCTTATGATCATTCCATATATCTATGAAATTAAGATGTTCGAAGATCTAATAATGAGAGCCATGTTTCCAGAACCCCTGGATATTTTTATGTCCTTTACAATGTTTATAGGGCTCTTAGGATTGGTATATAGATTAACCGGTCCGGTGCTTCCCTGTTTGGTGCTTTTCTTTCTCTTTTACAATCTTTATGGAGAAATCTTCCCCAAAATACTTTCCCATCCCCCTTTTGATTTCGATCTCCTGCTAGGAAAAATCTACTGTGAGACAGAAGCTGGTCTTTTTGGACTTATTACAGGTGTATCTTCCAAATACCTCGTTTACTTCACTATACTTGGTGGCATAGTTGGAGCTCTTAGAATTGGTCGTCTAATTGCTAATCTTGCGTCTGTAGTGGTAGGTAAAGGGCGGGATGCTCCAGGTAAAGTAACAATTGTAGCCAGTATATTTATGGGAATGTTCAGTGGATCCGGTGCTGCAGATACTCAATTCGTAAGCACTATAGCAAAGCCTCTGTATGAGCAAGCTGGTTATAACAAACATATTGCTGCAGGAATTTCCGCTACAGCGGGCACCATAGCTATGGTAACGCCCCCAGTGCTAGGATCAATGGCATTCATCATGGTAGAAATTCTTTCCATTCCTTATTCCTGGGTATGCATCATGGCTTTAGGTCCTATGATTTTATACCTCGTGGCCATCTGGAGCTATAACCGCTATTATGCAATCTGCCAAAACCTAAAAATGATAGAAACAGGAGAAACTCTAACTTACAAATATTTTCTGGGATACATTCATATTTTCTTGCCCATAATTTTGATAATTGTGATGATCTTTTTAGGATACCCGGTAAACATCGGCGTAGTTATAGCCACCGCAACTTTTATAATTATAGCTTACATCGACAGACGAATTGAACGCCCAAATTTGCAAATAATCATAAACGGTTTAGCCACCGGTTTTCGTGCATTATTACCAATAGGCACTGCCGTCGTTGCCGCAAATGTTATTATGACGCTTATGGTAATTACGGGTCTTCCTAGCAAGTTCTCACTTTTGCTTGGTCATATAGCCGGACAAAACCTTTTTATTGCCACATTATTCGCGGCAACTTTCAGTCTCATTCTGGGCATGGGTGTTCCTCCTACAGCAACATATGTTATAGCTTCATCCCTTACCGCTCCCGCCATCTGCCAAATAGCCATAGCAAATGGGATCCCTGGAGAAGCCGCTCTTCTTGCAACTCATATGTTTATCATGTATTATGCAATTCTGGCTGATGTAACTCCTCCAGTGGCACTTTCCGCTTATGCATCTGCTAGCGTCTTTGGAACCCATCCTCTTACTACTGGCGTTTACGCCGCTAGAGTAGCTATTCCCAAATACATAGTAGGCTTTTCATTCATTCTCTCATTCTATGGAACAGCTCTACTTATTGTGCCCGTATGGAAGGTGAGTTCAGGGCAAGAGGCTTTGATGTTAAGCCTGGGAAGGTTCATATTTGCAATAGGTGGAAGCTGGATTTTGTCTATGGCAACGGCTGGTTACGCTTTCAGACACTTAAACAACAAAGAACGATGGATACTTGGTATACTTTCTCTCGGACTATTCTGGCCTAGCTGGAGTTTTAATTTAATAGCAGCTATGGGTATAGCTTTATTATTCTTCGCCTTTAAGAAAACCAAAGGGGGTGAAAGATTGGAACAAACGAGCGAATATGGAAGCAAGGGTTAGCCAGGACTCAGGGTAAAAAATGTTGGATAAGCAAAGGAGGCAGCCATGAAGAAGTTAATGATGTTAATAATGTCAGTTGTCCTGATGGTTGGAGTTACTGTAAACAACCTATCAGCGGAAGAAAAAACGGCTAACATCATTATTGCCACTGGTGGACTTGGAGGTGTCTATTATTATTACGGCACAGCTGTATCGGAAATCCTTTCTCAAAAAGGTGGACTCAAAGCAACCGCTATCCAGACAGCAGCATCTATTGACAACATTCTGCTAATTCAAAAGAAAACTGATCCAAATGCTGGCACATTCTATTGTGGAACCGTTTTACCTGATTCTGCTTACCTTGCCTACACGGGAAAGCATGAAAAATTCAAAGATAGTCCGGCAAAGGATCTAAGAGTATTGTGGGCAATGTATCCCAATTTTCTCCACATAGTAACCACATCTAATTCTGGCATTAAGTCTCTCGCTGACTTAAAAGGCAAAAGGGTCTCAACGGGAGCACCCAATTCTGGAACTGAAGTTGAAGCCTTTTTGGTAATAGAAGCAGCGGGGTTGAGTCCAAAGGATTTTTCAAAGCACGAACGACTTGGAGCAGCTGAATCTGCCGAGGCTCTCGCTGCCGGAACAATTGATGCCTATTTCTGGTCAGGAGGACTGCCCACAGCATCGATTACGGAACTTGGCACCACTCTAAGCAGAAAAGGTGCAAAGATGGAATTTATTCCACTAGCTCCAAATGATCCTGTCGTTCAAAAGTTGCTACAAGATTATCCGGGGATTATGGAGGCAAACACCATACCAAAGGACGTTTACAACACAGAAAAGGACGTGCCTACCCTTGCCTTCTGGAACCTCTTCCTCTGCTCAGCATCTCTTCCTCAGGATGTAGCTTACAAAATGACAAAGACTCTGTTCGAAAACATCAAACAGCTACACGAAGGCGTTAAAGCATCTAAGGACACAACGCCGGAAAATACCGTAAAGTTTATCAAAGGAACAATTCCCTTCCACGATGGAGCCGTAAAATACTTTAAGGAGATAGGAGCAATCAAGTAATTCTCAAATACAGGCAGAGACAATAAAAGTCTCTGCCTGCACACTCCCGATTTAAATGCCCAAATCTCTTTTTAGAAAACCCTCAGACATATTGCACCATTTTGCGAGAGAGAAATTTCTTTTCGCTATCATGCTCTTGATTTTAACCGCTTTAATTGTAAGACCTGTGCTTTTTACGAGAGATGGGAAGGTTGAGCGAGTTGTATGGTTATGGATCTGGAGCAAAATTCAAGTGAGCTTTGTAAACTCCGTAACGGAAAAGATGGTTGAAATCAGTTTCTACCCCTTGTGGAAATTTTCTTTCTTTGTTGCCAGAACAGATCCTGAAACGGAAGCCTATTACACTGGTGGTAAATACCGATGGAATGACCTCTTAAGAAAGGAACACGTTTCATCTTTGAGTTATTGTTCCATAAAAGGCGTTACAATTTGCACTTCAGTGGGCTGCTTTTCAACTGAAGACGGCTGTATTTCTATCAATCTTTTATGGCCATGAAATAATACCGGTGTTTAAGGTCGTAAAATTTTTCCTTTTTATTTCTTGACACAATCCTCTGACAAAGAGTAGAAGAGTAATTGTAAAGACAACATGAAGATACGGCTCAGGTGCTCGTGAGAGCTTAAAAGGGAATCCCGTGAGAATCGGGAGCGGTCCCGCCGCTGTAACCTCTAGTTACTCACCCAAGTAAAGGGGGGTAAAGCTCTTAGCAAATTAAGCCACTGTCCAGCAAAGGATGGGAAGGCTGCTGAGAGTATGGAGGAAGCCAGAAGACCTGCCTGAGGCTGAAAGGGCTTTCGCACGGACGATGCGATATGGTGCCCTCTGGTGGATGAAGAAAACAGGGTGCAATCCCCAGAGTCTTGAAAGGCTCTGGGGTTTTTTATTATGCACCGTCCCTCCTCATCATTTCACAAACCTTAACCCCCGGAATGTCCCCCAGCATTCCGGGGCATCACAAAAAAGGAGGTTAAAAGATGTTCAAAAAAATTGCAATACTTTGTGTGATTTTGCTTTTCACAGCCATTTTTTCAACGGAGGCTCACAGTATGAAAGCATCTAAAGAAGAAAACAAAAAAGCTATACTTCTGGTCACTTTTGGAACCAGTATCCCTGAAGCTCAAAAAGCCTTCGATAACATAGACGCCATGGCTAAAAAAGCTTTTCCAGATATCCCTATTCGCTGGGCTTACACATCCAAAACCATTCGAGCTAAATTAGCCAAACAGGGGAAACAACTCGATTCCCCAGAACTTGCTTTAGCAAAGCTCATGGAAGAAGGTTACACTCATGTAGCCGTCCTTTCTCTTCACGTCATCCCTGGTGAAGAATTCCACACCCTTAACCATAACGCCTCACTTTTTGCTCTAATGGATGGCGGATTCAAAAATATAGTAGTGGGTCAGCCACTTTTATCATCTTACGATGACCTTGAACGAACCGCTGACATAATGCTAAAGACTCTTCCCCAAACAAGAAAACCTCAGGATGCCGTGTTATTCATGGGACACGGAAGCGGAAAACATCCAGCCGACAGCATATACGTTGCCATGAACGCCATTCTCAACAAAAAAGACTCTTACGCATATCTTGCAACTGTAGATGGTCATCCCACTCTTGACGACATCATACCTGAACTAACGGCAAAAAAAGTGAAAAAAGTTTTCCTTGTGCCCTTTATGACGGTGGCGGGTGATCACGCCAGAAATGACATGGCGGGAGATTCTCCTGAAAGCTGGAAATCTATTTTAAATTCAAAGGGTTTCTCCTGTGAACCCATATTGAAAGGCATGGCGGAATATCCTGAAATTGTTAACATATGGCTCGACCACCTTAAAGAGGCTCTTGAGCGCCTTGAGAAATAGGAATTCTATAGCTACAGGGCACTTCACATGAACATTGTCCACAAACATCGGTAAGAGGTATATCGCTGTAAAGACGATCATTTTCAAGAAGCACACGGTAGCAAGTGTGTCGATCAAAATTCCCCCTGGAGTCAATAGCTCCAGCGGGGCATCGATCGACGCATTTACTACAAAGCAAGTTTCTCTTCCACAAACAAAATTCTTCTTTGGGGCGCTGAGTGGGCACCATCTCAGCATCGGTAACAAGACTCCCCAGACGACCACAGCAGCCAGCATGAGTAATAAGCAGCCTGTTGAGCCCAAAAGTCCCAAGTCCTGCAATAAATCCGACATGCTTATGAGACCATCGGCTTAAGAGTCTATCAGCGTCGAAGTTATGAGTTGCCGGGGTAACAACCGCACGATAACCATGAAGAGCCAAAAAATCAGAAAGCTTCTCATTAATCCTGGCTACAAGTGCATTGGTTTCAACATAAACCTTAGCCCAGAGTTTCGAAGCATGAGGGTGAGCTCTGGAATTGTCCACTCCGATTTCTTTAACAAACGGAAGGAAATAAACCAAAACAGTTTTAGCTCCCGGAAGTAGATCATAAGGCATAAGATGATCTGGCGAAACGGCTTGCTTGAGATGTCCAAACAAAGGATCATCGGCACTAGCACATGCTATAATAGGATCATGCCAGATGGTCATGCCGTGAGATTGAGCCAAACCTACAGTTTCAACCACAATAGCGCGTAGCACCTGAAGATCCACTTCTATAAACTCCCCATCTTATTCAAATTGCCCTAATCACTCAGTCCAGCATATCTTCCGCTTCTATCAAGTTCCTCCTCGATCCTGAGAAGCCTGTTATACTTTGCAACCCTGTCTGTTCTTGACAGAGATCCAGTTTTGATCTGCCCGGTTCTTGCTGCGACGGCAAGATCGGCTATGATAGTATCCTCTGTTTCTCCTGATCGGTGAGAAATGATCGTTTTGTAACCGGCTTTGTGAGCCATATCTATAGCTTCAAAAGTTTCGGTAACGGTTCCTATCTGGTTCAACTTTATAAGTACTGAATTTGCCACACCTTTCTGGATTCCCTTAGCAATAATCTTTGTATTTGTTACGAAGACGTCATCACCGACAAGCTGAATTGACCGTCCAAGACGTTCAGTTAGTAGTTTCCAGCCTTCCCAATCACTTTCCGCCATACCATCTTCTATCGACACAATCGGATATCGTTTCACCAGATCTTCATAATATCCTACAAGATCGGCAGAACTTTTTTTCGGCTCTTTTTCTGCCTCCAAAACATAAATACCATCTTTATAAAATTCGCTAGCTGCTGCATCCATAGCCAAAAAAACGTCTTTGCCCGGTTCATACCCGGCTTTCTCGATAGCTTCAACAAGGACCTTTAAGGCTTCCTCATTGGAAGCCAGATTGGGAGCAAAACCGCCCTCATCACCTACGGCCGTATTGAGCCCTTTGTTTTTCAGAATTTTCTTAAGACTGTGAAAAACTTCTGCTCCCATTCGCAAAGCCTCTTTAAACGTAGGAGCTCTGAGTGGGACAATCATAAACTCTTGAATATCAAGATTATTATCAGCATGCTTTCCACCGTTTATAACATTCATGAAAGGCACAGGAAGGAGATTCGCTACCACCCCACCAAGGTAACGGTAAAGCGGAAGCCCTGATTCCTCAGCGGCAGCCTTTGCTACAGCCATACTAACACCGAGAATAGCGTTGGCACCCAAACGGCTTTTATTTTCTGTTCCATCAAGGTCTATAAGAAGTCTATCAATACTTGTTTGATCCTGAGCATCGAGTCCCACAATGCGAGGAGCTATTTCTTCATTGACGTTCCGGACCGCTCGAAGCACTCCTTTACCTGAATAACGTTTTGAATCCCCGTCCCTCAGTTCCAGAGCTTCTCGAGAACCTGTTGAAGCTCCCGAAGGCACTGCAGCTCTTCCCATGTAACCCGTATCAAGCCATACATCCACTTCTACTGTGGGGTTTCCTCGAGAATCCAGAATTTCCCTGGCTTTGATAGCAACTATTTCTCCCATATCGTCCCCCTATCTTTTTAGACGGTTAAAAATACAAATAGGCTTGACCCTCCTTCGTGTGCTTATCTATCATAGTTTGGGTTTATTTGGAATTTTTATCAACAAGCGAGGGAGTGAAAAATGGGAAACGTAATCAATGCAGGTGAACTGAGAAAAGGCCTTAAACTCGAAATCGATGGGGAACCCTATCTTATCGTCGATTTTGAATTCACCAAACCGGGGAAAGGGCAGGCTCTTTACCGTTGCAGATTAAAAAACCTTATCACTGGTATTCAGTATGACCGCACATACCGTTCAGGAGACCGTTTTGTGGAAGCCGATATAGAGGAACAGGAGGCAGAATATCTTTATAAGGAAGGAAATCAATACCATTTTATGGTTACATCAACCTATGAACAGGTTGAAATGTCCGCAGATCAACTTGGAGATGCCGTAAACTACCTGACGGAAAACCTCAAGGTAAATATGCTATTTTTTAAGGGAAGACCCATTGGGATAACACTTCCGAATTTTGTCAATCTTAGAGTTATCAAAGCAGAACCGGGAGTAAAAGGAGATACTGCCTCTGGAGCGACAAAACCTGTTGTTTTAGAGACAGGCTATGAACTTCAGGTGCCTCTCTTCGTTGAAGAAGGCGATCTATTGAAAATCGACACAAGAACGGGAAGCTATGTTGAGCGAGTCTGAAAAACCCGGGTGTTAGGATCGCTTCCACGTCAAGGATTGAAAATTGGACCCTGTTCTTTAGCTTATGGATATTATGACGCAAACGCCCAAGGCAAATAAAGCCTATTATCTTGAAAGGCGCAGAGACGTTCTCAGAGCAATAAGAGAATTCTTCGATCGAGAAGGATTCCTTGAGGTAGAGACTCCAATTAGAGTTCCCGCTGTTGCGCCAGAACATCATATAGATCCTTTTAGATCGGAAGAATGGTTTCTAATAACAAGCCCAGAGATCCAGATGAAGATGCTCCTGGCAGAAGGATATGAAAGGATCTATCAAATTACAAAAGTTTTCAGAAAGGGAGAGCGTGGAAAACGACATCTTCCAGAATTTACAATGCTCGAGTGGTATCGAAGCGGTTGCTCTTATGAAGCTATAATGGATGATTGTCGAAAACTCATAAGATTTCTGGGAGAATGGCTCTCCCTTCCCGACCCCTTCCCTTATGGAGACCGCTGGCTAAGTTATTCCCGAGAGTGGCAGGTTTTTACATTAGAAGAGCTCTTTAACCATAAAGTGGGCTGGAATCCTTTCACACATCCAAATTCGGAAAATTTTTCTTTAGCAATTGTAGAACAAATCGAACCATATCTTTCAACTTTCTCAACGCCGTGCATACTTAAAGATTATCCACCTTCGGAGGCCGCTCTTGCCGATTGCAGCGGGAGTATTTGCGAGCGTTTTGAAGTATATTGGGGTGGTATTGAACTCGCCAACGGCAACACGGAACTAACAGAAAGAGATATTCTAGAAACACGTTTTCAGAACGCCCTGGCTTTCAGAAAAAAAGCTGGATTTTATCCACTACCGATGCCCTATTCTTTTCTTGAACTTATGGATGCCATGCCACCATCAGCCGGTATAGCCCTGGGGATAGATAGGCTTGTGATGATTCTTTCCAATGCTCCATCGATTGACTGGGTTGTAGCCTTTACACCAGAAGAATTATGAAAAAGGGGAAACTATGGAAAAGACAGGAAGAGACCCCTTAATCCCTCCCGGTCAAAAGCATATTTATCATTACGTAATTGACGATAAAGGGGATTGGTTTTGCGAAGGCAATCCTGTGTTAGACCGTGATCTCTTGAAAATTCTCAGCATTTCACTTTTTGAAAAAGAAGGCCGCTACTACATCCGATGTGAAGGCGAAGTCCATCCTGTAGAGGTAAAAGATGCGCCCCTCTGGATAAAATACATCCACATTTCAAAAAATGACAAAGGGGAAGTAGAAGCAATAGAAATTGAATTAACCGATGGAAGAAGAGAACATCTTCGACCGGAAACACTATGGCTTGAAGCCGATTCCTCCCTGTATTGCCTGGCAACTCGCAAAAACCTTAAAGCTCGCTTTGGCAAAATTGCTTACTATGAAATTGCTAACCATATAAGTTACGACGAAGAAACCGGAAATTATCGCATCACAGTGAAAGAACAAGACTTCTTCGTCCCCATCAGATAACCAGTCAGACAGTCAAATCTCAAATCCCCAATAAGCAATAGCAAAAAAAAAATAGAGGGCTTACTTAGCAACAATTCCTGCGATAATCAACACAACAAACCATGCTCCACAAAGAGCCCATAAAAATTGTTTCCATCTTTCACCAAAATACTTTTGCGTATTTCCAACAATCCAGGACCAGTTGAGATATATATGGACAGCTAAAACGCCAAGGAAAATGAGAGCAAAAGTTAAATGTATATCTCCCCAGGTATGGCGATGAAGTCCTAAAAAGAATTTTTCCTGGTGAGGAATATTACCGCCACCTGGAATCACGAAAGCAAGTAAAAGCCCTACGACGGCAGTTGATGTAAGACTAACAAAAAGAATTGCATCGAGAATAAACTTTAAGGTGTTTCTCTGCATAAAAACTCCTTTTTTAGAGCAATCACACTATTAATTCTTTTCGGAAATCACCTCTGAAAGGGCACTGTGAATATCAGGATACAAAAATCTAAAACCGACTTGAAGCAAACGTTCTGGCACCACTCGCTGACTCATCAAAAGGGTTTTCCCAAATTCTCCCAGCACCAGCCTCAAAACAAACCCGGGAGTCTTGAAAAAAGCTGGCTTTCCAAGCAGTTTCCCTAGGACAGAAGCCAATTCTTTATTTCTCACCGGGTTAGGAGCGCAAAAGTTGAAAACACCGCTAAATGAGGGTTCCTGAGCTGTAAATTCCATAGCTCGCAAAAGATCCGTCATATGAATCCAGGAAAACCACTGATTGCCATTCCCTAATGGACCTCCCAAGCCTCGGCGAAAGGCTTTAAGCATCTCACCAAGAGCTCCACCTGTCTTGCCCAAAATAATTCCAAACCGCATTATTACCACACGAACTCCTTTTTCGGAGGCATGCCGTGCCGCTTGTTCCCAATCTACGCAAACTCCAGCCAAGAAATCATTGCCGGGAGGATCATATTCCCTAAGTATTCTCTCGCCCCCATCTCCATAATATCCAACAGCTGAAGTGCTTAAAAGAACGGAGTTATCCCGAAGGGCTTCAACAACATTTTCGGTCGTTTTTATTCTGGAATCGTAAATTTTTCTTTTAACAGCATCACTCCATCGCTGAAAAATGGAAGCTCCTGCAAGATTGATGACTACATCGTGTTCAGAAACTACATTTTGCCAGGATCCTTTTAGGGTTGTATCTCCGAACACGTAAGTTGCTTCCTTTGGGGTGTAAGGTTTTGGAGATGGCGAATGATCAACCAGAGTAACATTATGTCCTTTTGAAATAAAATATTTGGCCGCCTCTGTCCCTACAAAACCAAGCCCACCAGTAATTAATATTTTCATAGGAATCCTCCCTTCCCCACTTTCTCACAAAACTCAAAGAAGCTACCTACATGAAATTATTTTTATGAAGACTCAGGCTACATGATTTGGAGGAGACCAGATGCAATTTTATAAATGCTAGGCTAATTTTCCTTCCAAATCGAACCTAAATGTTCATACTCGCCACGAATAACTTCAATATTATGTTCGAGAAGTCCAACCTGTCTAATTTTTTTAACTACTGATTCAGCCATTTGTGGGAGAAGAAGCATATCTTCGGGTGGAATAAGCCATTTAATTTGACGTTCACACATAGCATCAATCCATGTATCAGAAAAAGCACTACTACCGGAAAGACATAACAATCCTATCTGTCCACGATCTCGGACCAAATCTACAAGATTTAAAATAGTTGCTTCTACAGCATCCTGCCCACTTGTTTGCAAAACCATACCAGGGAAAGCTATATATTTCTCATTTTCAACTCTATCAAAATGCCATCTAGACATAGCATAAAAAAGGTTAAGAGACTTTCTGTTTATAGCTATACTCTCCTGTCGTTTTCCTGAAAATACTTCAACACCGTAACCCTTATGCTTGGTTATAAGTTCTGCAAGGGCTGGCAAAAATTCTCTATCCATACTGGAAAAACCGATTACATATCCTGCTGACAAAAAATCCCATAAAGGCAATCGAAACCAATCCATGTGAGAACCTTCCGCTCCAACAATGATAAGAAACTTTTCCGCAGAATCCGATAATTCATTATCAATGGAAAGTATTTTATTGCTATTTTCCGCCTTGGGCTTCCACCGCCTAAAATGATCTATCCTTGCTCTGGATGCTTTTCTAAGAATTGAACGCAAGGTGCGCCCGTATATTTCAAGATCTTCACCTCGATTTTGAGGTTTAGGACAGACATCCACTGCTCCAAGGCGCATAAAATCGAAAAGTATATCGCTCGATCCTTCCAAAAAAGCGCTTACCACTACGACTGGAACACTGTAGCGAATCATAAGATGTTTTAATGTCGTATCACCAGGCATAACCGGCATAAAGGCATCGAGAGTAACCACATCAACCACTTCATCTTCCATATATCCTATAGCTTCTTCACCATTGTTAGCCACGCCAACAACCACGAATTCTGGGTCTTCTTCGATAAGTCTCTTAAGCTGTCGGGCAAAAAAGGGCGAATCATCGACTATCAACACGTGGATAAGTTTTTCCTTTTGGTGTTCATCTTTTATTCTAGCAGCTTCTAGCGCCAAATATTCCCATGGCTTTAGAATAGTCTGAGGAACGTTATCAATGGAAGATGGTATTATTTCAAACACCACTTCATCCCATAGAGCTATCTCCCAGAAAGCATCTTCTCCTGTTTTCTGGTCAGTGGTAGCATGAACCACGCATCCATCCTTAATGTAAAGAGTTCCCTCTTTGCCTTCAGAAACAGCTTTGATTATTGTGGGAAACTGACCTACGCAGACCATCTGAAGAAGTTGAGAAACATCAACATTCGATATGGTTCCTCGAAAGCCTTTTTGAGTAGAATCTGACCGTTTTCCTTCAGCCATGTTTTTAACCTTGTAATGAATCACTCATATCCGATCAAAACTTTGTTTTGTTCGCTCTATAAAGCTGAAAATTAATTTTAAGAATTGCTGGCATACTCTATTTATAAAACTTTTCTACATACTCGATAATCGCAGGAACATCGATAATAAGAGACACCGTCCCATCTCCAAGAATTGTTGCTCCAGCATAACCTTGAAAAACATCCATCACATCTTCAATAGGCTTAATAACAACCTCCTGTTGCCCTAAAAACTGATCAACCACAAGACCCGCTTCTTTAGCTGGCGTTCTCAGCAAGACAATGTAATGTCCCTCTGCAACTTTATCAGTCTTAACTTTTCTTGGGAAAATATATTCTGGGAAAATAAGAGGTATAGTTCTACCCTCAAGGGTCAAGAAATAGGCATTATGAACCTTTTTGATTTTTCTTTCATCAAAGGCATAAACTTCTCCAACAGAAGCAAGGGGAAGAGTGTAAATGTCACCCATAATTTTTACAAGAAGGCCGGGAATAATTGCCAGAGTCAAAGGAATCTGGATAATGAATTGAGTCCCCTGCCCTAACCAGGATCTGACAGAAACGTGACCATTTATTTTCCTACACTCATCTCGCACTACATCAAGGCCAATGCCTCTACCGGCCGTCTCGTCAACTTCAAGGGCTGTAGATACTCCCGGAAGGAAAATGGTATCAAGCAATTCTTCAATGCTCATCCGACCTACTTCTTCTGGACTAAAGATACCCTTTTCCACAAGAACCTTTCCAAGCTGATCCACAGGAACTCCAGCCCCGTCATCTGTAACTTCTATGATTACATGTTGACCTCGATAATATGCACTAATAGTTATAGTACCGTCTTCAGGTTTACCCAGACTTTTTCGGACTTCGGACCTTTCAATTCCGTGAGCAACAGCATTTCTTAAAATATGAATCATGGGCTCGTAAAGCTGTTCCAGAATGAAGCGATCCACTTCTGTTTCGCCACCTTTGATAACCATACGCACCGATTTACCATACTGAGAAGCATGATCGCGAACCACTCTCGGAAAACGCTGAAACAACTGCATTAAGGGTAGCATGCGAATTTTCATGACCGCATCTTGAAGATCGGCGGTAATCCGCCCCAAACTAGAGACAGCATCACGATACTGCTGCCACAGGTCGGTAAGAACCTTTTTTCTATCAGCATCCAAAATGCCTGCTCTGGTCCATTCTTCAGTAATACGCTTTAGCTCTGCTGTAAGAGTTACAAAATGAGATCTCCTTATAACCAATTCACCCACTTCATTCAGCAGATGATCCACTTTAGCAGGATCAACCCGAAGCATCTCTGTAGGTTGAGCAGGAACATCTTCGGGAACGGTCAAATCTTCCTGATAAATTGGCAGTGGTGTAACTTCTTCCTCTATAATTTCTTCCCAGAGTTCGGTCGGAGCGCTTTCTTCTAGAGATTCTTCCACGAACTGGCTTGGGGATTCCCTAAAAAATTCTTCGGATTCCGCTGTTGGAGGTTCCACCTGTTGAGTATCCTCCATCCAACTAGCAAAAGCCTGTTCAAGTTCTTCGTCTATGACCTTTAATTCCTGATCTGTAAAAGGGCGCGCCGCTTCAAGCGGCTTACCTCCTTCTCCTCTAAGAATATCAATAAGAGACTGAGCATTCAAAGGCGGCAGAACTTTAGCAAGATAATCTACACATTTATTCGAGACTTCGATCAAATCATTTGTGGGAGCTGATTTTTGCATTAAGTCCATCAGAGTTCTCTGCCAGCCTTCAAAAAACTTCACAAGCAATTCATAATCCATATAGCGGGTAGAACTAAGGACTCGACGGAAGGATCTTTCAAAAGCCTGGTGCATTTCGCTTTTATCCAGAACAGCCGAGGAAGCTATAGTTTCACAGATAAACTTGAGCTGCTCGTGGAGTGTATCAATAAAGATTGCAAACAATTCCGGATCCGAGTCTTCTCCTTCTATCGGTTTAGCATCAGCAGGAATAAAATCCAGAGGAGGCAATGGCTCATCGCCTGCAAAAGCTTTTTCAAGTTTCATGTCCAAGTCTTGTGGAACAGCCAAATCTTCACCTTGAGTCTGAATGTTCTGGATGCTTTGTTTAATAAAATCAAGCACAGAAAACAGAGTATCGATGGTGTGTTTCTTAAGAGAGTCTTTCCCCTTAGCTACTGGCTCAAGCAAATTTTCAACTTTATGAATAAACCTTCCCAGATTTTGAAATCCCGTATAGTAAGATGACCCTTTAAGGCTGTGGACTGCCCGAAAAAGAGTAGAGATAGCGATTTTGTCATCGGTATCCTGATCTAACTTAAGGAGTGAGTCCTCAAAACGGCTGAGTTGATCTCGGGCATCCTCCAAAAAATCCATCACAACTTCTGATATGTTCATAAAATACTCCTCATTATCGGACCAATAACACTCTGGCTCTTTTTTCTTCGGGTTTAGCCAGCCTTCATTAATTGTTAGCTCGAACTTTTATCTTCGCCAAGCGTTCTAATTAGTTCTTCTCCATTAACCTTGAACTGAGCTAACAATTCAGAAAATTCTCTCATAACACTCACGAGGCGTTCGTTCAGTTCGAAAGAATTCTGAGCTCCGGTAGCGCTAGTGGTTGCCAGTTCTGCCACCTGTCTAATAACGGCTTCTAATTTCTGAGCATATTCTTGCTGTTGAGTCGTAAGTTCTGCAATGCGAGCCGCACGTTCATTGGCTTTTGCGATATCGCGACTTACTTGATCTGTCCCTTTGGCTTGTTCTTTGGTTGCAGCATCAACTTCCTGGGAAAGTTGCTGAATTTCCTGAATCATTTCGGCAACTCTATCACGTCGAATAATCTGGTCACTTGTAAGATTGGTAATTTCCTCGGCAAGAGCACTCAAACGATCCATCGCGGCAACGATTCTTTCAACTTCCCTGATCTGATCCTGAGTTGCCAGGTTAATTTCATGAGTGAGAGCATTTGCTTTGTCGGACGCCGAAACAACATTTTGGAGCACTGCTTGGCTGTTCGAAGCAAGATCTCTTCCTTCCTGAACTTTCCCATAACTCTCTCGAGAGAGAATTGCAATTTCTCGTGCTGCTTCACTGGTTCGTTCTGCAAGTTTTCTAACCTCTTCAGCGACAACGGCGAACCCTCGACCATGTTCACCAGCTCGAGCAGCCTCAATAGCAGCATTCAAAGCTAAAAGGTTTGTCTGATCAGCAATATCAGAAATAACCTCTACGATTTCTGTAACACGCTCAGCACTTTCAGCAATAACCTTCATTCTATCAACCATTTGCTCAATAGTCTGTTGTCCGGAATAGGCCGTTTCAAGAGCTTCCTGTGATCGTTGAGCGGTCTCCTGGGTTCGTTCAGCAATTTTTTGAATGGCAGCTCGCATCTGGGCAATAGCCTGAGATGTGTCCTCAACAGCTTCAAGCTGACTTGCTGTTCGAATCGAAACTTTTTCATCTGTTTCGCTCATTTGCTGGATATAGTCCAAAGCTTCAAGCACCTTTTCTACCTGCCTGGAAGCGGAAGTTGCGATTTCTCTAACGCTCGTTGACATCTCCATAAGGGCTGTAGCGATGCCCTCGTAGTAGGATTGGCTTTCTAGAGCGTTATTTTGGCTTTCTTCTGCCATCTTTCGAAGTCCTTCAACCTGAACAAGCACATCTTGAATCTGGGTTGCCTGCTGTTCAGCATTGTCCACAATTTGCGAAGCAATGGTCTTAACTTGTTCTACCGCATCCGACACATGATTTTGACCTCGCAAAACTCCAAGGAAGGTTTGCTGAAGTCTCCCCAGCAAACCATTGAAGGCTATAGCCATCTGACCAAGCTCATCTCTGGACTTGACAGCCACTCGCTTAGTCAGGTCGAGATTATGGGTAATATCAACCATGGTTCGAACCATTTCTGAAATGGGACGGCTAACGAGAACGTTAAGTATGACAGCTACAACTATAATAAAAGCTATGTAAAGAATGGTTACAAGGTAAAATTGGTTACGCACTTTGGGAAGAGCGGCATAGATTTCAGAAATATCGGATCCAACCGCAACTCCCCAGTTAAATCCCTTGAACAACCCGTAACCAGTGCTGGTAGCAAAGCCAGCAATCTTTTCTATTTCCTGACCAGTTTTGGGATCCTTCCAGAGATATCTAGATATAGTTTTTCCTTTTTTAGCGTCTTCAACCAGTCCTGGAACTCCCAAATCGTAGCCAGTTTTTCCCAGAAGGGCTTCTACGGGGTGGGCTATAACCTGGTATTCTGGTTGTCTCACTACGTAAGCATAACCTGTAGTTCCAACTTTGTAAGCTTTTATAAGGTTTTCCACAATACCCCAGTTTACCAACCCTACGACACCACCGAGGGGCTTTCCTCCTGACATTACCGGCTCTGCAAAAAGCACCGAATAGCCCTTAGATCCAGGAACTAGTTTTTCCAAAAAATCATACTTTTGCCAGTTAATAGCAATACTTTTACCTTCTATTAATCCTCCAAACCATGGCATTTCTTTTACACTAAGTCCAATAGCTTCTGACATGCTCGCTGATATGACTCGCCCCCCTGAATCCACAACCATCAACACATAGAAAGTTCCATAGTTTTCAACAAGAGTTTTCAAAAGATCATCACTTCCAGCCTGACCGCCTCCAATCTCGAGAGCCGTTTTTATAGCGTCTAGCTGTGCCCAAGACTTAATGTCTGCAGCACGTTCATGCATAATAAGGTCTATCGTATTTGAAATTCTTGTAGCTTCCGACACAAGACGATTTTCAATGTCTATATCTATTTGTGCCTTGAATGTTCTATAGTTGAGCACCTGAAGCAAAATCAGAGGAATAATCGTTAAAAGGAAAAGGCCGATAAGTTTTGTTCTTACGCTGACTCCCCCTTCTGATGCCATTTTCAAGTTTGCCATGTGATACCCCCTTCTAGTATTTATCTTGTTTTGCTTTTACTTATATGCTTTTTAATTCTTCATCGGCCAATGCTTTTTTTACACTTTCCATATCAAGTTCTTGCAACTTATCCCGCTCTTCGGCGGAAAGAATCTTATGAAGATTTAGAACAATTATAAGATTTTCACCAATCTGCATAACACTATCGAAATATTCGCCCCCTACCTGTTGCTTTAAAACTTCAGGAACCGATCTCAAAGAATCCTGTGGAACTCTAACAATTCCGCTAACAGCATCTACTATAAAGCCGGTCCACTTACCTTCAAGGGTAATAATGATAACCCTGGTAAACTTATCTATAGGTTTATACTCCCGACCTGCAATTCTAAGTCTTTTCCTAAGATCTATCACTGGAACTATACGACCGCGAAGATGAATTATTCCTTCTACAAACTCTGGTGCGTTAGGAACTGGAAACATAGCCGGAAGACGGATAACCTCTCGCACTCTCATAATATCGACGGCAAACTCCTCTCCAGCAACATTAAAACTAACAAAACTTTTAAGACTTACCACAACTGGTTTAGTGGATCTCGATTGACTTACTATATTTGTTTGCATCTTAAAGACTCCTTCTAGTTATGGGCTATATGGGACTGAGATATTTTTTCCACATTTCTATAAGCGAATCAAGCCCTTTAACTTCCGTTCCTATTCCACTTTCTCGGAGTTTAACGGATAGACCAGCATATAGACATTTTTGAGGATCTAGATAAAAAACCGGTATTCCTTTTCGTGCACATTGTTCAAAAACATCAGCATCTTCTTCATTTCCAGATATTCCAGATAACACGATATTAGAACCGAAAATTCTTAACGTGGAATCAATAAGACTCTGCAATACACCCTTACTCTCTATAAGTGGATCTTCACTGATCCTAACTGAAACGCCATCAGGGGTTGAGAAGAAAGCAACAGGGCGATCCTGAGAACAAACATAGTAATGACCCTTAATAAGGGTTATAGGATTATAACCAATGAGTTCCACCGTTTTATCGCAGTCTGCCTGAATATATGCTATAAGTTCTTTTAGCGCATCAAAGCGTACAGGCACAGCAAATATTAATCCATCGTTAAGATTAACTGTATCCAACATAAAAAGAGCTTTAATAAAATGTGAAAAACTACCGGCTCCAAAGACATTTACAAAAATTCTATCGTGACTTTGTACACACTCTGATTTCGAAATCGGGACCTTTTCATCTTTACTTGCTATGCTTTCCTTGGATTTTCTAATATATCGCACTTCTTCAAGTTGAATTTTAGCTGCTCTGGATAAATGTTCTAGAATATTCTTTGTGTTCTGTTCAAGATCCTGAACGCTAAAATTCTTTGGTTTTTCTATAACATCTACAGCTCCGAATTTAAAGGCGTCATAGGTCATCCTAGAGCTTTCTCCTGTGAAAGCACTTAACACCACAACAGGTTTTGGATTTTGGATCATAATTCTCTTAAGCGTGCTTAATCCATCCAAACGCGGCATTTCCAGGTCTAGAGTTATAATATCAAAGTCTTGTTCATCCAGACGTTCCAAACATTCTATTCCATCTTTTGCCGTGGCGACAACTTCAAATCTACTATCTCCTTCAACCATGCGTTTAAAAACTTTCAGGAAAAAGGGAGCGTCATCAACTATAAGTGTTCGGTAAGGTCTTTGTGGTGTAACATCTGAAATACTATCAATACTTGCAATATAAGTATGAGATTCCTCTTCTGAGGTCGAAATTGGAACAGCATCACCTAACGAAATAATACGATTTACGAAAAAAAGTGTTTGAATGGGGCTAACCGTAGAAAGTTGGAACAAAGCGTCAATGGACATATTCTGTTTAGATAAAATATTGCAAATTCTGTGGTAGTGATTAAACAACGGGTCAGCTGGATCATCTAATGCGCAATGAGATGGTTTCAATTCAATGATTGTACTAAAAGATTCGATTAACTTAAATATATGGACATTTTCTTTTAACAATTCCTTATAATCATAAAGGATTTGCAAAATAGGAACAGGCGAAACAAAATCGAGGCTCTTAGATGGTTCACTAGAAAAACTCACTTCCCATACATAAACACCATTACGCCACGAGATAAAATCGTATAAAGCGTCCACACCCTCAATTTCTCTGGACCAGGCATGGCGCAAACAACCCTTTTCTATTCTAAACTGAGCATTAGCTCCATCAGATCTAACAACACTAAGAGTGCCAGAAACATTATTAATTCCTATCGTCATAAGTATTTCAAAAGCGCTTATATTATTCAACCGACCTTCATGTGACCGACTAAAAAGCGGAGAATGAAATGCTCCCTTGGATATGTTGTCAATCCATCTCTTACACAATTTAGGATCCCACTTAATAGAAATTTCATCCCTAGGACTTTTGGGCCATAAAATCGAAGTAAAAGGAGCAACGCCATCTCCCCATATCCAACAGGGAACTTGATAATTTTCCGAATCAAAGCGGAAATTCAAAAGTTCTTCGAAAACATCTATATTCTTCTTCACAACCTTAGCAAATATCGCCTTAATTTCACCACCGTAGCCTAGATTCTCACATTGCGTCCTAAAAAAATCCATCTCATGTTCATTGAAAAATTGTTGTCCTACCAAAATACAACTTTCAATCATCTTAGAAGACCTCCACTGGTCATCTTTTACTTCGATATTTTATGATAAACTTTAAGCACAAAATCGAAAAACTGAGCATTTGCATTAATCGCCTCAGTGGGATCTTTAAATCCAGAAAGATTGGACTTTAAAAGCACTTCGTTGTTCCCAGAAAGTCCAATCAAGCCCTTTTTAATATGATCTCTTTCTTGTTGACTGACATCAGAAGATCTCACAGCAAAAATCCATTCTGGCCACAAAGGAGTGGAATGAGCAAAAGGAAATGAATCATCGACTTTATGTAATATTTTCAAATCACCTATATTTATTTTTTTTTCAGATGCGAGCTTTTCCAAAATCCCAGTTCTAATAATCCCTACATCAACAGTCCCGTTAAGAACAGCAAAAACCACATTGTCTTGAGTCTTCAGTTCCTTAAGGTTTACCTGTTCAACCTTTACCCCCTCCTGTTCGAGCAGAGCAAGTCCTCCCAAACCACCACCAAGCGAGAATCTACTCGCGATACCAATATTTTTTCCAGAAAGTTCCTGTAAAGTTTTTATAGAACTATCAGATTTGACAATAATTACCGAACCATATTTGTCTCCCATTTCCCCCTTTTGTTTTTGAACAACCATAGCGATAGCTACAAGTTGAGCCTTATCTTTAGCGATCATAAAAGCAAGGGGATTTGTAAGAACCATTTGTATTTTTCCAGTCTCCATCCATTGAACAGTTGCTGCAAAATCTAAAGGAACTACTTTTACATCAGCGTTGATAAGTTTTGAAAGATATACACCTAGAGGTTCCCATCTCTTAAATGTGGATATTGGTTCATCGACATAAGTTACTCCCAGCGAAAGTTCTCTTGTCTCAGCGTGCAAGAGATTCTCAGACGACATTGATATACATATAAAACTGATAACAATCCCAATCCATAACTTACATTTCGCTGATCCGGTCATTTATTTCCCCCTTTTTGTGTTTCATTATTTCTCGAATGCGAGAACTTCCTCCCAACATTTTTTCAATTTCTAGAAGTATCTGAGTCGTGCTTCTCCAGCGCTTTGATGGAAAAGTATTTAAACATCCCATAACTAATCTACTAACATCCTCGGGCAAATCTGGTCTAAAAACCTGAGGAGGTATTGGTTTTTGATCGCAATGAAGCATTTCAATTTCTTCTACAGACTCGCCCATAAATGGATTAACACCTGTAAGTATTTCATAGAAAACAACCCCGAATTGGTAAATATCAGTGCATACAAGTGGTTTCTTAGAACTCCACAGATATGACCTAAATTGCTCGGGAGCCTTATAAGCAAGATAAGACATTGGTAATACTCGATAATTTGTTAGACTTGGACATAAATTCGACAACATCTGCCACAATCCCCCATAGGCAACCTTTACCTTATAGGAGTCAGCAAAAAATATTCGAGACGGTCTCAAATCGAGATGATAAATTTTTCTTTTTTGCTTGTCTTTACCCAAGTGCAGATGAAGATACCCGAGCCCTTCGAGGATCTGGTAGCTTATAACCAAAGCTTCGTCAAGATTAAGCCTTTCGCTTCCAGAACTTAAAAAATCAGAAAGAGTTGATTTACAATAAGGATAGATTATAAAAAGCCTATCATCCGGAGCTTTGGCAAGATCAACTGGCACCAGAAGATAATCCGATTCCATCATCATACTTACGTAAGCCCATTCGACAAAAGACTTATTATTAACACACTGCCACCATGAAGGAAGTAAGGTAAGAGCGACATATTTGCGATTTCTTGGTTCCTGGATAGTCTCAAAAACCGCCCATGTGTTTCCAACTTGTAAGAGTTCTTCGATTCTATAACTATAAAGTTTGGACTTCGAAGGTAATTGTCCTTTCCACTCCCACGACATAAGAATAGTACCAATATATTGCGTTAGGGTATCCACATAAGATACTAGCTGAAGAGAAGTCTCTTTTTCCGTAATTCCTAGTTGATATGATTTTTCTGTCTGAATTTTCCCCATTAACTTTTTCTGACGGCATCTTACAATTTTATCGAAGATTCTCTTTTTGACATCCTCTGATAAACCTGGAAGGGCATAAACAATTTCATAATACTCTATAGCTTCTTGATATCGCCCGGCTCTTTGAGCGCAATCACCGCAAAGTTCATAACACTCCTCATACCTGTAACCTGTTGCCGCAACAAGTTTTAATACAGTAATAGCATCATCCCAATGATGAGCACTTATAAGATTTCTCGCATAATTAAACTGCTCTTCCGGATCAACTGCAAATTTCAAGGATTCAGTTTGCTGAGGTGGAGCAAAAACTTGATTATCTGAGGATACACTTAAAGAACCCAACTCGTCTTCAATCAGAAGATAAATTTCTTTCCTTTTTATGTCATCTAAATCAGGATCCCTATCAATGTCATCAATAATCTTTCGGAGTAATTCATCAGCAATATCTGACATTCCCTGATCTTTATATAGTTTTATTTCGTTTATCCTATCTTTGATATTTTTTTCAATATCATGGGTAGTTCCTTCTATAGAAGATAGACTTTTTTCTTGTTTGATAACTCTTGCCGGAATGTATCGAACAAGAGCACCCAATTCGCTTTCTAACATGCCCAAAAGTTCTTTTTGTTCTTCTTCTGGCAAGTTACTTTCAGTAATTTCCTTGTAAATACCCTGAGCAAGCTCTTTAACTACATCATCGATACCTTGATCGCGGTATAATTTTATTTCTTCCAATCTAGCCGAAAATATATTTCTGATATTTTCTGACATAACAGATAAACTCTTGTTTCTAAAACTAAGACATACTGTTCACAACCATCATACAAGAGTTCTAATATCTATAACATCTACATTTTTATACTGATCTGTATTAACTACACCAATTAGGTTTGAAAGGTTAGCAGGTTTAACGTCTTTTACAGAAATAGGATCTTCCCCAATTACAGAATCTACGAGAAACATTACATTATTTGTACCATCTGACACAAAAATAATCATCCCACCATATTCTTCTTTCACCCCAGGAAGACGGAACAAGTGTCTTAAATTAACATACTTAAAAACCATAGACTTTAAATCTTTTTCTGGCTTATAAAGCCATCCTCCACGCACACCGTAAGTGATTTTCTTGAAAAATGGTTTTACATCTTTAAGAGTCCCAAAGCCTTTATTGATTAAGCTGGCAGCTTTCTTAGACGAAATTTGATCATATTTAATTAATTGATCGGCGGGAATGGCAAAATATTTACCTTGGTATAAAAACACATAAACTTTTTTCACAATGCCAAATATTTCAGTTGGTTGTGTCACCAACGGTTCTGGAGCAACTTCCTTTTTTGGTTGTTCTTCAATCGCAATTTTTCTCTCCTGAACTTTTTCTTCAGCGGGAAGATTTAGGGAAGCATGCTCAACCTTTGATGATTCCAAAGGCAATTTTTCAGCAGAGGTCGGTTCCACCCTAATTTCAGGCCCTGGAGTCGTCGCAACAGCAAATTCAGATAACTTCAAAGAAGACTCTAAATTTTGCATACGAAAAGCGCAAGTTTCATACCGTTCAACAAGTTTTATGAGACGATCTCCTAAAGGCTTCAATTTTGGCCTATTGTATAAGATTTCGATAACTTTACGTAATCTTACATTCTCTTGCTCCAAAGCTTTCCTCAAGTTTTGAATCTCTCGTTCCAAATCTTCCAAAGAAGCTATTTTGGTTGGGGTATAAAGGGCAGGACTGGCTTCAGTAGCTTCAGAAACAACAGCAATCTTAGGTCCGACAGGAACTTCTGGAACATCTGGAGTAACAGGAGGCATTTCCAAATCAGGTTCTTTAATATTGTGTTGTTTTCTCAAAATATTAAATCTTTTACGAAGCTGATTTATAATCTCACGTTCTTTATCACCTATCTTCTGGTCTCTTTGAAGAATTTTGCGAAGAAACTGTAAAGTCTCCCTGAATAGAGCTAGAGAACTTGACGACACTGTTTGCTCATAATAAGAAAACCACTCAAGTAACTTCTTAAGTATTGTAAAAAGAACACGAGTTTCCGCAATCGGCACAACTTTCGATTCTACAGCAATAACGACATCATTCATTGCCTTAAGATTATCTTGAGAGAATTCCCAGTCGAGACTCAAATAGGTTATTTGGGCTTTCTCTAGCAACTCCAATAAAGTTGGTTCTTCCTCTTTACTATAAACATCAGCAGTGTCAACCCTAGCTTCTCTTTCAGGAATTTCTTCAATTCTCTTTACATCTTCAATCTGTCCGCTTTCAACATCCTCAGATTCAATTATTTCAGAAATGGGAGATTTGTCCTTTTCTTCCTTTCGCTCAAAATCAAAGGAGAGTTCAAATTCAGGTCTAAAAAGTTGATCAATCCGATCTTCAATTGTCTTAGTAAGTTCATCAACTTCAATATCCAATTGATCAACTAAAGAGGATTTGGATTTTTTTTCAGGGCTTTCTTGGGGCTCTGAGCTAACATCACTTTTCTTTGATTGCTCATCTTTAATCGACATAAAACACCCTCTCACCCTTGGTTTTATCTTCTCAATGCACCCTAGCTTAAGAGCTTTTTTGCTACACTTCTTACTGTAATTTTTGTAATCTCTCTTAGAGTCTCAAAAACACCAAAACCACTCATAGCACTTGCTTCGAAAGCAGGCACTTTAAAACGTGCATTAAGATCTTCTTCAAGTTCTTCAATGGAAAGGAGAGGGAAATTAGATTTTATAAGATCTCGTTTATTATATTGAAACACCAAAGGGCAGGCATTTATATCAATATGATATTCCTTGAGATTTTCTTCAAGATTTATAAGACTTTCTATATTTTTCTGCTTTTGAACTCTCAGAGAATCAGCCACAAAAACAACCCCATCAGCCCCCTTTAACACAAGCTTTCTAGTTGCATTATAGATTACCTGGCCAGGAACAGTATAAAGCTGAATTCTAATACTAAGATCTTTAATCTTACCAATATTTAGAGGAAGGAAATCAAAAAATAACGTTCTATCACCCTTCGTATCAATAGTTACCATCTTGCCAGCAACATTTTTGCTCATTGATTTGTAAAGATACAGCAGATTTGTAGTTTTGCCACTCCTGGCAGGACCATAGTAAACTATCTTGACCTGGATCTCTTTTTTAGCAAGGTCTATGAATGCCACGGCATCAACCCATTAAAATATTTATCAAGTCGCCAGAAATTTTACTTATTTTATAACGAACCAATCCCAAGGACACAGTCTTATCAAACAGAATAACCAATATAAATTGATCGCCTATTTTACTGAAATGCAAATTATATTTCTCACCTTTATGAAAAAGAAGAGTGAAATCTTCTTCACCAACCAGACGAGCTATTTCGGCAGTGGCACCAAAATTAGCAGCAGAAAGAGCCGCAAGAGGTAAAACGTCTTCTAATGGATAATTGCCCTTCTCAAATACTAAATTTCCAGCTGTATCAACTAAAAAAACGTGTTCAACACCATTTTTTATCAGTTCACGATCAACCAGGTTAAAAAGCCGCGATTGTTTCTCTTCCGTGAGTATTATATCTATCATTGTTGTGACTCCCAACTTACTATATCTGCATTTTCTCCTTCACCACCCTCTTGCCCATCCGCTCCCAAAGAATAAAGATCATATTCACCATGTTCTCCAGGGCATTTATAAACATAATCATTCCCCCATGGATCCTTGGGAATACCTTTGGGAAGATATGGGCCATCCCACTTTGGAAGTCCAGGATTTTTTACTAACGCTTGTAATCCCTCTTCTGTAGTGGGATACCGTCCTGCATCCAACCTAAAAGTACCAAGCGCCGACTCAAAGAGAGCAATCTGGGCTTTCGCTACTTTTTGCTTTGAACTTCCAACTTTCTGAAAAAGCTTAGGAGCAACAAGCGCTGCGAGCAAACCAAGAATAATCATAACAATAAGAAGCTCAATGAGCGTAAATCCCTTGTTCCGACCCGTACCATCAAACAGCATTTAGAAAAACCTCCCTAAAAATGGTCACATTGATTCAATGACTTTTGTAATCTCACTATAAATTAATTACGTTTTTCCTTCAATAGCTTTAAGAGGGTATTCTAAAACTTCCCTTATGGGGTGGCGAAACATAAAAAAGCAGGGACGAAACTCAGCTTGGAAGACCCTTCCCAGACTCAGGTAGCTAAAAATGACCTCAATATATGATTAACCACACATAACTGTAGGGGCGGCGCATGAGTCGCCCCTGCAATTCTATTACGGAGCTTTTAGAACACCCTCATAGCTTTAATGGCTTATTAATGCCCACTTTTTGTTGCCTTGTTCTAACGCTTAGACCTATAGCTATAATAATATATGTAAAAACTTTCAAATCTAGAGCTTTAACCCCCGTCCACATCTACATAGCCATTTGTAAAACCTATTAATTAACTGGAAATAAAAATTATATTTTATTTAACTTTTTATTCCCCATAAAAGCTTTTATCCTGGATAAACTTTGTTGCATGAGTTCAATTTTACAAAAATGTAAAAACTTGAAGAACCCATCATCCCAAAATTAACAAATTTGTCTATTTTCTCGGGCATTCACCTACCAAAATCAAACCACCAAGGCATGGAACAATGATTGCTTTAGAACATTCTGCGTAAGCTAGAGCTAAACCAAATTTATAAACTCTTTAAGAGGAGGGTTCAGGTTATGAAAGCATTGATCGTTATTAGTTTACTGGGTTTTTTGGGTATTCCCTCAGGCGAAGTTTTTGCTGAAAGCACTCCAATTAGTTCTGGTGACACTGCTTGGATGCTTATCTCAACAGCTCTCGTTATGTTAATGACTTTCCCGGGGCTAGCTATTTTTTACGGGGGTCTTTCAAGAAGAAAAGACGCTCTGAATACCATTATAATGTCATTGGTTTCCTACACAATCATTAGCATTTTGTGGATCACTTATGGTTACGGGTTCAGTTTCGGTACCGACTTAGCAGGTATAATAGGAAAACCCTTAAGTCCTTTTCTCAGAAGCCTTACCAAAAGCTCTATTAATGAAGCGGCTAAGACTATTCCCGAGTTCGTGTTCTCCAACTTTCAGTTAACCTTTGCAGCCATAACAGTAGCTCTCATTTCCGGGGCATGGATAGAAAGAATAAAGTTTTCTGCCTGGGTTCTGTTCACAATACTGTGGTTTACTCTCGATTATATACCTGTGGCGCATTGGGTCTGGGGAGGCGGTTTTTTATCTAAACTCTCCGCTCTAGATTTCGCAGGCGGTACAGTAGTCCATATAAATGCGGGCATTGCTGCTCTGGTAGGAGCTTTGATCCTGGGTAAAAGACGCGAAGTAAGTCTCTCTCCTCACAATCTTCCTCTAGTAGTGTTAGGAACAGGATTGCTTTGGTTTGGCTGGTTTGGTTTTAACGGAGGTTCCGCTCTCGCTTCCAATGACTTGGCGGCTCAGGCCTTTATTAACACAAACACAGCAGCCGCTATGGCCGGTTTGAGCTGGCTTTTCGTCGAATGGGCAATAACGAAAAAACCCACCGTTCTTGGCCTTGCATCTGGTGTCGTGGCAGGACTTGTGGCTATCACACCTGCGGCCGGGTTCGTATCTATTGCTAGTTCCATCATTATAGGACTCCTGGCGGGAATAGTCGCTTATCTGGCTGTAGCCAAAATGAAAAACATCTTTGGATACGATGATAGTCTTGACGTCTTTGGTATTCACGGAATAGCAGGGATTTTAGGATGTCTTTTAACAGGAATCTTCGCTGATCCATCCATAAACGGAGCGGCAGGACTTCTTTTTGGCAACCCAAATCAGCTATGGATTCAGTTTCTCAGCATTGTCGTAGTAGGCATATATTCAGCCATAGTTACCTCGGTTATACTACTTGTTATTAAAGCGACAGTAGGTCTAAGACCCAAAAAAGAAGATGAACTTGTAGGTCTTGATGAAAGCATCCATGGAGAGAGAAGCTATAATTTTCATATCTAGGGGGGATACCATGAAAAAAATTGAAGCAATCGTAAGAGTTTTTAAGCTGGAAGAAGTAACTTCTGCTCTAAGCAATATGGGTGTAAAGGGCATGACAGTCACGGAGGTAAAAGGATTTGGAAGACAGGGAGGTTATCTCGAGGTTTACAGGGGAACGACTCGAGAAGTAAGGTTTATCCCAAAGGTGAAAATTGAAACGGTAATAGACGATGATCTTGTAGAAGAAGTCGTAGCATTGTTGATAAAAGTTGCCAGGACGGGAGAAGTAGGAGATGGAAAAATTTTCATAATACCAGTTGACGACGCTGTAAGAATTAGAACCTCCGAAAGAGGCGCTGATGCTCTATAAAGGAGGCTACAACAATGAAAAAGGTTCTGATAATACAGCATCTTACTTACGAAGGTCCTGGGACCATAGAAATCTACTTAAGAAAAAGCAATATATATTTTGAACCCCGTAACCTGAACCGTGGAGCAACCCTAGAAGGATGTAGCGATTTTTCACACATTGTGGTTATGGGAGGTTTCATGGCTGTTTATGAAATGGAAAAATATACTTTTCTCAAAGAAGAGATGAAATTTCTTGAAAAGGCTATAAAAAAAGGCAAACAAATCCTGGGTGTCTGCCTGGGTGCTCAAATGCTAGCACATGTCTTAGGAGGAAAAGTCTATAAGGGTCCTAAGGAAGAAATAGGATGGTATGAGATAGAACCCACCGAAGATGGCATAAAGGACAAATCTTTTTCTAGGCTTATCTGGGATGACAAAAAAGTGAAAGTTTTTCAATGGCACGGCGACACTTTTGATCTTCCTGAAGGAGCTACTTTGCTGGCATCTTCCCAACTATATCCAAACCAGGCTTTCTTGTGGAAAAATAATGTATATGGGCTTCAATTTCATATCGAAGTTGATGACAAAATGATAAGAGAATGGTTTCCGGACGGTTCCTATCTGCCACCCCCTTTTTCCTGGAACACTTTCTTTGAAAAATCCTTTTCTTTTTATGAATCTTTTTTTGGTAAAACAAAAACTAGATTATTAGGTGGTTTAACCTGCATTCATCAGTCACAGGCAGATTAAAAAATTTGGTTCTCCGCTCGCATCCCCCTCTTCATAATCACTCTTCGCTGCCGGGATATCACCTAACCTGTTGACATGCAACATCTTTTCAAAGAGCGGCAGTTTCCCGAGGGGCAGAAACCCTGCCTGCGTCCCTGCCGCGCTTGCGGCAGGGGCGTTGATTCTGGTTTCCGCTACAGCCCTAACCGGGCCGCCACATCCTCGTAATCCGGGTCCTCGGCGTAGAGTTTCTCGAGCTCGATGCGCGCCTGCCTCGGTTCCCCGAGATCCTCGTAAACCAGAGCCAGTTCATACCGGAGAGCTCGAAGCAGTTCCTCGGAGCGGTCTTTCTTCCTGCGCAGGGCACCCGTCAGGGTCTCCCGTGCCGCATCCAGAAACCTAAGCCAGCGCAAAGCCCTGGCCTTGTACAGCAACAGCGCTGTGTGGACCGGCGTCTCGTTCTCGATCCCTTCGGCCAACTGCACAATCTTACGGCAGACGTTCTTGTCACCCGGGTGGACGTCCAACAATAACTCCGCAAGGGACAACTTCACAACTATGTCGTCTGGTTCAATCTGCTGTAAACTCTCCAGGTAGGCAATCGCATCCCCCAGCTCTCCTTGCGCTGATAGACTTCCACCAAGCCCAGCAGCACACCCCGGAGATCCGGTCCCACGTGCGCGGACACTTCGTCAGTGATGGGAAGACTCATGGTGGCGGAAATACCGTATTTGGAGAATAAGTAGCCCAGACGGCTGTGCTGTTCTGAGGCCGCCGTCAGGTACTTTTCAGCTTCTTCCAGACGATCCTGCTTAAGGGCCAGGAAACCGGCAAGGTAAGCGCCGTCGGCCAGGTGGACGGACTTCTCGAGGTATTCGAGGGCCTTGTCTTCGTTGCCAAGAACCAACTCCCGGCACCCGTCCACCAGAGCCTCCTCATCGCCCGGCGTGATGAGCCGCTTGAAAAATCCCAAGGTCAGGCGGTCTTCCGGGTTAACCGTTGGGAAGGCCGGAGTTGAATAGGACGCGCTTTTACCGCCACCTGACATCCCACTCGGAAGCGTGGTCGTGTAGAAAAGGCCAGTTCCCGGAATGCCCACCGTAACCCGCTTGCCCTTTGGACCGATGGTAAATTTCGCTCCGCGCGGTCCGAACGAAAGGGACCCACCCAACTTACTCAGGTTCAGGGTCACGCCCGGTGCGATCTTGATTCGTCTCCAAAGGCACCGAACCGCCTTTTCGGCAGGTCTTCCTATACCTTTCGCCTCGATGTTGCCGTGGTCCGAGGCAAGGTAAACCTGAAAACCTCGGATTTGGAACAGTCTGAGAAGGTCCCACGAGAATCTCTGCCTAGCCCATTGCTGAACCTGATTGCGGATCCATGCCCACCCAGTCAAAGCAATCACCATGGCTCCGACAACCTGCTTGCAATGTCCCGCCGCGACAGCACCCGAGAGCAAAGTTCCCAGCGGTCCCGGTCCGGATCCACATGGCGTTCGTAGCGAATCTCAAATGCGTCACGTGCCTGCTTCCGCAGATGCAGGTACTTGTCCATCATCTCCTCGAGCTTCTCGATGTCTTCTATCCACTCGTCGTCAATCGTGTCGGGAAGACTGCCGAAGATGTCGTAGCGGTCTTTCATGCGCCGGGATAGGGCAGCGTAAACTTTCTCGTCCTGTGTGTCATGGTACACGAGGTTCAGCATGTCAACCGTCTGCCGCCGCTGGCCGAAGCGCTTAATACGCCCAAGGCGCTGTTCCAGGCGCGAAGGATTCCACGGCAGATCCACGTTGATCATGGTGCCGAGAGTCTGCAGGTTGAGCCCCTCACAGGCTGCATCCGTGGCAACAAGCAGTCGGATCTCGTGCTCGCGCACCGCCGCCTTGATGTCCTCGCGCTCCACCAAAGCAAAGTCTCTGCCCCGGTAAATCCCGCTCTTGCCAGCTCCTGCGTAGATCGCAACAACCTCGCCGGGAAGCTCGGCTGCGAGGTAGGCTGCAAGAGCCCGCACCGTGTCGTAGTACTGGCTGAAGACGATACAGCCGTGTTCGAGCCAGGTCCTCCCTTCGGTTCGGTGTTCGGTGAGAAAGTACTTCACCGCCGCCATCTTCGGGTCGCGCGCTTCCGGCCTAGAAAGCTCCTCGATGATAGTGTCAAGGAAGCCCGCCTCCTCTTTCGTGAGCTCTTTGAGCACGCCTTCGAGCCTGCGTTGCTCTTCCTCCTCTTCTAGCAACTCCCGGTTTCGCATCTTCTGAGCGGTCGCAAGACCGGAGGCAAAGCTTGAACAGATACGCTGCAGGAGCAGCGTCTTCATGAAGCCGGCTACCTTGGATCGCTTGCGCAGGGCGGCTGTGAAATCTTCTGCCGCTTGATAGGCCAGGTTGAAAGGATGATTGGTAACCAAGCCCAGGCCATCGAAATTCACCCCAAGGTAGGTTCCGGCGGGTGCATCCGGATCGGGATGCACCTCGACGCCGATGCGCTCCAAGAACCCCTGTTCCTCCAGGGTTCGCCGACGGCGCAGCACAGTGTGACGGACGATCGGATTGTTGTTGCGCAGGAAGTCGGGGGCGAGCGCCTCACTCAGAGCCTGTTGCTCCGGAAAACCGAGCGAACCGAAGCCAATGTCGATAAAAAACTGGTCGTCTGAAAGGTTCAGCTGGAGCCGCAGGGTCGCGAACAAAGAATGCTCGCTTGCAGGCGGTAGAGGATTTCGCAACCACTCCCACGCCTCGCGCTCATCGGGAGGGTGTTCCTCGCCCTTGACCACGGGCAGCGCCCGCTCAAAGTTGGCCCAGCGGCTGAATGGCTCTCGTCCCAGCACGAAATCGGCCCCCCCGCTGAGAATCCGCAGCAGGTCCCACAACTCGTGCACTTCGGTCTGGATCGGCGTAGCCGTACCCAGCAGCAGATGGCGAGTGCGTGGGGCAATCTTAAGCATGAAGTCCAGCAGGTTGTTGGGCTCCTCCTCTCGGTTGCCGAGCCCGCCGCGGCGGCGGGCTCGATGGGCCTCATCCAGGATCACCGTGCCGTATTTTCTTTTGAGCAAGTGCTCCCGTTCTTCCGAGTCGTGGAATATAAGCCCCGTAGAAACAATGGCGATCTGCATCGGGCAGCGGGTGATGTCCTCGGGTCCACGGGTGCGGATTTCGTGACCCTTGTGGTCGATCCAGAGTTTCTTCGTCGAAGACCAGACGGCGCTAGGAATCCCGAGTTTGTCAAGGAGTTCCGTCTGCCACTGGAGTGTCAGGGTCGCCGGACAGAGGATCAGGACCGGCCCATCATCGAGCAGCACCGAGACCAGGGCGCTCGTCGCTAGCGACAGTGTTTTGCCCAAGCCAACATCGTCGGCCAGTAGCAGCCGGGCTTTGCCGTAGATTTCGCGATGTTCCAGGAAGGTTGTGACGAAGGACCGCTGCCAGGGCTGTAGCTGTTCGCCGCCGCGGTAGATGGGGGCTTCCGCCAGCGCCGCGCCCGGCATCTCGTCCGGAGCAACGTCTTGAAAGCGGACCTCGATGCGCTCCGAGATCCGCTTCACTTCCTCGACGATGGCCTCAGGTAGCGGATAGGCTTCTTCCCAGAGGGCGGCGAACTCCTCCTCCACCCAGGCAACGCCTTCGGGAGAAGGGTCCTCCCAGAGGATCTCGTAATTCTGGGCGAAGGCGCTCTTAGACTCGTTGATGGAGCCCAGAAAGCAGGTCTTGCTGCCGTCGGCCAGCTCGATGACCCCGGCCTTGCCGTGGATGAAGACCCGGTCCTTAGGCACCACGCGAATCTCGAGCCGCCCGCTTGCGAGCAACTCGTAGAGCCGTCGGTAGCGCTCGCGATGGAGCAGCGCCTCGACCTCAGGCGTGGCCTCGTTCCAGCGCTCTTTCAGCGCCGTCTCCCGGGCATGCCTGGCCACGGCCAGGTCGGCCGCATCCAGCTCGCTGTTGCACACCACCTGCACCTTGGGGATGCTTGCGATCTCTTCGCCCACCAGCTCGAAAATGGAGCTGCGGAAGTAGCCGGCGATGCGGCGGTAGGCCCGCGCGCCCTTGAGCTTCTCGTTCAAGAAGGCGTGATCGAGCCGCTGGCGGCGCGAGGAGAAGCGGCGGATGCCATCCATCTCAACCTATCCTCTGATTGCGCACCGCCTCGGCCAGCACACGGGCTGCGCTCGCCTCCTCGGGGCGGATCCACCTGAGCCGGTCAGCCAGGTAGTCGGCGAGAGCAATGACGCGCTCGCGCTGGGTGATGTCGCCGTAATAATCGGGCACGTTGTGGGTGAGGTGCCTGAGCACCTCGTCGGTTTCCACCTTCTTAACTAACTCCATGATGGCGTAGAGCACCGCTCGCAACACCGAACCATGCAATTCCGAGCCCTCTCCCATTTCGCTGCGCCCAAACTCTACTGCCGACTTGAGCCGCGCCCTGTTGGCCCGCCGGTCGCCCATGAGCGCGTAAAAATCGCGCACTTTGAAGGCTTTGGCGAAGTTCTGGTAGTTGTCCAGCGTATGCGCGCCGCGTGATTCCAGATCCAGCATTTTGAGGTAGAAGCGCTCGGCGCCGGAGAGATTCTCCCACAGCCGCCGGTCGATTCCTTGCGGCACCAGGCACTGGTTGGCGGTGTCCACGGCGAAGGCAATGAGATCGTCAACGAAGGTGGTCTCGCCCTTGATGCGCGGGCGGATCGCCTCGGTGGTCATATCACGGCCGTCGATGCGGGCGTAGCGGGTAAGGCACTTGAGCGCCGCGGCGTAGCCGGCCATCTGGAGATCGGCGTCCTCGAAGACATTCTCGTCTCGGTATAGGCCCCGGGCCTCCTGGTTGAGGCCGGTGAGCATCTTGACCTGCGCCTCGACCTCTTCCTGAATCTCCCAGGCCAGGTCGTCGCGGGTGGTCTTGAGCTCACCCTGGCGCTTGCGGCAGACAAGGAGCACCGTGCCCTTCACGTAGCTCCCCTCGCGCAGCGCACTGTCGGTCTCGGTGACCACATACCAGGCGGCGGTCACCTGCAGGCCCGCGGCCCAGACGATGTTGGCCATGTCGGCCCAGATGGCGCCGGACTGGTGGGTGAACATGATGATCTGAAGGCCGTTTTCCGGCATGCACTCGGTCATGCGCTTGTAGGCGGCCACCATCTTGCGGCGGAATTCCTCATCCTCGCCCTTGATGGCCAATGCCCGCCGGCTGTCCCAGACCCAGCCGGCGAACTCCGGCGGCGGGTTCTTCCGCAGCCAGGCGATGAAGAACTCGAGGATCTCCTCGTACTTTACCGCGTCGCCGTAGGGGGGATCGGTGATCAGAATGTCAGATGGGAAGGTCAACTGATCAGCAGGGAGGCTCTCAACTTTTGCCTCGATTCTTGTATCAAACGGTAAAGACTTCACCTCTAGGTCTAGGAGAGTGACACAGTATCCGAATCCTCGGCATCCGTAGTTGAACAGAGTGTTCAACGCCTGATTCATGAACGTGTTCTTTACCGCGCCGCCACCGCCATCGTGGATACTCCAGATGCAGAGGCGTGAATTCCAGTTCAACACCTGCGTCAACCCGAACTTCAGCCGCGCATCGCTGGCCCGATTGATCAGGCCCCCCAAGAGCAACTGCCGCGGATTGAATAGATGGTGCCAGTGGGTCCAGCCGCGCGTGCGGATCGGCTCGTCGGTCTTGGCTCCTGGCTCGATGCGCATGTCGGGCACCCAGCCCTTCTCCTGCCACTCGGCCAGGTGTTCGGCCACGTACTTTTCCACGATCCGCTCACGCTCGAGGTCCTCGTCCGTTACCGACCGGAACTCGTACTCGAAGCCCTTACCGTTTTCCTTGGGTCGCATCCACTGAATGCAGTAAAGCCGCTCCTGGAAGATGTCGTCTGGCCTCGGCTTAAAGTCGTGCTTTTCCCACAGACGCAACCGGTTACCGGTCGTGCCGTCGGGCTTTTTGTAATCACCGCGAAGGGTCGAGATACTGGTGCGATACTCGCGGCCGTTCACGGTGTGGACCAGGTACGGGTCCTGGCCACGTCCGTCGCTTCGCACCGTGCCGAGCTCAGCGGCCTCAAGCTCCGCCTCGCTCACGCCCGAGCGGATTGCGATGTCGTAGCGTTTGTTCGCCAGGTCGGGCACCAGCTCGGCGATCACCCTGTAGCCCTTGCTCACCACCCGGGTCGGCAGGAGCGGCACCATCCAGCCCGTCTGCGGGCAGCGCGCCTCCACGCAGTAGAGGAACACCTTGGCCCGCCAGCCGTTGCCGTCGGTCTCGATGCCGAGCCGGTCAATCTCCGCCTGCACCTTTTCCACCAGTGCCTGCTGATCGCGCTCAAGCTGCTTGCGCTCTTCTGGTGCGCCGCCCACGATGTGAAACGCCCCCCAGGTGAGCATGCAGGCCACGGGGTTGAGGTCCGAGGCATAGACATCGCAACCCAGCCGCGCCGCCTCAAAGGGGATCTGGCCCGACCCGCAGAAGGTGTCGGCTACCCTGGGCCGGCGACCGAAGCGCATGATGCCCAGCTGCTCGACGAGTTCTGGGAAGGAGTGGGCGTCGGTGCCCAGGTGTTTGTTGACCTCTTCCCAGATGTGGTCGTGCACATCGGGCACTTCTTCGGGTCGATAGGAGGCTTTAACCAGCTCGCGATAAGGAACCCCGGGCAGGAGCTGCGCCTCAAGCTGGCGGCGCTCGCGTTCGGGCAAATCCTTGCGCCAGGCGACCCTGGCCTTGTCGTAGGCCGGGTTAGACCAGTCCACCGGCGAAGAGGCCGGCAGGGCGTCGTCGGGAGTGACGGTGAAGTAGTCCCGGATGCGGGCCAGCGAGAGCTTCTCAAGGATTTCCTTGGGCTTTGGCCGGCGCTTGGCTCTGGCGGCCAATGAGAGGTCGTCCATGCCCATGAGCATCTCGAAGATCTCGATGTCGCGCCTGGGGTTGTCCGTTGCCGGCAGCAGCGCTCCCAGCACACAGGCTTTGGCCAGGATCAGGGGCTTGCGGCCCTTCCAGTAGGAGCCCAGCGCTGTCAGGGTCTTTCCGTGGACCGCCATCTGCTCCTTGTAGGCCTCGGCCGAGAGCTTCTGCACCGGCAGCAGACGCTCGATGAGGGACGGTGCGTCTTTCAGGGAGTAGGGCTTGATTTTCTGGCTCATCCTCGAATCTGCTCCCTTAGTGGTGATGATCCTGATCTATCTTGAACAATAAAAGTTGCCGCCACTCCTCTTTGGGGCGCCGACGGCGCCTTGCAAGAGGCGGGGCATTGCCGTCGGACAAAGCCACGTAGAGGGCCTTGCGCCAGCCGCGATCGTGGTCGCCCGGAAGCCCGGCCTCGGCCACGGTTATCATGAAGAGCCACCAGCGTTCCTCGGGTCGGAGCGCCGCCCATCTGCTTCCGATGATCGGGATCTCCTCGTCGGTGGCCTTCTCGGCCGCCCAGGCCAGAACGCAAAGCTCTCTCCCAAGCAACCGCTCCACGAGGTTGGTGCCCACGTGCCAGCGGCCAGTCTTGAGCCCGGCGGCCTTGAGGCGGGCGTTGAACTCGCGGCGGGCGATGTCGGCAATCTTCGACCAGACGCGTCGTTCGAGCACGACCCGCTCCTCTTCTTTCGGGATTCCAGCCTCACCGCCGCGGTAGCCATAGTCCTCAATGATCACCACCTCGCCGGTGCTTTTGGCGGGTATCTCGACGCGGAAGACGTGGGTGCCGAAAGCCTCGGGGGCGCCAAAGTCCACGGTGGCAGGTTTGTCGCTCATTGCTCGACACTCCCTTCGGTGAACTCCAGGCCCACCTTCTCGCAGAACTGCTTTAAATCGTAGCCCGACTTGAAATGAGCCTTTTTGAAGCTCATGGTGACCGTCGTATCGGGCGGAAACTTGTCCAGTACCTTCTCAAGGAGCGCGGTGAGGTAAGGCGCATCGACCTGGACCTCGCCCACCATGACCGAGGCCATCTTCGCACCCTGCCCGACGGTTATGGTGACATACTCGAACAGGACCCCCCTGTCTCCCGCCTGCTTGAGCCCCTCGAAGGTAGCGGCGCGCGAGTCGAGCTTGTGCCCTGTGCGGGAGATCAGGCGCGCGGGTCGGGTGTCCTCGATCTGGACGCCCTTCTTCCCCTTGGCCGGGAAGCGGAAATCCGTCTTGGTTTCAAGGCCGTCCGCGGTTGCGAAGGCCCGCAGCAGCACCTCGCCGTCGCCAATGGGGATGGGCTCCTCGTAGAGCGTGCCCTCGCGCGGCTCGCTGCCGTCGAGGGTATAGCGGATCTCCCCGCGCGGTGCGACGAAGAGCTCCACCAGGCGTTTGCCACCCTGCTCGGTCAGGCGGTTACGCAGCACCAGTTCGTTGGTCCAGACCACGGGGTCGCCGGTCTCGTACTGGCCGGAAGGGTCGCACACGAGGAAGCTGACGCGTAGCGCGTTGGTGGTAAAGGGATTCTCCTTGAGCACCGGGCTGGACTCGGACACGGGGGCATCTTCAGCGTAATGGATGCGTGGTGCCGGGCCGGCATTCACGGGGTTCACCTTGAGCCGAACGCAACCTTTGTCGTCCGGTCCGTGCTCGACCACAACCTGGGCTGAGGTGCGTTTTTTCGCGGGCCTTTTGGTGACGTAGCCGTTACCCAGGTCCTCCCACAGACCCCGGTTGCAGGCGATCTGCTTGAGCTGATCGAGCCCCCTGGGCGGCAGCCACGGCATACCCGCCTGCTCGGCGTAACGGTCCGCGGCGTCGGACCAGCGCGTTTCCACCTGGTTCTCCGGCCACAGCAGGTCCTCGGCCTTGTCGCGGATCGCATCGAAGTCCTTCTCGAAGTCCAGGTAGAGCTTGAGCGGATTTGAGGTGAGGGTCTTCTCGATCTGCGCCTCGCCATCGAAGGGCTTGGTGGCATCGCGGGTCATGTCGAGCGGCTTGGATACGAGCTGTGGCTCCCTGCCCGGGCGGTGGATCGGAAACAGGACCTTGTCGAAAAGATTAAGGACTGTGGCGTTGAAGTCTTGTTCATAGGCCACCTGCTTGCGTTCGAGGTCCTCGCGCTGGGGGTGTCCTTTAGGGATGCGGACGTCGGCCTTCTGCGCTGCGTAAAGCTGGCGGGCCGCCTTCTCGACGCTGCCCATGGCCGTCTTTTCCCCCGTCAGGACCAGGAGATTGTTCTTCTGGGTCAGTCCCTTGAAAAAGCGTTGCACCTCCGTTGGTGGGATATTCGAGTCGGGACTCACGATAAGCAGCACTCGGCCCCGGCGCACACGTTCGGCCGCCTCGTCCAGCCGCGGCAGCGGCAGCACCTCCTCATAGACGATCTTGCGGGTGGGCTTGAACATCTCGCGCAGTCGGTGGCGGATCAGTTCTTCGATCTGGTTGTCCGGCGCGTCGTTTGCGAGGCTCTGCAATAGCTTGGTGAGGTTCTCCTGGCGGTCGAAGTAGTAGCGGCCCTCGGGCGTGTGGTGGAGATACCAGGCAATCTTTTCCAGTTCCTCGAAGGCGGACAAAAACTCCGAGGGTTCTCGCAGCGGCGTGACGAGGCACTCCACCATCTCCTCCCGCGTAAGACCTTTCACGGCATTGACTGCGGTTGAAAGGCTGGCGGTGAGCAACAGCACGCTGACCTGCATGGCCGAGTCCTTTCCGGTCTTAAGATCGATCAACTGGGCATGTGAGGACTGCTGAGCGTCCCAGATGTCCCTAGCGATGACATCGCGCATGCCCGAGATCTCGGTAAGCTTGTCGCGCACCTCTGGAATCGAGAGGTCAAAGTGCTGGGGACCGATCAAGAAGACGTCATTGACAGGACGCTCCCACACCGACTTGAGGAGCCGGGAGACCAGTTCCAGGAGGCCGCGAGTCTGCTTGAACTGTTCGTTCTCCTTGAAGAGGGCAACGACGTTCTTCAGACGGGGGTGGAACGGATAGGTCGCCGCGATCTCGTCGGCAATCGCTTCGGCGCCGAGATGCGCGATCCTGGCCATGGCCGCCTCTGCAAGCTTACGGCCATAGGCGATGGCGATTTTCCTGATCTCCGTCTGGTCGGGCAGCGCCGTGAACAAGCGCTTACGCAGGATGTCGAAAATTTCGCTGGTGGCGAGGTCCACCGGGGTGATGTTCCGCTCCTGGCGGCCCAGCTCGGCGCGGGCGTCCTGCAGCGCCCTGTTGATGAGTTTTCCGCCGGTATCGTAGGCTGCAGCAAGGTCCGAGACCACAACACAGACGTTTTTCTTCTTGCCGGCCGCTGTCAGCAAATTGGCAAAGGCACGGGTGGCGATGTCGGCCACTGTGCCGTTACCCACCTTCTGGGTGTCGAGATAGTGGAAGTACGGCGGCATTTCGTCGAGGAGGATCAACACGGGTTGATCCCCTTCGAAGAGCTTCAGCCAGTCCTTCTCATCTGGAGCCCTGGGGCCTTCAGCCCAGAAACGACGGAACTGCTCGCCCTTACCGAGCTGCTCGGCGATTTCCCCCCAGAAGAAGTGGTCGGGACTGTTACGGCCGTTGAAGGCGGCGATGGCGGCGCTCTCGAAGGCATCCACGTGTGAGACACCTGCGGCGTACTTCTTGCGCAGCTGAGGGTGCTTGGCGAGAAGGCCGAAACCGACAAGGAGATGCGTCTTGCCGCCCCCCATGGCCTGTTTAAGGTGGAAAACGGCCTGAGAGGAGACTCCCGCAAGGCGCGCAATGCCTTCGGTTATCAGGTCTTTCATGCCCTGGGTAATGTGGGTACGCTCGAAAAAGGCACTCCCGTCGCCCTCATCGCGAATCAGTTCGTCGAGTTGCTCGATCTGGTCGCTGAGTTTGATCGAGAGTGCGTTAGGTTGAAGCTTACATGCGTCTTTAACTGTCTTCATACCGTACCTCACTTTACGTTGTATGGGTGACAACTGGATCGACTCGTGATTCCACAACCAGGAGCAGGCTATGTTCCGGATACTCCTGGTGGAACGCAGCCATCATCTCCTCGAAAGCTCGCTTGTTGCTCACGACCTGGCTAGCATCCGGAAAGGTGTAAGTCAAGCCCATGGCGGCCAGGTGTTCCTCGCATGGTGAAAGACCTTCAATCGCTCTCTTCGAAGAAATCACGGTCGATAGTCTTCAATTCGTATATGGATCTCGGGGCTACGCCGACATTATGTTCGACCATCAATCGTGCCATGGTTTGTCCATCGATGAGCACAATGCGCGGCTCCAAATGAGCGACGTATTCTCGTGCATCTCTTGTAAATTCAGAGCTCGTAATGAAAACCCCTTTCCTCGCTCGCTTTCCGTGTAAAGCACCGACAAACTTCTGAACTTCCGGGCGACCGACTGGTTTCGTCCATTGCTTGGCCTGAATGTAAATTACATCCAATCCCAGTTTGTCTTCGTTGATGATTCCGTCAATGCCTTCGTCGCCGCTACCCCCAACTACCTCGGCGGCCTGTTTGATCCCGCCCCCGTAGCCCATCTCTACCAGAAGACGGATCACCAGATGCTCAAAAAAGCGCGGACTTGCACTTCGGATCAGTCTCAGGACGTCGTCGATAAGGGTCTCCTGATATTCCTCAAAAGCTTGTTCGATCTGCTCTACAGGATCCGGTTGTGACCCTTCCGGTGAAGGCGGTTTCTGCTCACCCGTTTTACTGCGACTCCGTTCCTGGAACTCCTGAAATTCACCGAATCTCATGAGAAACGTTACATCAATTCTCTCAGGGGATTCGTTGAGCACGTCTTGGCCGCGGGCTGTTATACGCACGACACCTCGACGAGGGGTCTCCAACAGCTCCGCCTTCTTCAAGTAGGTTCGTGCCCACCCGACGCGGTTATCAAAGACTGGTTGTTGTCCGCTGGGGAGCAGCTTCGCCCGCTCGTCTGGGGCGAGATGGAAATGGTCCGCTAGTGCATCAATGCACTCGCGGATCGATCGCTCTCGACCGTCTTTGAGCAATTTTAAGAGCGGAAGCATAATGGTTTGGTAATCAGGAATGGTCATGTCGTCACCTCCAAACTGGTCACTATAAAATCGCAAATCGGGTAGCGGCGGTGCTTGCCGACACCTCCTTGAGTTCGGACGTCTTCCCGCTTCCCGCCGGGCCCACCATCAGGATCAGCCGGTAATAGAGCTCTCGAGCCTCGCCGATCTTTCGCAGGACCTTATCCGCCAAGGCCTCCGCCATTACTTGTTTCCTCCGTCATTTGGTTCGGGCATTCCCTAGACCTCGCCCTTTGGGCGCACTTCCGGTGTGTCCTAACTGGCGGTCCTGCTGATTTTTTGTATCGCTGGGCATCTTTTCCAACCAACGGTCAATGGCAACTTTAGGGAAGCGCCAATGTCGGCCAATCTTCTGGCATGGGACTTTGTCTTCCCGAAAAAGCTTGTAGAGCGTCGATTTTGGTATCTTCAGGTAGGCAGACAACTCTTCGATGGTCAGGACGTCGCCTGGTTTTTCATCCATCGGAAGCATCTTTCTGGCCGCAAGGCAGATCTCGTGTCATTACAACTCATCCAATTGACGTAATTTACAGTTAGTGAAAGATCGTGTCAAAAAATTTGAGAGGACGCTGATAGGGACGAAAAATTTTTCGCCCCGACATGGGTGTGCTCCTGGAGGTGAGAGTCCCCCGTGAGTTGATCACAGCGAGCGAAGCCCAACTGCCATATTGCTAATGACCGCAGGGAACCGTGAAATTTCCAATACATCAGTCGCCGAGGGCGGCGACCCTCCCAATATCCTAACGCCGTCTTGCGAGCCGATGGACAAGAACCGGCTCCCACCCAGCACCTCCCCGTCAACGGGGAGGTGCTGCGGAGCAGGGCGAGAATCCGCAAAGCTCTCGCTATCAAGGCGAAGCGGCGTAAATTCGGCGGTTATTTATCGCGTAGGGGCGACGCATGCGTCGCCCTTACATGTGCCTGAAGGGTGACGGTGATGAACCGGAGCGAGAAGTCAGCAGATACCGTCGTAGCTACCGCTCAACTTCTCGAACCGCCCGGTGCAGACCCGCATGCCAGTGGTGTGGAAGGGGATCGGTCAAACTGACCGCCTCAATCCTATTTAAAATAGCCTCGGGCGATGGCTAGGGACGGACTGAGTCAATCAGGGAAAAATAAAGACCCCGCAGGACGTACCCGACGGGGTCTATTGTTAACTAAGAACCGTTAGAGTTAGTGGGTTAAGTTGGCTCCCCACCTGCAACCCTCTTCATAACCACTCTCCACCGCCAGGATATCACCTAACCCATTGATACACAATATCTTTTCAAATAGCGGCACACCCCCGAGGGGCCGGAAACGGCGTTGATTCGGATTTCCGCTACAGTCCCAACCGGGCCGCCACATCCTCGTAATCCGGGTCCTCAGCGTAGAGCTTCTCGAGCTCGCTGCGCGCTCGCCGGCGCTGGCCGAGCTCCTCGTAGACCAGGGCCCGTTCGTACCGGAGCGCCCGGAGCAGTTCCTCGGACCGGCCTTTCCTCCGGCGCAGGGCACCCATCAGGGTCTCCCGCGCCGCGTCCAGGAGCCCGAGCCCGCGCAGGGCCCTGGCCTTGTACAGCAGCAGCGCGGTGTGGACCGGGCTCTCGTTCTCGATGCCCTCGGTCAACCGCACGATCTTCCGGCAGACGTTCTTGTCGCCCGGGCGGGCGTCCAACAGCAGCTCCGCGAGGGACAGCTTCACCACCACGTCGTCGGGTTCGAGCCGCCGCAAGCGCTCCAGGCAGGCAATCGCATCCTCCCAGCGCTCCTGACGCTGATAGACCTCCACCAGGCCCAACAGCACGCCGCGGAGATCCGGGCCCACATGCGCGGACACCTCGTCTGTGATGGGGAGGCTCATGGTGGCGGAGATGCCATACTTCGAGAAGTAGCGGCCCAGGCGGCTGTGCTTCTCGGCGGCCGTCGCCAGGTAGGTCGCGGCTTCTTCCATCTGCTCCTCCTTGAGCGCCAGGAAACCGGCAAGGTACGCGCCGTCGGCCAGGTGGACGGCCTTCTCAAGGTGTTCGAGGGCCTTGTTTTCGTTGCCAAGGACCAACTCCCGGCACCCGTCTACCAGGGCCTCCTCGTCGTCTGGCGTGATAAGCCGCTTGAAGAAACCCAGGGTCAGGCGGTCTTCCGGGCGGACCGTTGGGACGGCCGGAGCGGAGTAGGACGCGCTTCTCCTGCCACCTGACATCCCGCTCGGAAGCGTGGTCGTGTAGAAAAGGCCTGTTCCCGGAATGCCCACCGTGGCCCGCTTGCCCCTCGGACCGATGGTGAACTTCGCCCCGCGCGGCCCGAACGAGAGGGACCCGCCCGACTTGCTCAGGTTCAGGGTCACGCCCGGTGCGATCCTGATTCGTCTCCAGAAGCGGAAGCTCATCCGAAACGTCCCTGTTACCCTTTGGGCGGATGCGGATCCTTGCCGTATGTGTGTTCCGTCTGGATCGTACCGTCCTGCTTGTGAATGATCACCTGTCCAAGCGCCTGCTTCTTCGCCAATTCCTTGGCACGGGCTATGGCCTCGGCCTTGGTGTCGTGGCTGCTGGACGCCCTTGACGCATTTTCCTCTTTCACGTTCCAGCCGCCGTCGGTCCGAGGAGTCACATGGTAAGTCTTACGTCTTGGCATTGTTTCACCTCCATTCATGTCGTTCCCTCAAGGCGCATCCTGTTTCCCCCGCAGCCGGCAGCGCATGGTCGTGAGTCGACCACCATCGAAATATGGGAGCTCAATCTCCTCGTCGATGGTCGTGCAGTAGTTCTCAGCAAACAGTTGCAAGTGCGCCGCATCCCGAGCCACATCAGCGTCGGCGGGGAGGTGCTGAAGAATGGCGTCACTCACAAACATGATGAATTTGCTTCGAGCTCGGGTTAAGGTCACGTTGAATCGTCTCGGGTTCAGAATGAATGCCTCTTCTGCGGCGACGAAATCGCGGTCAGCGACGACGTAGCTTGCTATCATCAGGTCCCGCTCCTGGCCCTGGAACCTGTCTACCGTATCCACGAATGGCGGTGGATCCATGGGCATCCCAGCTGCGTCTACCAGGAGGTTTCTGATAGTAGACATCTGCGCCCGGTGAGGCGTCACGATGCCTAGATGCTCGGACCAGAACTCCTGGTCACCGGGACCGTTGCCGTCCTGCTCAAGGATGCGTCGGTACAGCAGGGCAAGAGCCGCAACCATCTGGGCTTCGAACGGATTTGAAAGCGTCGACGTGTGAACGCCATAACTGATGACGACCACCGGTATCTCCGGGTCGAGGATCCTTAGAAACAGATCACTCCATGGCAGGTTTTCCGGCCACCCATCCGGCGGGCTACCTGTTGCAGGCGGTAGAGCAATGTCGAGCCTTCGTTCTGGGAAAAACGCCTCGTATCCTTCGCTGTAGAACCGTTCCTTTGGCCAGCCAGAAATCTCCGTGTTTGTCCGGTAATTGCGATCCAGGGCAACAGGATCTTTGCCGTGGGTTTCCTGCATGTACGAGAAGATGCAATCGAAAAGCCCCTGAACGCTGTCTCGCATTTCGAATCCGTAGATCGGACCAAGCTGCTTGTGATCTCCAGCGAGGATTACATGCCCGTCTTCGCGCAGAAGCAGGAAATAGGCTGCGGCGGATGCCACCGGAACCTGCGATGCTTCGTCGATCACCAGGAGATCGAACCATCTGGCGACTGGAGTCCCATCACCCGAAACAGCCTCTGCGAGTCGCCCAAGCTGCATCCAGGTGCCACCGACTACCACACATTCTGTCCGTTCATGCATGGCTCCAGCTAGAACGCGTGCTGCCGGTGCCGTGCGAACAACGTCTTCGATGCGTTCATCGAGAGGAGGCTTCGCCGACTCGCTGCGCAGGCGCGCAATGCGCACATTGCCGGGTAGCTCGCCCAGGACAGAGGCGCGTCGGCCGAGCAAGTCCGCAACTTCTCTCAGGACGTTGTCGATGGCGTTGTAATTGCTCGCGCCGACTCCGACCGTGATCGGTTCGCCGCTCTGCCATGCGTTTTCTATCCACCCCAGAATGACGCCAGCCAGCACGGTTGTCTTTCCGGTTCCCGGTGGACCCCACAGCAATGACAACCGGTCTGTGAACGAGCTGCGAAAGGCGTCCGCTTGGCGGGGATTGAAGGGGTGCTTCTGGTACTGTGAGACTTGGTTCAGAAGGTCCTCGACCTCTGCGTGGCCACGGGTGACCTGCAACTGCCCGGGCTCATACAGGAAGCCGTGAGCGGGTTCTGTTCGGGGATGTTGCACACGCCTTGCCATGATCAAACCCTCCTCCTTCTTCTCCTCCGCATCGGGGGAGGGTTGCCACCAACAGCTCGCAACGCTTGCTCTATCCTTCGGCTGGAGAAGTCCTGGTACAGCGGATCGAGAACCATCGGCTGATCCATATCAAGAATGCCCTCATCTTGAGCCAGCCTGAACAAGCCACTATTAGCCGGTCTTAGCACCAGAAATGGAGGTTCATGCATCGCCTCCAAGCGCACAACCTCAACCTGAAGCAACTTTCCCAGCGGGGCATTTACCATCCATCCATCATTCAGTCCGCGGGAAGCCAGCAGCGCCTGTGCATCAGGAAACGATAAGCCCAGGTATCTTCGCCAAGGGACATCGAGCTCGATATCGTCATCTTCGTTGGACAATGCCAACAGGAAGTCCCCTTCATTTATCCTGGCATCTCTTGATGTGGGGGCAAACGTGAAGGCCAGGAGTTCGGCACTGGCATAACGGGAGTCGGATACGCGCACCTCGTCGATGCAGTTCTCGTAAACTCTTCCGTTTGCTGGTCGTATCCCGCGTATGGAGAAGAAGTGGGCCTCTCGTTCGTCAACGGGAAGCGACCGGCGCTGTCGGTTCTCAAGCTCCTGGCATGCCACATTCAGCTTCTCGAAGGCGATGAGGCTGCGAGCACGCTCTGGGATCCTCGTCTGCGTTGGCGGAGCTGCGCTGAACGGAGCCTTGCGAAGCGTAAGCCGGTCCCGGTAATGCTCCCGCAGTCGCCTCACGATATGCTGCAGCGCTCGGAGATGGACGCGTGTTGCCTGCTTGATCCCCTCATAGAGCTCGTCTCGCGTGTATGGCCGCCACCGCGATGGTTGATCCGGAAACCTTGGGTCAAAATGTCTCAGGAAAATCTTGTCCTGCCATAACTCGTAAGCCCGCTCAAAGGGGATCTGGTCGCTCATGGGGGTGCTGAAGCCGAACGGCAGTTGGAATCGGTAAAGGTCACCATTCTCGTTGCGAACGGGAAAGAGTGTATTGGCCGTCTCGAACAGGGAATAATCATGCGGAATCGGAAGGCCAAGAAGCAGTCGGACGACATCCTTCACGATAGTACCCGGCTGAGACTTGAACAGGTCTGGATCGGGCAAGACCTGGTCGGGGGGGAAGAGACGAATCAGAAGTTCGATCAGGTCCACGACCTCCGGGTGGTTCATGTGTCTCTCGAACATCCGCCGAAGCTGGCGGACCTCAAGCATGTCCCAGAAAAAGATATGAGATGAGACGCGGTCTGCTGCTGGCAGTCGACTGTTGGTATCCGAAACCTCCTCGAGCCACCGGGAGACGAGGGTGACGAACTCTACCAGGCGGGCCCGCTCTGTATCCGGGTTCATTGCGTCGACGCGGTCCACGACAAACACATGTTCTTCCGTTTGGGGTGGATCCCCCTGACTACGGCCCGGTGGGAAGTACACTCGGGCGGCGCCCATGGCGAACGTAATGCCGGAACCGGGATCGAAGTGGACCGTAATGAAGATGTTCTGGTCGCTCCATGCAGGCATAAGTGAGCATCTGCGCCCCTCAATAACGACGGGCTCGTTGGTGTGGAGTGCTTCGGCTCGCACCAACAGAGCTGGACGATCAGCGCGAAGCTGGTGGCTTGACGCCTCTGCGGCCTGCCACTCCGTAATGCTGCCTCTGATGGCCTCCCTCAAGCCCTGCGTGGTCGCGATTCCCTTCTGGCGCAGAAGCTCGGCTTGTCCCTGATTGAGCCACGGCAGCCGGGAGAGATGGTCACAGTTCTCCGCCTCCTGCTTGCAGTATCGGACGTAGTCACATAGCTGGCACTTTGGCCCCACGTGCCAGGAGGCCTCTTCCGGTCTCTGCTCGAGAACCCGGAGTAGTCGTTCCTCGAAGAACTGCTTGACGTGGACCTGGTACACCTCGTAGGGGACCGGCACGAGGGTGTCCTGTAGGGCTGAAGTAACAGGGTCACTATCTCCTCTTGCTTCGTATTCACGAACAAGATTCCGGAAGGCGTTAGCATCATGGCTACCAGGCCAAATGAACCCCTCTGCGCTCACAGCGTATCGATCCGACAGGCCCTGTTCCGCCAATGCCGCCGCCAGCGAGAGCGCGTAGTAGGTGACTTCCGTAAAATGGCGAAGGGAAGGCTCGGCCGCCATTTTCACGTCAATCACGTGTAGCTCGAACTCCGGCACAGGATCCGGATCGCCGATAAGCGGATGTCCCGTGCCGCCGGGTCGAACCCATATGATGTCGGGACGGGCTCTTACGGTCTCCAAACCGTAGGTGTCGTATGCTTCTTGGAGACCCGGTGTGATATTTGACGGAACCTCGAACTCAGCTTCGATGATGGCAAATGGCGGGGTCTCACGCTGCAGGATTTCGAACAGGTTCTCGACCTTACCGAATGGCTTCCGACCGACAAGCTCATCGACCTCTTCCTTCTCGACATACTCGACGGCGTCCGGCGGTGAAACGTCGATAAGATCCTGGTACTTGTCAGCCTCCCACCGACGCCCGGCCGCCTTGATCAGTTCGATACCGGGTCGCTTGTAGGTATCGGCTTCGATGCCGAGAGAGTCTTTTTCGGCGTCGGATGCCAGCCGAAATCGAAGAAAGCGGTCACAATCAAATTTGAATGTGAGCGCGAGCGTGCCTTTGTCCAGCCGGGGCATGTCAGTTGCCTCCTCGTTCTCTTGTGCAATAGAGTGCCGTGTGGAGTGGCACGGACTCGTCGTCTGCCTTTCCCAGGACCGCCGACGCCACAATCATGGCCCGTTCCACGTTCAGGCGGTCTGGCTCTCGGAAGCCGATTCGTTTCTTATCACCGAGTTCCTTGGCGTAGGCATCCGCACGGCGTCTGGCATCGGCTATAGCGCTGCGCGGAACGACCACTGGGCAGGATTCTCCACCGGGCGCCTGTGCATCCTTGCGGCATACGAATACGGCATCCCACTTGATGGTTCCGTCGTAGGAATGGAGCCCCCCCTGACCCTCACCGCGAAGGGGCAAGACGGCGCTACACCTGAAACCCGATCTGGCCAGCGCCTCGCCTACAGCGTTCCACGCCGCAATGTGCTTGTGGTGATAGGTGAAGACAAAGACCCCATTCCGTTTGAGCACACGCTGGCATTCGGAGAAGATCCGCCGGAGCCTTTCACGATAAACCGCAATCGACTCATCGGCTCGGGAGGTCAAGGCGAGGTTCTCTCCGATGGGGGCCGCAAGGTGCGGATCATCGAATGGAGGTTCCGCCTCTCCAAGGGACTGGTGCCAGGCCAGGTAGAAGTCGGAGAGCTCCGAGTAGCTCAGATTATCGAAGTACGGAGGATCCGTGAGGATGAGGTCGATGGTTCCATCGGGGATCTCGGCCAGATCCTCGGAAGTTTTTGTGCGTATGGAAGCTCTTGAGGAGCCGGTCAGGACCTGCCAGGGGTTGGCAGAAACCTCCGAGGCGTAAACGTGCTCTCCCGCCTTGGACGGAACGCGGCCGCCTTTCGGGTCCAACTCGGTCGGGGCCTTGGCAAACGCCACCGCCTTCGTGATCTTGCTGAGAGTGTTCGGAAACGTGCCTCGCCCAATACCCTCGAGCCATGGATTGATTTCCACCGGCCTCGTGATGTGCCGGTAGGAATGGATTGAGAACATAGGGCTTACGCGGCGGTAGCCGAAAGCATACGCCGTGTACATGCAGTTCGTGGTGAGATGCTCGCTGAAGGCCATAGCAAGGACGCGCCGGGTGCGAGGCTCATCCACCGCTGCGATGGCCTTGCCGAGCAGGGTCAGATGTAGCAACTGCCGGTCATTGAAAAGGTCTCGATACCTTCTGAAGCCGTGGATGAGCGGTCGCTGGTCTGAGCGGCCATCTGTCGGGATCTCGCGCATCGGCGCAAACAGGCCCTCGGAGCCCTCAATCTCCTTGAGAAGGCGCGAGGCCTTTCCGTAGCGAATACGGTCTCCCTTCGTCGCCTTCTTGAAATGCCGCGTGACGCCGATTGGGGTTCGCTCGATGTATTCTTGGGCAAACAAGCGCCACGTCGGGGGCGTCGGACTGTCTCCACGATCAGCGAGACCCGTTATGTCGCCACATGCGGGACAGCGAACCTTTCCACGATTGAGGGTGCTCTGTGCGATACGGGTCCGGGTCCCGCACGTACAGCGGATTTCCTTCCGCTCTATCGGAAGCTCGTGGACTTCGTGGCATGCCTTACAGAAGGCCCACTGGAGCCCCTTCTCCTTGCTGGACGCCAACTGGAAATGCGGATGGATCTCGAATGTGGTCCCGCAGGAAAGACAGGTGCGACACTCCACCCAGAAGTGATGCAAGACCTCATGCTCCCGGCCTTTGACTTTGGTCCTGTGGAAAGGTGCCAGCTGGGCAGCAATGGAGGCGCAGAGCTCGGCAATCTCCTCGCTCTCGGGATCGTAGGCAGCTGCTTCCAGTTCAAATCTCGTGATGAACGTGGCTACCGGGTCGATGTCGTATCCGATCACGTGGGCACCACAGCGCATGGCTTCCACCAGGCTGGTTCCCCCTCCGACGAAGGGATCCAGGACCACCGCGCCGTCCAGCGGCACCTTACCCAGGAAGGTGTCCCAAAAGCGGTTCGCTTCATCAGCATCAAGCGAAAGGCCGGTCAAGATTGACCGGAACTGAGAACCGAGGCGTCGGGCGAACCAGCGGTGAACCCGATAGAGCGGGTTCGTGCATTGACCTTCCCGCATGGCAAGTTCAGCGATTTCGGCAATCGGAATTGCGCCCGACTCAAGCAGGGTCGTGTCTGGGAAACCGTGAAAGTGAGAGCGCGCGGCGCCCTCTTGAACCACCCGGCGCTTCTGGGATGCGGATTGCACGAGCGTCATGATCCGCCTCCCTTCGCCGCTTGCAGGCTTTCCTCGCGGAGCATGATCAAGTCCTGGTCAAGGCCGTGTCGCAGCACATCGAGCCGCCCGGAGACCGCGACCAGATGAGCCGCGGAAACAGGGCTCAGGCGGAACGGGAACAGGCTCGTGGAATCGAGGACCGTTCTCAAAGCCACCGAAGCGTTGGGATGAGCGTGCAAGAAGGCCTCGGCCAACCAGGCGATAACCTCCACCTGAGCTATGGCGAGTGAAAGCCCAGCGGTATAGATGCCTTTTTCCGATGTTTCCTTCAGGACCTCCCAATCGACGAAGCTCCGCAGCACCCGTCGTGCCGCTCTGGATACCGTGCCGCGTTCCCCATATTGCTCCCGCACGCGGCGCTGTACCTGGCTGGCTGCGGCCGTTCCCTGGAGCCTGAGCAGTCGCCCCACATGGGCCGCTACGGCCCCC
>JBBFKT010000008.1 GCA_037482015.1 Thermodesulforhabdaceae bacterium
TCGGATCAACTTGAAACGAATCTCCCCTGCTTTTATCTCTCAGTTAGCTAGGTTGCACTACTTTTGAACATGAGCCACAATGTTTTATTCGAAATTGGAACTGTTTTTTCAGATTTTTCTGGAAGCAGGGATGTCTTACCGTTTCCCGATGACTTGCCGTTTCCTGATGATGGAACCAGAGCCACGGCACCGATTTTTTCAAGCTGGAGTTTTTCTTGTGGAATTTGAGAAACATCAATTGTCTTCTTCCTTAAAAAGATCTTTCCTGATCCGTTCTGTTTCTGATTTTCAACCAGAGCCGCCAGTTCTTTTAAGCCCAGTCGAATCTGCTCCGCCTGTCTGTTGAGTTCTTCAGCTTCCGAAGCCGATTCTTCAGCACTGGACGCATTTTTCTGTATCACCTTGTCTATTTCAGCTACAGCTCGGTTTATTTGCTCTATGCCTTGAGCTTGTTCACTGCTGGCAGCGGCAATTTCGCTTACCAGTTCTCTGACTTTGACTACACTTTCGTGAACTTGAGTAAAAGCCAGGTTGGTGGATTCCGTAAGATCCGCTCCATGTTTGACGCGATTCACCGTGTCTTCTATGATCTGTTCCGTGCTCCTGGCGGCTTCAGCAGCACGCATGGCTAGATTTCTAACTTCATCGGCCACGACAGCAAATCCTGCTCCAGCCTCACCAGCTCTGTCGGCTTCTACGGCGGCATTAAGGGCTAGCAGGTTAGTTTGAAAGGCAATTTCGTCGATATTCTTTATGATCTTTTTGGTTTCTTCGCTGGATCGCTTGATTTCTTGTATGGAGTTCAACAGTTCCTCCATGGTGTTCTTCGCCTGTTCGGCGATTCTGGCAACCTGTTTTACCAGGTCAGCAACTTGAGCAGCATTGTGGGCATTCTGGCGTGTTATTGAGGCCATCTCTTCCGACGCTGACGAGGTTTGTTCAATGCTGGCCGCCTGCTGAAACGCTCCTTCGGCTAGCTGCTGACTTTTTGATGCTACCTGTTCCGCCGCCAGGGCCACTTGTTCGGAACTCTGCAACATTTCAGCGATAGATTTTCGAAGCACGCCATTAAGGCGACGGATGGTTAAGGTAATGAATACCCCTAGAATTGCAGCTAGAATCAAACCAGCCATAGTTACAACGGTCATTATTTTTTGCGTGTGTAACGCAAAAGAACTCGCTTCGTTGGCAGCGTTTTTTCCTGCTTTTTTGTTAATTTCAACCACTTTAGCCAGAAGTGACATGACCCCGTTTTGTGCTTCCAAAACTGGCCCTAAAATCTGCTCTTGTAAGTTTTGCATTGTTCTATGAGCTTCGTCAGCTATAGCTTCGATGGCATGAAGATTCCTAAAAACCTTTTTACTCGCTCCACGAAACTGATTATCCAACACAAGGTGTGCTTCTTCAATCCGACCTGATGCCACGAGTTCCTTAATATTTCGAACTGCTTCATGGAACTGTCGATGTGGTTCAGCCACCCGACTCACAATGCTTTTCAGTTCCGGATTATCGGTCTTAAAGGTCGAAAGCCATTGTCCAAACCAGCATGATGTGTGGTCTTCTTTCCCTTCAAAGACTTCTCCGGTCATAATCATCTGTAAAACCATGGATTCGAGCTTGTAGTGATCCGATATAAAGGCAATAATATCTTGTTTCAACATGTCGGGATCCTGAATACCCAGACTGTCAAAGTGTTGAGCCATAGCAATAGCCTTGTCATTTTCTGCCTTCCAGGTATCTAAAGCCGCCCTAAATTGTTTCCATATCTCTGCCTCTTCGGAGGTTTTGGGTAGAAGTTCGTAGGCTTTCATGGCTTCTCGATACATTTCTCTTGCCCTGGCAATTCTGTCATACTGTGCTTTTCGAGTTTCTCTATCAAGATCCGGTATGGCCAGAGTCGAAAGGCTTCCGCTGATCCTTTCCAGATGTTGGGCAATGGTGAGAGTCGTATCCACGCTGGGAAGTCGGATATGTCCCACTTCTTCCAGGGCTATAACACTGCGTCGCGCCGCCTGGTAACCCATAATCCCCAAAACAACTAAGGCCATAGCAAGAACCGTAAAGCTCACGGCCAGGCTTTTTCCAATCGACCAGTGTCTACTCATGTTGCTTTCCTCCTTTAGTCCTGTAAAACGTCTTTATTTTATGATTCTTCCTGTGTGAATTTTGGCTAATCTTTGTGAAAAATTCATATTTGCTTTGCGTATCGTCACAGTTCAGGGTGATCTAGATATAATTTTTTAACTTGCGTTTTTCCTGGAAAAATATTTAGAGCGCTGATGAACTCCCATAATCTACGGGAAAATAGATCGGAACAATTTGATATAATGGGAGTTGTTTTAGCATAGAATACCTCCTGAATTTAGGCATGATTACTACCTAATTGATCTTGCAAAGCAATCGTTTAGCAACACTTTGTCTCATCAAGGATCATGCTGAGATTAAATAAGATTTGTTCCAACAATGTGATCGCTAAATGACATAATTAAGAAAACGAGATCATTCCATCCAGGAGCGCGCACGTGCCAGGCGCACTAGATTTGTAGGGGTGACGCATACATCGCCCCTACAACTTTTGAGCCTGTTGCCAGGACAACGCTGTATCGTTACAGGGGCTAAACCAAATTTTCAAAAACTTGATCAGAATCGTAAGCAAGCCCTAACCGGTAGGAATCAGAGAACGGATGGCGAGGACGCCGTCCATCCCAAGACGGCGGTAGGATATTGGGAGAGTCGCCGTCCTCGGTGACCGATACATAGGAAATTAACTCCCATCCTGGGTGACCTATGTATTGGAAGTTTTACGGTTCCTCGTGAACCTTAACCCACGAAAGTATTTTTAAGACGGTATTCGCCAAAATGTTAGCAAATCGACGCTTACGGGTAACCTTCCCGTGGAAAATGAGATCGGATGATAAACCAAAAATAGGGGGGCTTTATGAAAGGGGACTTACACGTGCACTCTAGATTTTCCACGAGGCCGTCTCAATGGATCTTACAAAAGATCGGTTGTCCCGAGAGCTTTACTCAACCCAAAGACATATATCGCATAGCTAAAAATAAGGGGATGGATATCGTGACCATTACTGATCACAACACCATCGCCGGTGCTGAGGAAATCGCTCATTTGCCCGGCGTTTTCGTAAGTGAGGAGATTACCACATATTTCCCCGAAGACAGGTGTAAAGTCCATGTGTTGGCTTTCAACATTTCAAGTTCCCAACACGAAGATATCCAAAAAATACGGCAAAACATTTACGACCTGGTAGTATATTTAAGACAACAAAAGATTGTTCATGTTGTAGCCCATCCGCTCTTCAGTATAAATGGTAGGCTGACCATTGAACATTTCGAAAAGATGCTTCTTCTCTTTAGTGGTTTCGAATTAAATGGATCAAGAAACGACCACCAGAACCAGGTATTGCGAGCACTTATACCCAACATAACTAGTAAGAGCCTTAAGCGCCTTGCAGAGAAGCACGACAATATTCCTGTTTCATTGGATTTTGGTCGCAAATGGCTCATCAGCGGATCTGATGACCATAGCTCATTTAACATAGGACGATATTGGACATCTGTCCCTGATGCTTCCGATGTGCCTTCATTTTTAAAAGGACTTCTCGAAGGAAAAGCTCTTACCGATGGGACGCCATCCACCCCTCTTACCATGGCGCATAATTTATACGGTATTGCCTATCAGTATTATCGAGAACGTTTTCAAATAGCTAAACATGTTCATAAGGACATTCTTCTTCAATTCCTGGAACGCGTTCTTGATCTGAATCGCGAGTCTATTCCCAAACCATGGTCCAGTCGCTTTTACAACGTGGCACGTTCGATGCATTTATGGCCTCGGCAAGATCCCCCTGAAAAGGAACTGCCCCCCATAAAAGCGATATGGAAAATGTCACAAACCTTGTTAGCTCAAGACAGACAGCTTTTGACAGTTGTAGCAGGAAACAAAAAACTTTCCGAAACTGCAGCCGAAAAGGCGTGGAGTCGTTTCTTGGAACGCGCCAGCAATGCCCTGCTGGTGCATTTGTTTACTCAGATAAGCCATCAGTGGAATAACGCCAACGTTTTTGACATCTTTGGCACCCTTGGCTCTGCTGGAGCTCTCTACACTCTTATGGCTCCCTACTTTGCAGCCTTTTCCTATTTCACTAAGGACAAAATCATCTCCAGAGAGGTTGCTCGTCACTTCGATGTGTCCAACGTGACAATCCCGATGGACAACAAACTTTCTGTTGCCCATTTCTCCGATACTTTGCTTCAGGTGAACGGAGTTGCAAAAACGCTCCTTCAGCAACTACGTGTAGCCCGAAGCCTCGGTAAACAGCTTGTCTTGATAACATCAGAGGATGCAGAGGAAGAGATTCCTTCGGGAGTTGTCAATTTCAAGCCCATTGGTCGCTATACTATACCTGAATATCCTGAGCTTTCTCTAAATATTCCACCCTTTCTACAACTCCTATCCTACTGCTATGAACAAAACTTCACTCAAATACATGTTGCCACTCCTGGTCCAATGGGTCTGGCAGCTTTAGCCGTGGCTCGCATTCTGTCGATTCCTATTGTGGCTACCTACCATACCGCCTTGCCCGAATATGTGTTCCGCCTAACTGAGGATGAAGTTTTAGAATCAATTACACGGCGCTATATAATGTGGTTTTATAACCAGATGGATCGTGTCTATGTGCCGTCCAGTGCTACAGCTCGAGAACTCATAAATCAAGGACTTCCACAAGACAAAATTTTAATATATCCCCGAGGTGTTGACATCCGTAGATTCAGTCCGGAGAAATATTCTCCCAGATTTCGCTTGCAGCATCAACTCGATGGCAAAGCAGCAGCCCTTTATGTAGGACGTCTTTCTAAAGAAAAAGATCTGGATATCCTGTGCCGAGCATTCCGCCGTCTTCATGAAAAGGAACCCAAAACGGCATTAGTAATTGTAGGTGACGGACCCTATCGAAGCGAAATGGAGAAGATGCTCTCGGGCACTCATGCTGTCTTTACGGGTTACCTTACCGGAGATGCTCTCTATGAAGCCTATGCGTCATGCGATTTTTTCGTTTTCCCCAGCACGACCGACACTTTTGGGAATGTGGTTCTGGAAGCGCAAGCCAGTGGTCTTCCGGTAATTGTAAGTGACCGTGGAGGACCTCAGGAGAACATTATTCCGGGGCGCACTGGTTGGATTTTCCCCGGGAGAGATGAAGATAGCTTACTTCAAATAATGGAAAAAATGTGCCTGGATGTTTCGATACGTTCTCAGATGGGCAAGGAAGCCAGAAAAAATGCTGAAGGAAGAGCTTTTGAAGCGGCTTTTCAAGCTACGTGGCAATTATATGCCGAACCCTTTGACAAAAAAGAGGAACAATTTTCGGAAGCCGTATAGGGGCAAGTAAACAGATCGACAGTGAACTTGTAATAAGGAGATATAAACACGAGGTAAGTATGGACAAGATGAACTTTCAACTTCATTGGTTTTCCCAGGGTTCCCAATTGTGGAAACCGATCAGGCAGTGTTTGGGAAAATTTATGGCATTGGAAAAACTGGAACATACTTATAAAAGTTTGGTCCCTGCACCAAGTATTGAAAATTTCTTGAAAGATCTCGTGGATAGACTGGGAATTCGACCACTTGTTCAAGGCGATGTTGAAGCTATCCCTGCAAAGGAACCTCTGATTGTGGTGGCTAATCACCCCTTTGGAGGATTGGAGGGAATTTTAGCAGCCAAAATCCTTTTGACTGTCCGATCTGATGTGAAGATTATGGCAAACTTCCTTCTGGAACGAATTCCCGAGATGAATTCCTTGATATTCGGTGTAGACCCCTTCGGGCGCAAAGAATCCCGAGATAGAAATATCCTTCCTTTAAGGCGATGTTTAGAGTGGATTCAAAAAGGAGGTGTCCTGGTTGTTTTCCCATCAGGAACCGTTTCCCATTTTCATCTTCGTAACTTAGCCGTTCTGGATCCACCATGGAATTCCACCGTTGGACGTCTTGTCCTGAGAACGCAGTGTTCCGTGCTACCGATGCATTTTAACGGTTCAAATAGTTTATCCTTCCATCTTTTGGGTCTCCTGCATCCAAACTTTAGAACGCTTTTATTGCCTCGAGAGTTACAAAATAAAATCGGTCGAACTATTCACATTACCATCGGTAAAAAAATTCCTTTTGAAGAACTGACAAAAATAGGATCGGCTGAGGGAATCACGGAATATCTCCGAGCATCTACCTATGCTTTAGGCCTGTCCCAGGTCAACCATCGATCCAAAATATTTTTTTTAAGAACAGGATGGATGTCTCGTCGTGGAAAATCAAAACAAAAATGTCAGCCCATTTCCAATGCTATACCCGAAACACTCGTTGAAAAGGAAGTGGAAGATTTACCCACTGATCAGTGTCTTTTTACCAGTGGACATTACAAAATCTTCTGGGCTTCAGCATCTCAAATACCCAATCTTCTACTCGAAATTGGTCGGTTGAGGGAAATTACGTTTCGGACTGCAGGGGAAGGGAGTGGAAAATCGGTGGATCTGGACCGCTTCGACCTTTATTACGACCATTTATTCGTATGGAATCAAAAGACTCGCGAAGTCGTGGGTGCTTACCGTATAGGACGGGGAGATGTTATCTTGGACCAGCGAGGTCTCAAAGGGTTTTATACTCAAACCCTCTTTCGATATGATCAGGGTATTGAACCACTTTTGGAAAAGAGCCTGGAACTGGGACGGTCCTTTGTTAGACCAGAATATCAAAAAGAATATGTTCCCTTATGGTTCCTGTGGAGAGGTATTGGTCGATATGTGTCATTACACGGACATTACAGATATCTAATTGGACCAGTAAGCATAAGTGACAAATATCATACTCTGAGTCGCCACCTAATTGTTATGTATCTACGCCACCATCATTTTAGTAAAGAATGGGGAGCCTGGGTGCGACCACGCCGACCCTGGCGCTATGTGGCTCCAAAACCATGGGATATTAATCTACTGTGCAATCACATCACTGATATGGATTTATTAGGCAAACTCGTAAGCACCATTGAAGGAAACTCCCGGGCAATACCTGTATTACTTCGCCATTACATCAAACTGGGCGGGAAAGTGTTAAGCTTCAGTGTGGATCCCAAATTTTCCAATGTGCTGGATACACTCATTCTGGTGAACCTATCTCTTGTGGAGCCTTCTTTTTTAGAAAAAACCATGGGACGAGAAGAAGCCCATAAGTTTCTATTACTTCATCAAAATGCCTAGACGATTATCAGGTAAGTGTAAACATCATTCGTAAAATACTATGGAGATAAACACACCAGCAACAATCAATAAGAAACTAAAGGTATTCAAAAATTACTAGCTTCCCTTTTCGGAAGAACTTTCCGGGATAGAAAGATAGTAAACGGCTGTTGAAAAGGCAACGCATGCGTCGCCCATACATTATTTGGTGAATCACATATTGATTCGTTTACTGGCTATCTATGTCTGAGAAGGTCTTCCAAGTTGAGTTCCATCCATGTGTTTTCCATTTACTTTACCACCCAATAAAGGAAGTTTTAGAACTGTCCTACACCTTCTTTGTGTAATGCCCTTAAGTAAAACTTGAGAACCTTAAAAGCCATTTCTATAATGCGGTCGAAACTACGAGCTACAGAAGAGGTAATACGATGAGAGTTCTAAAGATTCCGGGATTTGTATCATTATTTGCGTTGTTATTCTTTGTGAGTTTTTCGATGGCTCAAGATCGGGAAAAAGTTATTATCCTTGCCACCACAACCAGTGTGGAAAACTCAGGTTTGCTAAATCATATATTGCCCATTTTCGAAAATAGAACCGGAATTAAGGTCAAGGTCGTTGCGAGAGGAACCGGAGCAGCCATTGAGATGGGCAAAAGAGGGGACGCTGATGCGCTGTTTGTTCACGCAAAAGAGCTTGAATTGCAGGCTGTAAAAGAAGGATATTTCGTAAATAGACACGATGTCTGCTACAACGATTTTGTTATCATCGGACCAGAAAATGATCCGGCAAAAGTAAAAGAAGCCAAAACAGTCCAGGATGCATTCAAAAGCATTGTGTCATCCAGGAACCTTTTTGTATCGAGAGGGGATAAGTCTGGAACTCACATGAAAGAATTACAACTGTGGCAGGCGGTGGGAATTGATCCAAAAGGACAACCCTGGTATCTTGAAGCTGGACAAGGCATGGAAAAAACTTTGAGGATTGCAAACGAAAAAAGAGCCTACACTCTCACAGATAGAGGAACATGGCTTGCGATAAAGGACAATTTAGAGCTGGCAATTCTCTTTGAAGGCGATCCTGTTCTTTTTAATCAATACGGCGTAATGGCAGTAAATCCTGAAAAACACAAACACGTGAAATATAAAGAGGCTATGGAATTGATAAACTGGATAATATCGGAAGAGGGGCAGCAAGCCATAGCGTCTTTTAAGGATAAATCTGGAAATCAGTTGTTTATTCCAAATGCGAGATGAACTTTATACTGGAAGCCTTTAAGCAGGCATTTTACCTTATCCTGCACCTTGATAAAGAACTGCTGGACATAATAATCCTGTCCCTGAAAGTTTCGGGCACAGCTCTGGCAATAGCAACAGTCATGGGCGTTCCCGCAGGAACTGTGCTTGGACTAAAAAACTTTCCCGGTAGAAACTTTATCATAACTCTGCTTAACACCCTTATGGGACTTCCTCCCGTCGTGCTTGGATTGCTGCTGTATCTTTTGCTATCCCGAAGTGGTCCCCTTGGCTTTTTAAGACTTCTTTATACTCCCACAGCAATGGTAATCGCTCAAACAATTCTTGCCTTCCCCATCGTAGCGGCGCTTACCCATTCGGCTCTTGTAAAGATAGACCCTTCGGTAAAACTTGCAGCAAAAGCTCTTGGAGCCACATCTTTTCAAATAACCATGACAATGATAAAGGAAGCAAAATACGGCATAATGGCGGGTGTTTGTGCTGCTCTTGGAAGAGTAATGGCTGAAGTGGGGGCAATTCTGATAGTTGGAGGAAATATCGCCGGATACACGAGAGTAATCACAACAACCATCGCTCTTGAAACAGACAAGGGAAACTTTGAACTTGCAATGGCTCTTGGAATTATTCTTCTCACTATATCTTTTTTAATCAACATCGTTCTGTTTTCGGTCCAGAAAAAAGGCGCAACAGGAACTATCCAATGGCTTTAACTCTGACCATTGCGAACATCACAAAATTCTATAACGCCAGGATAGTGCTTGATGACTGCTCCTTTTCTTTTGAACAAAACAAAGTGTATGCCCTGATGGGACCAAATGGATCGGGAAAATCCACTCTTTTGAGAATATGCGCATTATTAGAAGCTCCCGATAGAGGCGACGTCATTTATCACGAAGACGGAAAAGCTCTGGAACCCGATTTGAATTTGAGAAGAAGAATAACGTTGCTTCTACCAAGTATCGGCATTTTTAATACAACGGTTTTCAATAATGTTGCTTACGGACTGAAGATAAGGAAATTAAAATCCAGGGAAATAAAAGAAAAAGTTGAGGAAGCTTTAGATTTCGTTGGGCTACTACACAAGAAAAATCAGAATGCTCTAACTCTTTCAAGCGGGGAAGCGAAGAGAATGGGCATTGCGAGAGCACTCGTCATACAGCCGGAAATTCTGTTTCTTGATGAACCAACGGCATTTGTTGATTACGAAAATACAGCAGCTATCGAAGATACTCTTATCGACTTAAAAGAAAAACTCAATTCAACAATTATCCTCGCAACCCACGATGCTCAGCTAGCAAAAAGAATCGGAGATGTTTATCTGTTTCTGGAAAAAGGCAAACTAAAATGCGAGCAAAATTTGCCTGCGTAAAACCAACTACTTTTAATGGGCTTGTATCTAGTCTTCACTGATTACCAACCTTCATTTATAACAATGCCTTTTGTTGAAACGCAATTTTTACTATAAATAACTGGCTGGGGACATTTCCCCGGCATACATATTTCCCCCGGAAGGAGCAACAATTGCGCATAAAAATTCCCAAAGATCTCACTGTATGCAAAGGAAACCCCTACCCTCTAGGTGCCACATGGGACGGCGAAGGGGTAAACTTCGCCATTTTTTCCGAAAATGCTGATAGGGTAGAATTGTGCCTTTTCGATTCTGTTACAGCATTCAAGGAATGTGTTCGTATTGAAATGCCCGAATACACTAACGGAGTATGGCATGTTTACCTTCCGGGTATAAGCCCTGGACAACTCTACGGCTATAGAGTTTACGGCCCTTACGATCCTTCAAAAGGCTTTCGATTCAACCCGGCTAAGGTTCTGGTAGATCCATACGCAAAGCTGGTGACCCGCACATCATCCTGGCACGAGACATGGTTTGGTTATCGCCCAGGAGTAAGCGATGCCGATCTGGTGCGTGACGATCGTGACAACGCTCCCTATGCGCCTTTAAGCGTTGTGGTTGACGATGCCTTTGATTGGGAAGGCGATAAACATCCTCAAATTCCATGGAATCAAACTATCATCTATGAAGCTCACGTCCGCGGCATGACAATGCTCCATCCCGAAATTCCTTCTGAACTTAGAGGCACCTTCCTGGGACTTTGCTCAGATCCAATCATAAAACATCTTAAGTCGCTTGGCATTACGGCAATTGAACTCATGCCCGTTCATCAGCATATTGACGAACAGCGACTCGTCCAGTTCGGACTAACCAACTACTGGGGCTATAACACTCTTTCCTACTTCGCTCCCGATATCCGTTTTGCCTGCCGATGCGATTCTTCAGATATTATCTCCGTCATAAGAGACTTTAAAACCATGGTAAAGACTTTTCACGATCACGGGATCGAAGTCATACTGGACGTAGTTTACAACCACACAGCCGAAGGAAACCATCTGGGACCAACTCTCTGCTACCGGGGCATCGACAACCCGACCTATTACCGCCTCAATGAAGAAAACAAGCGATTTTACGTTGATTTTACAGGCTGCGGAAACTCCCTTAATGTGGGTCACCCGCAAGTCCTCCAGCTAATCATGGACAGTTTGCGCTACTGGGTGCTGGAAATGCACGTTGATGGGTTCCGCTTCGATCTTGCCAGCGCTCTCGCAAGAGAACTTTACGAATTTGATCAACTTGCAACCTTTTTTACTCTCATTCAGCAGGATCCTGTCATATCACGAGTAAAGCTCATAGCAGAACCCTGGGACCTGGGCGAAGGTGGATATCAGGTAGGAAATTTCCCACCACTGTGGACTGAATGGAACGGAAAGTATCGAGACACGGTGCGAGCGATCTGGAATCTATCTCCTCATTCGCTCATGAACGAATTTGCTTTCAGAATAACAGGGAGTCCCGATCTTTACAACAAAAGTGGCAGAAAACCTCACGCAAGCATAAATTACGTCACCTGCCACGACGGTTTTACTCTGCAGGATCTTGTAAGCTACAACAGAAAACACAACGAAGCCAACAAAGAAGAAAATCGCGACGGGGAAAACAACAACATCAGCTACAACTTCGGAGTTGAAGGACCCACAACAAACCCGGAAATTCTTGAAAAGCGCTATCGTCAAAAAAGAAATCTTATTGCGACATTGATGTTTTCCATAGGCGTTCCGATGATCTCCGGTGGAGACGAACTCGGACGCACTCAGAAGGGAAACAACAACGCTTACTGCCAGGATAACATTATAAGCTGGTATCCATGGGAATTAAGCGACCGAGACAAAAGATTTCTTGAATTTGTAAAGGGAGTAATATCAATCCGGAAAAGCCAGCCGGTTTTCCACAGATCCAACTTCTTCCGGGGAAGACCTATTCATGCGTCCAGATATAAAGACATTACGTGGTTCACTCCCAATGGGATTGAGATGTCGCCAGAAGACTGGTCAAACTTCAATATGGAATCCATTGGAGTTGTTCTGGGCGGGGACGCCATAGATGAAATAGACGAATGCGGCAAAACCATCACGGGTGATACAGTGCTTATGCTGTTTAACTTCAACCGTGAAACTGCTCAGCCTTTTACACTGCCATTTTACAATCAGGGAAAAACCCATCTGTGGGAACTTCTTATTGACACAACATACGAGATTATCCCTCCAGAGGAAAAACAATGGTGGGAAGCCGGACAAATTTATGAACTTTCTCCAATGAACTTTACTCTTTTTAGACGTGGATAAAAATACAAAAGGAGGATTTTCAAAACTTACTATCATGTGGGAAACACGAAATTTCGCTTTACTTCCTTACTCTAATACAAGGTAAACTGAATGGTGTGCTTTCAAAAGGGCTCACAACAGTGCAGCCTACAAACCTTGTTCGAACATCCTCACATAAAGAAGGGGAAATGGATAATATGAAGCAACATCAGCCAGAAGCTTTCTTAACTGATTACGAGCTTTATCTTTTCGGAGAAGGAACTTACTACCGAGCCTGGGAAAAGATGGGCTCACATGAAATTGAACTGGACGGCGTGCCGGGAACTCGCTTTGCCGTATGGGCTCCCAACGCCGAATATGTTTCCGTGGTTGGAGACTTCAACAACTGGAATGAAGAAGCAAACCCTCTTAACTGCTGTGGAAATTCTGGTGTGTGGGAAGGTTTTATCCCGGGAGTTCGTTCAGGAAGCCGCTACAAATACGCCATTCGGTCGCAATATAATGGCTATCGAGTATGGAAGGCAGATCCTTTTGCTTTTTATGCAGAAACTCCTCCGAAAACGGCCTCCATTGTTTGGAATGTTTCAGGTTATGAATGGCACGACGAAGAATGGATGGCAACACGCCATCTGAAAAACCATCACGAAGCTCCAATAACCATTTACGAAGTTCATCTGGGCTCCTGGAAAAAGGGACTTTCTTATCGTGAGCTGGCTCACCAGCTCGCCGAATATGTTTCTTCCATGGGGTTTACTCATGTGGAATTCCTCCCGCCCATGGAACACCCATTTAACGGTTCCTGGGGATATCAGGTTACTGGCTATTTTGCGCCCACAAGTCGCTTTGGCACACCACAGGATTTTATGTATCTTGTGGACGTCTTACATCAGCACAACATCGGTGTCATCATCGACTGGGTGCCAGCTCATTTCCCTCGAGACGAACACGGGCTTGGTTATTTTGATGGAACTCATCTCTACGAGCATGCCGACCCCCGCAAAGGTATCCATCCTGACTGGAACACTTTTATTTTTAACTACGGAAGAAACGAAGTGCGGTGCTTTCTTCTCTCCAATGCTCTCTTCTGGTGCGAAGTTTATCACGTGGATGGATTGAGAGTAGATGCCGTAGCGTCGATGCTTTACCTTGACTACTCTCGTAAAGAGGGCGAATGGATTCCCAATCAGTTCGGCGGCAGAGAAAACCTCGAAGCTATAGATTTCCTGAAAAAATTTAATGAACTCATATACGGCAACTGCCCGGGAGCAATGACCATTGCGGAAGAATCAACCGCCTGGCCCATGGTTTCTCGCCCCACTTACATCGGCGGGCTTGGCTTTGGTTTTAAGTGGAACATGGGCTGGATGCATGACACTCTACTTTATATGTCCAAAGACCCAATCCACAAAAAATACCACCACAACAACCTGACCTTCAGTTTGCTTTACGCCTTCCACGAAAACTTCATACTTCCCTTTTCTCACGATGAAGTCACTCACGGCAAGGGATCTCTCATAGGCAAGATGCCCGGAGATTACTGGCAGAAGTTCGCAAACCTGCGAGCGCTCTACGGCTATATGTATGCTCATCCCGGAAAAAAACTTCTTTTTATGGGAGCAGAACTTGCTCAATGGTATGAGTGGAACCACGATGCGGAGCTGGACTGGGTTCTTCTCGATTTTCCTTCCCACCGCGGCATCCAGCTCTGGCTTAAGGATCTAAACAATCTCATCAGACAGGAGCCGGCTCTTTACGAACTGGACGGATCTTACGAAGGTTTTCGATGGATTGACTGTAACGACAGCGACCAGAGCACTCTCAGCTTCATCCGCATGGCAAAAAACAGAGAAGATATAATACTTTGCGTCTTTAATTTTACACCCGTTCCGCGTGATCCTTTCATAGTGGGAGTTCCAAGGAAGGGATTCTGGCGAGAAATCTTAAACAGCGACAGCAGCTACTATGGAGGAAGCGACATGGGAAACGGGGGAGGGTTGATGGCGCAGGAAATTCCGTGGCACGGCCTGCCCTACTCTATTAAAATGACCTTGCCGCCTCTTTCGGCATCTTTCTTCAAGTGGATCCGATCCTCTTAGTTTTAAGTTTTAGAACTGGGGGTTGGGAATCAGGAATTTGTAAAAGATCACGCACGGTATGCTGTGTCTTTACGTTGTAGAAGGAGATGGAAGGAAAAAGCGATGGGAAAGAATGTTTTCAACAACGTGCTGGAAGCAATTGGAAACACACCGCTTATAAAAATAAACAGGCTCAATCCTAACCCTAACGTAACGATCTACGTCAAATGGGAGGCGAAAAACCCTGGGGGGTCTATAAAGGATAGAGCGGCTCTTTCCATGATAGAAGATGCGGAGCGAAAAGGACTTCTTACAAAAGACAAAATCATAATTGAAGCCACAAGTGGAAATACCGGTATAGGGCTTGCTGTGGTTGCGGCGGTGAAAGGTTATCGTCTGATCCTTGCCATGCCGGAAACGGCAAGCCTCGAGAGGCAGAAAATCCTTAGAGCTCTCGGGGCAGAACTGCTACTTACTCCCGGAAACCTTGGAACCGACGGAGCCATAGAAGAGGTCTATCGCCTGGTCAGGGAAAACCCAGATAGATACTTTATGCCGGATCAGTTTAATAATCCCGCCAACCCCGAAGCTCATTATCTTTGGACAGGACCGGAAATTTACGAACAGACCGACGGCAAGGTCAACGTAGTCGTGGCAACTCTGGGAACATCCGGAACGGCCATGGGGCTTGCCAGAGCATTGAAAGAAAGAAACCCGGCAATTGAGATAGTTGCGGTTGAGCCTTACATGGGGCACAAGATCCAGGGACTTAAAAACATGAAGGAATCCTATGTGCCCGGCATATACAATCCGCAGTGTCTCGATCGAATTATGCACATTGGGGATGATGAAGCTTTTGAAATGGCCAGGCGGCTTGCAAGAGAAGAAGGCATCTTTGCCGGGATGAGTTCAGGGGCGGCAATGGCTGCTGCGGTAAGAATCGCAAAGGAGCGGAAAGAGGGAATCATAGTGGCTATCATCCCGGATGGAGGAGATCGCTACCTGAGCACCAATCTGTTTACGGTGATGATCGAACCTGATTTTAAATTCTACGATTACCTGTCTCGCCAGAAAAAACAAATTGTTCCGGTGGAGGAAGGAAAGATCAGATTGTTTATCACTGGACCGCCTCTGGATTCGCCGTTAAATCTCAAGGAAGCGCGGCGTCTCTTTGTGGCGGATTTGCTGGTGAGGTTCCTACAGTTTAAGCAGTTTACCGTGCATCCTGTTATTGTTCTTCCGGATTTTGACAGTCGCACCATTACGGGTTCTGTAAACGCAAACGTGGAACTTCCTCAGTATGTGAAAAAGAAGATGGAAGAACTGGCGGATCTTTTCAAGCGATTCTCAATGGACTCCAGCTACCATTTTGTAAAGATGTCCGATCTAGAAGAAACAATGATTGAACACGTAAAAACCCTTATAGCCCGAAAAGTAGCATATGAAAAACTCAGGTCGGTTTATTTTGATGTCTCTCAAGCCGCCCGCTATGGAGAACTGGCTCACATTGACATAAGCAGACTTTACCCCGGAAAAACGGTTGATCTCTCGCGATACGAAAAACTAAGCCCGCAGGATTTTGCTCTCTTCAAGAGAGCCACCCTTTCCGAATTGAAACGGGGAGTTTATATGAAAACCCTCTGGGGTAGTGTTATTCCAACCTGGCACATAGCTGTAGCCACAGCAGCAATGGGACAAAGCAGAAGCGGATCAAAGCCCGCCGTGGACATATATCTTAGCAGTATAGAATTTCTCTTTCCTCATCTTGAAAACGTCAGAGCCATAGTGGAAGCGCTGGGAGCAAAAGACCTCACTCAGGTATGGCTTATCTGCGAACAATGCTGGACTAGCAGAGACTGCCCAGCGGAAGAAATATGCGAAGACACTTCTCTGGAGCAACTCATCCAGGAAGGATACAAACCGGAAGAAATTCGATACTTCGTTCTTACAACCCACTACCGAAAGCCGCTTCATGCATCAAGAAAAGAGCTGGATGGAGCCATCAAGGGCTTCCAGCGCATCAGGCGCTTCCTTGCGCGAGTCCACAATGCGCCGATAAACGAAAGGAAAGAAGCCGGTTCTATCGCCGACGATCTCTATGCTGTTGAACAGGGATTCATCTCGGCGCTGGCGGACGATTTGAACATACCACAGGCAATGGCGGAAGTTTTTGCTTTCATTCGAAAGGTAAATCCCAGACTTGATACAGAAGGATTGCAGGAAAGCGACAAAACCGACCTGTTAGCCGTATTCGGAAAGATTAACCAGATCCTAGGTGGAATCTTTTCACGGGATATTGAACCGTTGAGCGAAGAAGAAAAAAGACTTATAGAAGAACGTGAAAAAGCACGCCGGGATGGTTTGTGGGAGCGAGCCGATGAAATAAGAAATGAGATTCTCTCAAGGGGGATTAAACTCTTGGACACGCCTAAAGGCACAATCTGGGAGAGACTATAAAAGGCAAGACTCAGGGTAACAGTAAATGAACAAAGTGCACTTAAAAGATTTTACTTTGAGCGAACTCGAAAAGTGGGTTCAGTCTATTGGTGAAAGGACTTTTAGAGCCAGACAGATATTTCATCATCTTTACGTCCGGCATGTTAATTCCTGGGGTCAGTGTACCGATTTAAGCAGAACTTTTCGGATCAAACTGGAACAGGCGTGCATTATAAATACTCTTTCTCTCACTTCACGTCTTGTCTCCTCGGATGGAACAGAAAAATTCGTCTTCCGCCTTCCTGATGGTCATGCAGTGGAAACCGTTCTGATTCCCGACCCGCCGCGGTTTACTCTGTGTGTTTCCTCTCAGGTAGGCTGTCCTTTGAAATGCCGCTTTTGCTACACAGGAAGCCTGGGATTCAAGAGAAATCTCACCGCTGGGGAAATCGTCGATCAATACGTTCAGGTGCAACAGCTAATTGGATCCCAGCGAAGAATCACAAACATTGTTTTCATGGGTATGGGAGAACCACTCCTTAACGAAGATGCGGTTTACAAAGCTTTATCGATTTTGCTTGATTCCCACGGTGTTAACTTATCCCACAGAAGAATAACAGTCTCGACAGTGGGAATCGTTCCCGCTATGGAAAGACTTGGAGAACGCTTCCCGGTAAACCTTGCAATAAGCCTACATGCACCCAGAAACGACCTCAGAACCTCTATAATGCCGATCAACTCAACTTATCCCTTAGAAAAAGTGCTAGAAGCCTGTGTGAGGTTTCCTCTTCCACCGAGAAAGCGAATCACCTTTGAATACGTCCTTATTGAAGGTGTAAACGACGGCTCGAGGGAAGCTCGAGAATTGATAGAACTTCTTCGCCCAGTCAGGTGCAAAATAAACCTCATACCCTACAACCCCCATGAAGGATCTCCCTACAGGAGACCGTCGGATAAGGCTATTGCTGAATTTCAGTCTATGTTGCAGAACGCTCACATGACTGCTACGGTGAGAGAAAGCAGAGGAGCGGACATTCACGCTGCCTGTGGTCAGCTTGCTGGATCACTTGCAAAGAATGAATCTCTAGCGGTGGAAACACTCAAAAAAGATGGTGGTCGAGCATAATTTTTTATATAGTTACCATATTGGACGGGCATTAGTATTATGCTGTGCTCTACCCCTCTAAGAGGAGTAAAAACCAATGAGCGAAAACAGAACAGTTGAGCCAGACTTTGCAAAAGGCGGTGGATTGCTTCCGGTTATCGTTCAGGATGTTGAAACCGGTTCCGTTCTCATGCTAGCTTACATGAATGAAGAAGCCTGGAAAAAGACGCTGGAAACTGGAAAGGCTCACTACTGGAGCCGCTCTCGAAAAAAAATCTGGCTAAAAGGTGAAACTTCAGGGCATACTCAGGATGTGGTTGAAATATTGATTGATTGCGACGAAGATACCATTCTACTTAAGGTGCACCAGCGGGGAGGTGCCGCCTGTCACACAGGTTACAGAAGCTGCTTTTACAGAAAGATAGCCGGAAACCAGTGTGTAATTGTAGAACCCCGCATATTTGATCCAGAGGAGGTTTATAAGAAGTGAAGCAATTGGTTTTGGGAATACCCAAAGGAAGCCTTCAGGAAGCAACTTTACGGCTTTTCAAAAATTCGGGATGGAACATTACCATCTCTGAGCGGAGTTACTTTCCAGAGATTAACGATCCTGAGATTAGCTGTGCGATCTGTCGAGCTCAGGAAATGTCCCGCTATGTGGAAAATGGAACCTTTGACGCCGGGATTACCGGAAAAGACTGGATTCTGGAAAACAACTCCGATGTGGTGGTAGTAGCAGATCTTGTCTATTCCAAAACCTCCAACAAACCAACTCGATGGGTTGTTGCCGTGCCCTTCGATTCCCCCATAAGGGACATAAAGGACCTGGAAGGAAAGAAGGTTGCAACAGAACTTCTTCAGTTCACAAAAAGATATTTTGCGGAAGCAGGTATCAATGTGAATGTGGAATTTTCCTGGGGAGCAACAGAAGCTAAAGTCATAGCTGGGCTGTGCGATGCGATTGTGGAAGTGACTGAGACGGGAAGCACTATGAGAGCCAACGGATTACGGATAATTAAGGAACTCATGGTGTCAAACCCTCAACTCATTGCTAACAAAAAAGCCTGGGAAGACGAATGGAAGCGAGACAAGATCCAACAGATCGCTACTCTTCTTCAGGGAGCTCTTAAAGCTGATGAATTTGTCGGGCTCAAGATGAACGTTCCTGAAAAAAACGTCGTTCAGGTGATGGAAATACTGCCCAGCATTACATCTCCCACTGTGTCTGTGCTCTACAACAGCGACTGGTTTTCTGTGGAAGTGGTGGTTTCAAAAAAGGTAGTTCGAGACCTAATACCTCAGCTCATCAAAAGAGGTGCAGAGGGCATTATTGAATATCCTCTAAACAAAGTAATTTAGCGAGAATTCCTTACTCTCCCCTCGCCTGAGGGGGGATGTAAAGGAACTTCCACTTTGATTCACGCATGGATAACCAGACGCCGGTTGTATTATCAAAAAAACTGTAGGGGCACGTTAATATGAAGGAAAGAGTGCAGAGCATAACCACATCCTGGATACAATCAAACAGTTTGGTAAGGAAGGGGGCACGGCGTGTCGCAGTTTTAAGAAATGCCCTGCCCTTGCTGTCAATCATTGTTTTTGCTCTCATCTCCTGCACTCCACAACACCCCCCTGTTCAGCAACCGGATAAAGCCCAGGACGGGGCAACTCACTCACTTTCTCCCCAAACTCAAAGACAGGCTCCCAGACCACCATCACCAGCACCAGCCCCTGCAGAAAGAATCGAAGGACCTGAATCCGCTACCATTCCGCAGCGTCTTTCCGGATCTCCTGAAGAACTCAAAGCCATGGGACAAAACTATCTTGCGGCGGGCAACATCGGAATGGCTTTGAGGTATCTCAAGGCGGCGGAAGCTCGTCGTCCCAAGGATCCTCAACTTCTTTACGAAATCGCTCTTGCCTACCAGAGGAGAGGCTTTAGAGATCAAACGAAGGAATACCTTCAGAAGGCTCTAGCCGTTCAACCTGACTATGCCGAAGCCAGTAACGCACTTGGAGCTATTCTCGCAGAAGAAGGCAGATTTGAAGAGGCTCGCAAAGCTTTCGAAAAGGCATTAAACAATCCCTATTATGAAACTCCCCAACTGGCGGCTTACAATCTTGGAAGCCTCTTTTATCGCATGGGTAAATATGAGGAAGCCAAAAAATATTATCAGCAAGCCATAGAACTTTCCCCAAACTATGCCGCCGCTCACCTTGAATTGGCAAGAACACTTGAAGCTCTTGGCGATAATGCGAAAGCCCTGGACGAATACAAGGAAGCTCTACAGTATGATCCTGACTCCGTTATGGCAAATTTCGGCTACGGAAGATTGCTTTACCAGCACGGGGACTACGTTGCTGCGAAGTATTACCTTGAACGAGTCACCAAACTAGCCCCAGACACGCCAACGGCTAAAGCTGCTCTTGATTACCTCAGCAATATGGAAACTCCAGGCAGAACAAGAAAAACAATCGGGAGATAGGAAAATGGTCAACGAACAGATAGCCTCAATACGTCCCTTCATTGTTATGGATGTTCTGGAAAGAGCTCAGGAGATTGAACGGGAAGGACATGATGTAGTGCACCTGGAAGTGGGAGAACCTGATTTTGAAACACCTAAAGCAATAAAGGAAGCGGCAATTAGAGCACTTCGCAACGGGGAAACTCACTACACTCACAGTCTTGGTATTGTTGAACTTCGAGAAGCAATTTGCGATCTTTACGAACGGACCTACGGAGTAAAGGGACTTGATCCCGACCAGGTGGTTATCACATCTGGCACATCACCTGCGTTTATCGTGGCTCTTGCTCTCGTTTTATCGCGTGGGGACGAAATCATCTTGAGTGATCCCGGTTATGCCTGCTATCCGAACTTCGCTAGATTTATTAGTGCTGTGCCTCGCTTCGTGAAAGTGGAGGAAAACAACGGGTTTCAGTATGATGTGGACGCAGTAAGATCTATTATCAACGTCAAAACAAAAGCCATCATGGTAAACTCCCCTTCAAATCCTACAGGGCAAATTACCGAACCTGAGCGGTTGCAAGCAATAGCTGACCTGGGATTGTGGATCTTCAGCGATGAAATCTACCACGGGCTGGTTTACGACGGGGAAAAAGCCCATTCGGCACTTGAATATACTGATAGATGCTTTGTTTTTAACGGCTTCTCCAAGCTCTACGCTATGACGGGATGGAGACTTGGATACGTAATCGTGCCGAAAGATTTTGTAAAAACTACAAAGTGCATGGTGCAGAATTTTTTTATATCCGCCAACTCTGTATCTCAATACGCCGCCTATGAAGCTCTCACAAACCCGGAAGTGGCTCTAGACGTGGAAAAGATGGTTAAGACTTACGATGAACGAAGGCGCTTCATGGTTAAGCGCCTTAAAGAAATAGGTTTTGGTGTGGCAAGGGAACCCAAGGGCGCTTTTTATGTTTTTGCCAATGCTTCTTCTTTTGGGCAGGACGCCTACCGGCTGGCTTTTGAAATTCTCGAAAACGCTCACGTGGGCGTTACACCCGGCATTGATTTTGGCGCCAACGGGGAAGGATTTTTGCGCTTTAGTTATGCTAACTCATTGGAACGCATTGATGAAGGTTTAAGAAGGATAGAGCTATACCTGCATGAAAGCACTAAATCGTGATCCAGAAACAGCTCCTATCAAGATTGTGTCTGCAGAATTCTTTACTTCTGCTTTCACTGTTCAACAATTGCCAGAAGAGAGTCTTCCGGAGATAGCCTTTGCGGGAAGATCCAACGTGGGAAAGTCCTCTCTTATAAACGCTCTTCTTCTTAGAAAAAAACTTGTGAAGACAAGCAACACGCCGGGACGAACTCAGAGCATCAACTTTTTCACCATCAACAAAGCCTTTTACTTCGTGGACCTTCCAGGATATGGCTTCGCGAAGGTGCCAAAGGATGTTCAGGCAAAGTGGAAGTATCTTATTGAAGGATACTTGCAGAACAGAAAGACCCTGAAAGGCGTTGTTCTAATAATGGACAGCCGCCATCCTGCCATGCCCAACGACGTTCAACTCTATCACTGGCTGTCAGCTCAATGTTTTGCCGTAATTCCTGTGCTCACGAAGGTTGACAAGCTTTCAAAAAATGAACTGGAAAAGTCTCGTAGAGAATGCGCCCGAATTTTGACAATCTCCCCGGAAGACATTGTTCTTTTTTCTGCTACTGAGAAAACAGGAAGGCAGGAACTGTGGGAGAAGATACTTAGACTTACAGGCAACAACATGGTTGATAGCTGATGGAAAAATAGCAAGGTAGGGCACGGCATGCCGTGACTTATCCGTCTCTCAATATTGTAAGATCTCGTTGTTAAGTGCTCTCCAATGAAGCAAAATGTTGGGGCAATTGCGAAGGAGACAAAAAAAATGAAAGGAATGCGGCATTTCCTACGGCAACTCTCAAATATTTTTTTGATTTTGTTCTTGATGCTCATGGTGGAGGCATGGCATGCCATGCCCCTGCATTCTGCTAATGCACCCAGCGGGGGCACACAGCAACCTGCTTCTTCTCTTTTACCTATAGAATCCAAAGCGGCTGTGCTTGCAGAGCCTGAAACCGGGTCGATTCTTTACGAATATAACGCTGATATGAAGATCGCCCCAGCCTCTCTGACCAAGATACTTACGCTATACCTTGTGTTTGAAGCACTTGAAAAAGGAACCATTCATCTTGATGATGAAGTTTACATAAGCCATCGAGCCTGGAAAACCGGTGGCTCTCAGATGTTTATCGAAGTAGGTAATAAAGTTTCTCTGGAAGAACTCATCAAAGGTATAGCCGTTGTTTCAGGAAATGATGCCTGTGTAGCCGTTGCGGAACATATAGCCGGGACGGTAGAATCCTTTGTGGCTCTGATGAATCAAAAAGCCCAGGAACTGGGTATGATTCAAAGCCACTTTGCCAACCCTCACGGACTTCCTGATCCTCAAGAATATTCAACGGCTCGAGATCTTGCTCGACTTGCTATAGCATACACAAACCGTTTTCCTCAGGCTCTTGCTTATCATTCAATGAAAGAATTCACATACAACAACATTGTGCAATACAACCGAAATCATCTTTTGAACAAAGATCCTTCTGTTGATGGACTCAAGACGGGATTTGTTGCAGCGGGGGGATACCATCTTATCGCTACGGCAAAGCGTGATGGCATGAGATTAATAGCTGTGGTGCTCGGGGCAACTAAGCCGAGCATTCGCGAACGTGATGCGATGCAACTTCTCAATTACGGCTTCAGATCCTACGCTATGGTTAAGCCGGTGAATTCATCAGAGGCGGTTGGGACAATTAAAGTGTGGAAGGGAAGAAAAGATGCTGTGTCGGTATATCCTCTCGAATCCAAGACTATGCTGATGTCAAAAGGAGAAGAGAAGAAGATCAGGACGGTTGTGGAAATGTCTCCTGAATTGATTGCTCCTGTGAGATCGGGGCAGATTGTTGGCCAGCTAAGTATTTACAAAGGGGACGAGTTATTGGAAGCCGTGCCGCTTGTTGCCGGGGAAGATATTGGCAGAGCAGGATTTTTCAAAAGAACGTGGCATTCTATCCAGAAATTTTTTGCTGGAGGATCGAAGAAACCAGAAGCCACTGAAGCAACCAAGAAAACCAAAGATGTGGCCAGCGCTAAGAGCGGACAGACCAAATCAGAACAAGCTACTGAAGAGAAAAAGGAACTGTGGTTGCTTTCCGTATTTTATAGCATAAAGCCTGTGCTAATGATTGTGGGGGGAGTATTTGGGGCGATTATTCTTCTTGCGGTTGTGGTAAAGATTCTTAGGCGCCGTAGAGCCAGAAAAGTTTTACCCAGGCGAGTTGTTAGAAAGTGGTAATTTAGCGAATAAACGAAATCGTAGGGACAATCCTTGCGATTGTCTTTGAATGATAAATGATAGGGCAATAAAAACTGCAGGGGCAACCACAAGAGTTGCCCCTGTTTTTTCTCTATTTTTTAGCCTTTGTTTTATCTCGGTCACCGACCGAGCAAGCTTGAGCGCCTCAGGAAGGCAGCCCTAATTTTGGGAAAACCCATCTGGTAAGAACTATCCACCCACAAACAGCACCAATAAAAATAAGCCAATCATACATAATATTCACAACCTCCCTGGATTTAGCGCAAATTGCTAACGCAGACTAAGATTCTAAAAGGTTTCTCAAAATTCTGTGTGATCAACCGAATGGTCATCCCTACAGTTCTCAATCCCCTCAAAGCGGGGCAGTTTTGCAACCAGAGAGTAAAAGAGCTAGCAGAAGCTCAGTCTTCTATCTCGCAATCCCCTCGAAGCGGGGTGAGTTTTTAGGTCGAGAATTGGGAATCGGAAACTGGATTTAGGATAAACCTTATTAAACAACCAGTGGAAACATAACACAACAACGCTTCAATTCCAACAACAAAAACTGCTTACTGACTATTCCTATTTATCAAACCAGGGATCAAACAAACCCGATCCCCGATACAACTCGCAATTTCTTCTAAACAGTGCGAGCTTCCAAGGAAGTCCCCCGCTGATGGTATGAACTTCCAACCAATACCCCCGTTTACGGGGCGAACTTCCAAAAACTCCCCCCCATTGACGGGATGAACTTCCAAAAACTCCCCCCGTTGACGGGGGGATTCAGGGGGGCGAGTCGCAATCCCCTCGGAGCGGGGCGAGTCTTCCGACGCATAGACTCGTATGCCCCCGCGGGGAGGTGCTACCTCGTCGCAATCCCCTCGAAGCGGGGCGAGTCTTTCGACGATTATGCAGTTATTGCCCCGGAAGGGGCGGACAGTGGCGTCGCAATCCCCTCGAAGCGGGGCGAGTCTTCCGACAGAGTTTGGCAGTTCGTATAGGACTGCCAGACTTATCTTTGTCGCAATCCCCTCGAAGCGGGGCGAGTCTTCCGACGGAGAAAATGAATTCCACGCCGAAAACGTTCTTGAAATTCTGTCGCAATCCCCTCGAAGCGGGGCGAGTCTTCCGACAGAGATATGGCCACCGTGACATCAAAGAGGCTTACAATGAGTCGCAATCCCCTCGAAGCGGGGCGAGTCTTCCGACAGGAGAAATAGGAGACAAATTGAGCGGTGGTGTAAGAGTCGCAATCCCCTCGAAGCGGGGCGAGTCTTCCGACTACGGCGGGAATAGCCTGCTGTGGGGTGGGCAGAGTCGCAATCCCCTCGAAGCGGGGCGAGTCTTCCGACTCTTAGGATCGAAGAAGGTTTCGGTATCGTACAGCTGGACGGCGTCGCAATCCCCTCGAAGCGGGGCGAGTCTTCCGACACACAGTGCTTTTCACGAGGAGAGAGTATGTCCCCGAGCTGTCGCAATCCCCTCGAAGCGGGGCGAGTCTTCCGACCGCATACCTTAAAACAAAAGAAATGTCAATACTTTATAAGCCAATTTTGGGGGACCTCCCCCTTTTGCCAGAAAAACCCCCAAAAATTTCATCCTAAATTACCCCCTAAAATAACATAAGATATTGATATTGCTAGAAAAACCCGTCAGGCAGGAACTCGAATGACCGCTTTCAATAATTTCAATAACTTAGACCAATTTTTAAAAACCCCCCAGACTTCCCCCTTAAATTGAACAAAATTGTGCAATTTCACTCGCAAAACATGTAAGTTACGCATTCAATTCACTTATAAGTCTCGAAGTCCTTATAATCTTCATAATCTCTTCGTGCAGCTCCATAGACGCAGCCGCCACAATGTTCCCGTTCCACAATACTTCCCTTTCACCACGCCCCCAGAAATCAGTCACAACCCCTCCCGTTTCGATTATAAAAAGCATAGACGCAGCAATATCCCACGGCTTAAGTCCTACCTCCCAAAACCCATCAACTCTACCACAGGCAACGTATGCAAGATCAAGAGCCGCTGAACCTCCACGCCGAATATCACTCACCACCTGAAAAACGGCAGAAAAAACATCCAGATAATCCTGCAAAAGATCTTTCCGCCTAAAAGGAAAACCCGTCGCTACCAGAGCCCTGGACAGACTTAGATTCCAGCGTCGAGCATCCAAACGCCTTTCGTTAACAAAAGCCCCCTTGCCTCTCAACCCCCAGAAAAATTCCTGCCTGAGAGGATCAAATACACACCCTGCTGTCACAATCCCGTTTTCAATTCTCGCAATAGAAACCGATACCATGGGAAAGCCATGAATAAAGTTCGTGGTGCCGTCAAGCGGATCTATAATCCAGCCGGGATCTTCCCCATTGTAAGAACCATCCCAGGATTCTTCAGCTATGATTACATCATCAGGAAAGACATCCTTAATAACTTCCGTTATGACTCGCTCAGATTCACGATCTACTTCAGTCACATAATCAAAGCTCGACTTTTCCTCAAACTTCCAGCTCCTTGCCGTCTCGTAAGCCGAAACTATTATGCCGCCAGCCTTCCTGGCTGCTTCTTCCATGACATTAAGAACCTTCTCTTCTTTTCCCTTCATCTTCCCTTTAACCCCGCTTTTCACTTGCCAACGTTTTCAAATCGCTCTAGCCTTAAACACGCAAGATAACCAACTCCAACAATAAAGTTCATCAAGGAGGCACAACACAATCATGATAATTGACGTTCACACTCACATCTTCCCCGATCAGGTTATAGCAAACCGTAACGATTACAGGAATAGCGAGCCTGCGTTCGACCTCCTTTACGGACACCCAAAGGCAAAAATGTCAACCGGTAAGGAACTCATAGATGCTATGGATGAAGCCGGAATAGACAGGTCGGTTGTATTCGGTTTCCCCTGGATAGATCGCAATCTCACAATGAAACACAACGATTACGTCCTGGAATGGGCAAATCGCTACCCTGATCGGCTGATTCCCCTGGTCTGCGTTCTTCCAACGGAAGATTGGAGCGTGCGTGAAGTTGAACGTTGCATGAAAGCGGGCGCAAAGGGAGCAGGAGAACTGGCTGTTTACGGAAACTGCGACCGAGAAAAAGTCTATGACTTATATTCCCAGATAGGCGAAGTGGTAAAAAGTCATCAGGGCGTTATTCTGATCCACGCAAACGAACCCGTGGGGCACTCCTACCCTGGCAAGGCTCCTCAAGGATTGGACTTCTACTACGAAATAACCAGGCGACTTCAGGACATCCCCCTTATCTTTGCTCACTGGGCTGGGGGATTGTTTTTCTATGCTCTGCTAAAAAAAGAAGTTCCCGATCTCTTCCGTCTTGTCTTTGTCGATACTGCCGCATCTCCCTTTCTCTATTCTCCGAAAATCTACAAAATCGCCGCAGAAATCCTCGGCATAGAAAAAATACTCTTCGGCAGTGATTATCCGCTCCTTGGATTCAAACGCTACCGCAGTGAAATGGAAGCGGCCGGGCTTACGAGCGAAGAGCGAAAACTGATCGAAGGAGAAAACGCTGCAAAACTTTTTACAATTTCTCACGAAAGCAAACCATGATCCGTGACATTCTGGGTCAGGATACCATCTGCGCCATAGCAACCCCTGTGGGAATCGGGGGGATAGGCATTGTCAGGATTAGCGGCAAAAATGCCGTAAAAATTGCAGAGAAAATTTTTCGCCCCGCATCGGCGTCCTTCCCTCTGGCATCTCATCGCCTTTACTATGGCTGGATTTACGACCCGGAAACAGGATCGTTGATAGATGAAGTGCTTCTTTCTGTGATGAAAAGCCCTCGAACTTACACTCGAGAAGACGTCGTGGAAATCAACTGCCACAGCGGGTATGCCGTGCTGGAAGAGATTCTGAGAGTGGTTATGGCTCAGGGTGCTCGGCTTGCTGCCCCCGGTGAGTTTACCTACAGGGCTTTTCTCCACGGAAGAATTGATCTGAGTCAGGCAGAAGCCGTGCAGGAGATTGTATCGAGTCGGTCTCGAGCGTCCCTCGACATGGCAAGGCGTCAACTTCAGGGAGAGTGCTTCTTGGCTGTCACGAACTGGATCGAAACTCTAACGGATATCCTTGCTCATATTGAAGCTCATCTTGATTTCCCGGAAGACGTTGAAGACGAGAGCGAATCAGGCGATCTAGCATCTGACGGTGACAGCATCTTTGCCCTTAACCAGCTTTTGACGAAAAGACTTGAGGATGAACTCATTCAACCCATAAGGCGAGTTCTAAAAAGCTTTGACAGCGTTCAGCTTCTGCGAGAAGGCGTTTCGCTGGCTCTGGTCGGGAAACCCAACGTGGGAAAATCTTCTCTCCTGAATGCTCTTCTAGAAAAAGACAGAGCGATTGTTACCGAATATGCCGGGACAACTCGTGATGTTATCGAAGACTCGTTCACAATCGACGGCGTGCTGGTGCGCATCATGGATACAGCCGGCATACGGGAAAAGGCGGACTATATTGAGGCTCTCGGCATTGAACGAACTCTTCGGGTTATCAAGGAAGCCAATATAATACTGTGGCTTTTAGATGTTTCGGAAAATCTTACCCGTGAGGACGACTACATATTTGAAATAATCAAGGACAGTCGCTATCTGATGCTCATAAACAAAGCTGACTTGCCTCACCGCTGGGAAGAATCCGTTTTAAGAAGTCGCTACGACACAAGAGCTCCGGTAATTATGATGTCGGCCAAAAGAAAAGAAGACGTTGAGTCTCTTAAGAACTTTATTCGAGAACACTTCCTCAAACAGGCAATAGATGATGCATCTGAGAGCTTTGCTATAAACAAGCGTCATAATGAACATCTGGTAAGAGCTTTAGAAAGTCTTGAGCGAGCCAGGCTACTGCTGGAAGGCGAGAATGGAGAAGAAGGAAGGACGCGGCATGGCGCTCTACATTTCCTTCCGCCCTATGAACTCATCGCCTACGAGCTAGAGTCAGCACGAAAAGAACTTAACGCCATTGTTGGCAAAGAAGCGTCAATGGAGGATGTGCTGGATCGAGTGTTTTCTCAGTTCTGCATTGGAAAATAGGAAATGAGACTGTGGTCATTACATCCTGAATATCTTGATGCCAAGGGATTGGTTGCTCTGTGGCGTGAAGGACTTCTGGCAAAGGCTGTGCTGGAAGGAAAAACCAGGGGCTACGTTCATCATCCACAACTTACCCGGTTTCGATTCCAGCCGGATCCGATACAGGCAATCAATGTTTATCTACGGGCTGTGTTTGAAGAAGGAGAAAGGCGCAAATACCGGTTTAATCCATCCAAGATAGATTTCTCCGTTCAGCCTATCAGTATCTTTGTCACAACCGGGCAGCTTGAATACGAATGGAAACATCTCTTGGAAAAATTAAAAATTCGTGATCCCCGCCGTTACTGCGAACTTTTAGAAATTGCCGTCATAAAACCGCATCCCATGATGGAAGTTATACCGGGAGATGTGGAACCGTGGGAAATAGTGAAGAAAAGCGAGCAACTATAGGGCAAATGTTTCAAAGACTCTATAAGGTGTAAAAGCGCGGAAAAGACAGTAATATGCAAAGCTTTTTAGAACGTCTTAATCTTTAGTTGTCTGAAATCATACAAACCATTTATTCTTTTTTCTGCCAGTTTAACATAATCTTCGTTTATCTCGTACCCAACGTAGCGGCGCTTTGTTTTTACTGCAGCAATCGCGGTTTGTCCGCTCCCCATAAAGGGGTCCAGAACAATTTCCCCCTCAAAAGAGTAAAGCTGGATCAACCTGTAGGGCAGTTCGACCGGGAAAGGCGCAGGATGTCCAATTCTTTTTGCAGACTCAGCTGGAAATGTCCAGACACTCTTTGTAAACTCAAGAAACTCCTCTCTTGAAATCGTGCTTTTTCTTCCCAGACTCTCCCTTGAGAACATTGCTTTGGAAAAAACCAGGATGTATTCGTGAACATCTCTTAACACAGGATTTTTAGCAGAAAGCCAGCTTCCCCAAGCGGTAGAAGGGCTACTACCTGAAGCTTTGTTCCAGATGATTTCCCCTCGCATTAGAAATCCAAGGGTCATCATATCTTCAATTATAAAAGCATGGAGGGGTATGTATGGTTTTCTTCCCAGATTCGCAATATTTATGCATGCTCTACCACCGGGAACTAGGACTCTTTTGACTTCAGCCCATACCCTTTTCAAAAATTCTCTATACTCATTAAGAGAAAAGTTCCTGTCGTATTCCTTCCCCACATTATAAGGGGGAGATGTAATCATCAGGGTGTACGCTGTTATCCGGCAACTCTTCCATATTTTCGCTTGTTTTGCAAAAAATTCTGTCAAGAAACCCATCGGGAATTGGGTTTTCCACATACCTCCCTGCCTGTTCCCCTGGCAGTCCCTCATACAATCTGCTTGTATAAAAATATGTAGAGTTGTGACTAACCCTTCCTGGAGAACCAAAAGCACTTGTTTGGGTGCTAATTTTCTTCTTATTGTGCTCCACTATTCTTCTCCCCACAGGTCAACCCATCTCTTATAAATATTAGCGTCCATTTCTGATCTTTGCCAGTATATTTCTATACTTTTAGTCTCCACATCTTCAGATAATGCCAACAATGCTTCTTTGGTAATTTCAACACTCCTTGGGTTTGCTCCGGATTTAGGAAGTTTAATATATCTTTCTCGACCTATTTCATCAAAAACTCTCTTTTGAACTTCTAATGGAATATAGTAAAATCCTCCTATATCTTTCCATTTAATTTGAGCGAGCAGGATATCACAACTAGGGTAATAATTTTCGCGAAACTCTTTTGCCTTTTCTGCATCTACAGTCCATATTAGTTTGACTCCCCCAAAGTTTTTACCCGTTACAGTCTTTACCGATATTGGCTCACCAAACAATTTAACGTCTACTTCCGCCTGAGTAATAGGAATTTCAGCATCTACATTCTCTTCTCCAAATTTATAGATGAGTAAGGCAACTATTATTCTCTCACGAACAGAACCAATCTCCATTCCAATTTTACCTGCTCTTGAATTCTCTAATTCTGCAAGTTGAAATAAGTAGGACAACCGCCTTTTAATTTTTTCTACAAGTTCCACATCTTCAAATATTTCAATCAGCCGACTTGACACTATTTTCTCTCCTTCCTGTCCAGATAAAATTCCATAGTGTTTAGTCAAGTGTGTCTGCAGGGGGAGAGGCTTTCCTGAATTTAGAAATGGCTTCTCGGAATCCTGGTGAGCTTTTCTGGCTATATCCTTCGTTCATAGGGCTTTCATTCTTTAGGGTTAGTGATACTCACCAGGAGGAAAGCCTTCTCTTACCCCTATTGTCAAGCGGGCACAATTAATGAAACACCACCAACTGCCCTATCGCACCACATCACTGAGAGGAGGATGTGATCTGATATACCCACTTTAAAACCTGTGCTACAGGCTCTATAAGGTCTGAAGGAATATAGTCGTCGAGGGTTCCTCTTTCAAAGAGATCGTGAGCCAGGGGAACATCCATCATGATGGGAATACCTTCCTCCTTTGCGATTTCAACAATACGCCTGGCCAGAAGATTTTCGCCCTTCCCTACAATTACGGGAAGCTTTGTCTTGTCCTTATCGTAAAAGAGGGCTACGGCAATGTGGGTAGGGTTGGTGACTACTACCGTTGCTTTTCTTACATTCTGAAGCATGGATTTTGTAAGAAGCTCCTGATGAAGCTGGCGGCGCTTACTTTTAATATGAGGGTCTCCTTCCATTTCTTTATACTCCTGTTTTACTTCCTGTTTGGTCATCTTCAATTCATTCAGATGCTGACGCTTTTGAAAAAAATAGTCCCCTGCCGCAAGAATTATCAGCACCATGGAAAGGTATATGATAAAGGGCTTAAGGATTGCTTTCAAAAGATCGAAAATAAAAGATACTTCTCCATAGGGAGAACTTATCAAAGCGGGAAGGACCATCCGAAGAACAAAAAAGACCACAATAAAGAGGCAGGTTATCTTTATAATTGACTTCACAAACTCTATAAGATTTTTTTTTGAAAAAATCCTCTTGAAAGCGTTGGCAGGGTTAAGCTTTTTGAGATCAGGTTTGACCGTTTCAAAAGCAAAGAGAAAACCAATCTGAAAGAAGTTCGATGCTATATCAAGGACAATGACCAGAAGAAGAAGGGGAAAGGAAAGTTTAACAAAAGTAATGGCAAGCTCATGGACCAAGAATGAAAAGGCTTCATCAAAGGGTTTAACCGACCAGCTTGCGGCAGTAGTAATCATGGTCTGTAGCGAATCAAGGTAGTGTTCCCGGAAAAGCCACATAAAAAGAAAAACGCCAATGATATTTGAGGCCGAGGCTATTTCCTTACTCTTTGCTACCTGTCCTTTCTTCCGGGCATCTCTAAGGCGTTTCTGGGTGGGCTGTTCTGTCTTCTCTCCGCTCACTTTATCCACTCCCTTAGAAGATCAATGATGTGGTCAATCTTTTCACCACTTTCGATGTAGTAGGAGGCGATAACGGTCAGATAGAGAACAAACAAAAAACTTGCTATGCCGCTCTTTACAGGCATTGAAAGGAAAAAGACATTCAGTTGTGGAACAAAGCGATTGATGACACCGAGGGCAAGATCAACGATAAAAATTGCAATAAGAAAGGGAGCTGCCAGCAAAAACGATGTTTTCATAAGCTGATCAACTTTACCAAGGAAAAAAACAGGAGAGAGACCTTCAAGGGATGGAAAGAAGTCAAAGACAGGCCAGAATTGATAACTTTCAAAAATTCCGTCAAGAAACACCAGAAAACCACCCGTTGCAAAAAAAAGAGCCGTAACCATCTGAAGTAATAAAACCCCGAGGGGAGAGCTACTTTCCCCGTAAAGGGGATCCAGGGCGCTTGCCATACTGGAGCCCCGCTGGTTGTCCACCAGAAAGCCAACTATTTCTGCAGACCAGAAGATAAGTCCTACAGTAAAACCAATAATTAAACCCACCAGCACCTCCTTCATTAGAAGGATAAAACCCGCAAGATAGGAAAGATGCGCCGGAGCCGAAGGGGCCACGAGAGGATACGTTACGGTAAAGAGGGCAAAGACAAGGGCATTTCTAATATAAGGAGGTAAAATGTTTCCCCCGAGAAAAGGCAGAATGGTAAAACAGGCAAGCATTCTGGCTGTCGAGATAGCCGTAATAATGAGAAAACGAAGGAAATCAGATCCTTCCGTCATCGCCCTAGAATCGGCAAAAGGTCAAAAATTTTAAGAGCATAAGTAAAAATTTCCGAGCCAACCCAGCGAGCTGAAAAAATTATAGCGGCAATTACCGCAATGAGCTTAATGGCAAAGGAGAGAGTCTGTTCCTGGATTTGCGTAAGGGCCTGGACAAGACTTACAAGAAGACCCACTACGGAAGCCACAATGATCGCAGGAAGAGACAGGAGCAAAACGAGTATCAGAGCATGACTGGTAAATTCCAGAATAGATGAATGACCCATCAGCTTTTCCCCATCAGGCATAGCTCAAGACAAGACCATGGATGAGCTTGGTCCAGCCATCTAAAAGAACAAAAAGTAATAGTTTAAAGGGCAGCGAGATGGTCATGGGAGAAACCATCATCATGCCCATGGCCATGAGAATATTAGAAATAACAAGATCAATCACAATAAAGGGAAGATAGAGAAGAAAACCAATTTGAAAAGCCGATGTAAGTTCACCAACGGCAAAAGATGGAATAAGCACCAGTAAGTCTCTTTCTTCAAGCTTTTCAGACTTCTCTTTGGGCCACATTTTTCGGGCCGATTTCAGGAAAAACTGTCGTTCCCTTTCTTTCGAATGTTTAGATAGAAATTCTCTGAGGGGTTCTGATGCCTCAGGAACGATTTCCTTTAAGTGCTGGAAGGTAACCTTTTCTGCAGGCAGTTTCTGAAGGACCCCATATACTTCGTAACCCACGGGGGCCATAATGTATATGCTCAGAATAACAGCAAGCCCGTTAATTACCATATTTGGGGGAATCTGCTGAATCCCTAGAGCATTCCTGATAAGAGAAAAAACTACCACAAGCTTGACATAGGATGTTACCATCACCACCACGAAAGGCGCCAGGGAAAGACCCGCTAAAACAACGACGAGAAAATAAGGATCCTGCATAAAACTACTCTTTAGAGAGATTACTGTTCAGTTCTGTTACCCGGACACCAACGCGACCGTCAACCTCAACTAACTCTCCAAAGCCAACGGGACGGCGATTGACCAAAATGGTCACTATTCTGGAAAGGGGGGTCTCAAGAGTAAAAATGTACCCTTCTCCAATATTTTCCAGCTCTTCCAGGGTCATCGTCTTTCGCCCAACGGAAAACTGAACCTCTACCTCCACATCGCGCAGGGAGATCTGCTCAGGTTTTACTTCCTTCGATTTCTCTTCATCGCTCATTACCAGCTCCTTCTTTTTCACGACAACGATCTTCCCATCATCACCGTATTCGCCCCAGAAAAGGTTCCCCTCTGATACAATCAGGAGACGGCCATTCCCGATGCCATAGTCTCTCTCCACAAAGATTACATCACCGACTTCAAGGTTTTTGAGTTCCTCCAGAGGAAGGATCGTCTCTCCCACCACAAATCTTACAAAAAAGGGGATGGAACGAGTAAAATAGGTCTTCTCTCGGGGAAGACGAGATAGTCTTGAAGCAATTTCATGAAATCCCTGGGGGTCCAACAAAAACTTCCCTTCTCCTGTAACATCTCCTTCTCTCTCCGAGATCATCTCTACCCTAAGCCTGTAGTAAGGAATTTTTTTTGGCTCGTCCCCTTGAGCCGTCAGGGTTTGCCGTCTTGAAAATTCCAGTCCCAGGACTTTTCCTCCTTTCTCCAGAAGCTCTTCCCCTATAACTTCCACGGCTATTTCCCGCACCTCATCGGGAATGAAGGTAATCTCCTCCTCTTTTTTCCCGAGAGTGCTGGCTATATGTTTTTTTATAAGCCTTTCACTGAAATAGAAGCTTCCCAAAGCTTCGGAACTTCCAACATTAAGGGTCCAGAGCGGACTTTTCATGTTCGTTTCCGGAGCCGGATACAGGCGAAGCCGAAAGACTTCACCTAACCAGGAGAAACGGAAGTGACCACAGCATATCTTATTCCAGCCATCCACATCTCTGGCATTAATCTTCTCAAAAGTGAGAACTTTCAAAGTGGTTCCCCTCACCTACCCTTCGTATTCCTCCCACACCGACCGTTGCTGTCTTGAGCGTCCCTCGTTCTGTTCCCTTTCCCCTTCTTTTCTCATCTCTACAGAAACCATAACGGTATCCCCCTGCCGACTCTCAAGCTGATCCTTAAGAGATGAAAGGTTTGGTGAAAGCAGCCGATGAGCATCCTCAGATCCCGTTACAAATTTTACTTTCAGAACCCCATCTTCCCTCACCAGCCGCACTTCTGTATCCGGAAGGACATCATTACTCAGGGATATGCGCACCTCCTGCTTGTTAGAAGAGTCGGGAACCTCCACAAGGATGCGCTCTACCATTTTCCTGACTGGTTCCGGAAGGGAGCCAACTCCCTGAGATTTCTGAACAGATGGGGAAACTTCAGAAAAAACCATAGTTGAAAAGCGATTCATCTGAAGAACAGCCTCTGCTACCACATCATCGGGCTCCTGTTCCTGTCTGGAAAGGGACAACTTGCCACCGGTGGTATCCACTGGCGAGGATGTCTCACCGGAAAAGTTCTTGTCGAGCATGCCAGAGATGATGGTATCCTTACCTTCCCGAGGATTACCCTTTCCTGATACACCCATCATAAAGGCATTCTCCTGATTCAATTCAACACCATTGAAAACCTGCTCCTGTTGAAAAGAGGGGATGTCTTTCTTTGTGCTTTCTACCGGCACGGAATTTTCACCAAGGAAACCCTTACCAAGAGATTCAACCAGAGTAGCCCCTTTCCCTCCTGGAGGATTGTCCTCTCCTGATGCTTCCGTCATAGAAACATTTTGTCTCTCTGATCCAATCCTTTGCTCATTCTCTCCTTCGGGGGAAAAAGGTAAAAAATTTCTTAAAAGACCTTCCGGAGCCTTTTTTTCTTCTCCCTTCATTTCTTTTAAAGGAATCTCCCCTGTCGAAGAAAACTCTGACGCTCCGGGCTCTAATGGATCTCCCTCCGGCGATTCTTCCGAAAAAGAAGTCCCTTCAAGAAGGGAAGAAAAATCCTTCGAGGTCTTCTCAAGGTCCTCTCTTTGTCCTTCTTTAGGTAAGGTTATTCCTCCCTCTTTGAGATTTTTATCGGGTTCTAGAGGTAAAATTCTCATTTAAAACTCCACCTTTATAGTTGAAGAAAACTCTTCTAATTCCTTATCTGACTTCTCTTCTTCCTGCTTTTTTGCCTCAAGAAGCCACACTTTCCGGTGTTCTTCTATCTTCTGTCTCCCCTGAAGGGCTTCTCGATAGGAATTTTTTGCTTTATTAAAAAGATTCTCTGCTTCCTGAAGTTTCCTTTTTGCTTCCTGAACCTCCCCCTCTTTTGCTATCTCCCTCTCTCGAAGAAGTCCTATCTTTATCCGAAGGTTTTCCACATCTTCCCGTTTTACAAGCTTGTTTTGAACCTCTTTGAATAGTTTTTCTTCTTCAAGGGGCCGCCAAAGTCTGTACCGAGCTAGATCCTCTTCTCGTTCCCGAAGGAACCTTATTGCATTGTTCAATTCCTGCCGTCGCATTAACAATTCCCTTTCGGCCCTTTCTTCCCTCAACAGGCGAATACGAAGGAGATCATCGAGGACATATTTCATCGTGAAGAACCTGCAAGTTTAATAAGCCATGAGACAACTTCCTCGAAAGAGTTTTTCTCGTTGGTCCCCTGTCTCAGGAATTTTCGAATCTCTTCAATCTTCCCAATGGCTTCATCCGCAAGGGGGTCTGCTCCTTTCTTGTATTCGCCGATACGAACAAGAAGCTCCACCTCCTGGTATTTTGCAAGGAGTTCTCTTAGACGGGAGGCCGCAGCTTTATGCTCCTTCGATACCACCGCACCCATAACTCGACTGGTGCTGGCCAAAACATCTATGGCAGGATAATGATTTGCCGCAGCAAGGGCCCGGCTCAAAATGATATGACCATCCAGGATGGATCGCGTTTCGTCCGCGATGGGCTCCGTCATGTCATCCCCTTCCACAAGAACCGTATAGAGGGCCGTAATAGAACCTTTGTCGGAATAACCGGCTCGCTCCATCAATTTCGGAAGTGTTGCAAAGACTGAAGGAGGAAAACCCCGGCGGGTAGGAGGTTCCCCCGCAGCAAGGCCGATTTCTCGCTGGGCTCTGGCAAAGCGGGTTACTGAGTCCATAAGAAGGAGAACCCTTTTATTCTGATCCCTGAAATACTCGGCAATAGCCGTAGCCACATAAGCTGCTTTAAGTCTCTCCATAGAAGGACGATCGGAGGTAGAAACAACCACCACAGATCTTTCAAGTCCATCAGGTCCCAGGTCTTTTTCTATAAATTCCCGAACTTCACGGCCCCGCTCTCCTATTAGAGCCAGCACCGTAACATCTACTTCCGCTCCCTTTGCAAGCATGGCAAGAAGGGTGCTCTTTCCTCCACCGGCGGCAGCAAAGATGCCCATGCGCTGCCCTATACCGCAGGTAATAAGGCCGTCAAGGGCGCGGATGCCAAGGGGAAGGGGCTCCGAAATGATCTTTCTAGCAAGGGGATTAGGGGGATCCGCGTAGACGGGATAAAATGTCTCGGGAGTCAAGGGACCCCTGAGGTCCACATCCACAGGGCGACCACTTCCATCAAGAACCCTTCCCAGAAGAGAAGGCCCCACAGGAACCATCATAGCTCGTCCGGTGACAATCACCTCTGTATGAGGAGAAAGACCGTAAATGTCTCCAAGGGGCGTAAGAAGAGCCATTTGCTTTGCAAAACCCACGACCTCCGCCTGAACTTCTTTGCCAGAGCCGGGATCCCTGAGAAGGCAGATTTCGCCTATTTTCACCTCAGGAACTATTGCCTTTATGATAGTTCCAATAATTTCAACAACACGACCCTTCGTCTCAACGGTCTGGGTCTCCGCTAGAGCATTACGAAAAAGTTCTGACACATCCAGCATAATCCGTCTCCCGAACCACTCAGGTCATTTTTTTAACCGTCTTCATAAGGGCGTTGCGAAGGGCTTTAAGCTGAACTTCAACGCTGGCGTCAACAATGCCCATTTCACTTTCCAGAATACAACTCTTTGGAGCAAGACGACTATCTGATACCACTTCAATAAATTCAACAGCAGGAAACTGTTGTAAGAGACTGTTTACTTCCATTTTAACAAACTCGGCATCCTGAGGCGAAACTTTTATCACCACATGTTTCTGGCTTCTCACTACAGCCATGGCGTTTCGAACAATCCGTATAACCAGGTCTCTATCGTCAAACTCACCAATTACTCGTCTTACAGCATTAATTACGATATCGCAGAGCATTTCTTCAGAAGAAGCCAGGTAATCCACTGTCTTCTGAACCGTCTCAAACATCTTCTCTGCAATCTTTTGCTTACCTTCCATAAGGCCCTCTTGGTATCCTTTCTTCCGGATAGCCTCTACGGTCTCTTGAGCTTCAGAAACAATGCGATTCGCTTCCTCTTCAGCAGCAGCGATAAGCCCGGAAGCTTCAACAAATGTCAGGTATTCCCGGGCTTTCAGCACCTTCTTATCCGGCGAAAGAATTACAGAGCCTTTTTTTATTGCAAAAGAGAGAGCCATTTTGCTCCTCCTTCCAGGCTCTTTACAACCCGTCTTACGACACTGAAAGCCTTTTCCTGAGAAATTGGAAAAGGAGAAACTGTGCCTCCCTCATCAGAAAGATGGGAAGAAAGCTTTATAAGGAGTCTCTCAAAAGATCCAGGACCTGCAGGTTCCAGAACCCTTTTCCAGAGAGAAAATCCCTGGCGGAAACACTCCTTAGAAAAATCGGATAAATCATGAGGAAGAGAAACTTCAAATTCCAGTGGAGCGAAAAAAAAAGGCACCTTTTTCAAAGCAAAATAATACCACTTTTGACCAAGCTGCTTCTTAAGACTTCTAACCCGATCGCCTCTTACTTCCTTAGCAATTTCTCCAGAGTAAATAACAAGGCCCGTTGCAAAAACTGCTTCCTCCAGAAATAAACTATCCGTTAAAAGAAGTCGTTTTTCCCGTCGTTCAAAATGATGCAGGTCCTCTTCCCATTTCAGAGATTTCAAAACAAGGCGATTTACACATCTTTCGTAGCGAAGACTCTTTTCCGCCAGATGACCCAAAAGGGGGTTCTCTTCACCAAAAAAAATTCTTCCATGATCCGGATGGGCTGACCTCAAGGGGAAAAAGTGATAATCAACAATGGTCATCAAAAGAGAGGGATTTTCTTTAAGAAGTTTCTTTAAGTAAGACATTTTCTTTTCCCTCAGGAATCAGAGGACAAACCTCTTTTAGGATAAAAAAAACCTTTTCGAGCAACAAGGTAAAAGCCAAGCCCTCCCATTGTAAAACCTAATAAAAGTAAAGCTACCCCGAGGAGTATGAACATCCCTGTACTTGATTGCGGCCTGGTCTCGGGAGAAGAAGCTGCTTTTGAAGTAGTACTCTGGGATTCCACAAGAACAACGGCTACCCTATCGTAGCTAAGACCTTCAATGCTGTGAGCCACAAGAGATTTGATTTTCGGAAGAAGGGAGGCCACATCCAGCTCAGGACGATGCTTTATAAAAACAGAGGCCGCTGAGGGAAGAGTCTTGTCACTCAAAGGGTTATTCTCTGGTAAAACAATGTGAACTCTGGCAGAAAGAACTCCATCAATGTTACTTATAGTTCCGGCCAACTCTTGAGAAAGGGCGTAGATAAAGCGAACCCTCTCTTCCATAGGAGAAGAAACCATGCCCTCTCTCTTAAACACTTCCCCCAGGTTTTTAAACTTCGGCCTTGGGTAACCGTATTCTCGAAAGAGTTCAAGAGATGTAGCTATTTTCTTTTCATCAACGAGAAGCGTAAAGGTCTGCTCCTGGCCGGGAACCTTTTCACAGGCGATATTATGCCTGAGAAGAAGAGACATCATCTCGTTGACTTCTTCTTCCTGAAGATTCGTGTAAAGTTCAACCTTGCACCCAGAAAGCAGAAATAAAAGAGAGAGCCACCAGAACACCACTCCCAGCATTCGCCCCTTTGCCATAAGACCTTTTACTTTCATCTCAGCCCTGATTCTTAAGAAGGGTTGAAACCCCCTCATTACCCTTTTCCACCACCTTTGTAGTAACCTCAAGCTCAAGACTTGCCTGCTGAAGCTTCCACTGAAGGCCTAAAAGTTCTGCAGGAGATACATTTTTATCCTCTGTAGCTCTACCGAGAGCCTGATCTATTTCTTTAACATATCCTTCAAAGGACTCTCTTTGCGCATCCAGAGATCGAAGAATTTTATCCCCGGGAGAAATTGCTTCCGGTTGCTGAGAAGGAATTTTTGTCGTCTCTACATGATTTTCCCCCGAGACACCCTGGGAAAGGGCAGACTCAAATTTTTCTACATCCCCCTCTTTTGGCGTGGAGAGCTTCTCTGAAGATGCCCCCTTCCCTGCTTCTTCAATTCCCTGTTCTACAATTTTCTTTGTTTGAACAGATTCTATCATGCTTGTTTACCTTCTTTAAAACCTTCATACCAGTCGCTTACATCTCCTTTAAGAGATTCTCGACAAATTGAAGGGCTTTTTCATTCTTGCCTGCGGCAATAAGCTCCCGGGCTACCTGCTCGCTTTCACTAGTTCTGCCTGAAAGTTTGAGAGCAAGAGCCAGATAAGCCTTTACAACCTCGCTTTCGGGATGACGGGAAAGGGCTTCATTTTTCAAAATCTGAACGGCCTCATCGTTACTTCCAGCCATCATCCACATCAGGGCAAGACCTATAAAGGGCTCTTCTGCCTGAGGTCTCATAACCCTTAGACCCGTGAAAATCTTTTCAGCATCATCCTTCCAGTGGTATCCGCTGGCCATCATCCCAAGTTCCATCAATATTTTAACAAGCCGGCTCTCAAATTCCATATTTATTCTCCCTCAGCAACAGTGTTTACTTCAGCCCTTCAGGATGAAAAGCAGACCATGTTTTTTGCAAAACATCTTTTGCTCGCGAAAGGGCCGTCTCAACCTGCTGAAACTGGTTGAATTCATCTACGGGAAGCCCTTTGTCCATGTGCCTTTTCACTTTAAGACGCCATTCTTCCAGATAGTCCTCCAGTTCCTGCCTCAGGACACCTTTATCGTCATTCAGAAGCTGCTTCTCAAGCTCCAGAAATAGCTCCTCTTGCTGCTCCATCAGAAATCCCTCCTTTTAGTTAGCGAATGTTCTGCACCACCTCTTTGGTCATCTCCTTCAGAGTGTTCATCATGTTCGTCGAGAGATTGGTCGCCATGGTCCACTTCTGGGTAAGCATCTGAAGTTTCAACATATCTGCACTGTCGTTAGGATCCATGGTGTTCATGTGGGTTTCCAGATTACTCTCTGCCTTCCCCACAAAATCAGACATCTTGCCATAAAGACTGTCCAGTGAAATACCCATTTTTTACTCCTTTCTACCTTGTTGTTTTTACAAGCTTAAGGACATGCCCCCTATTGAGTGCCTCTCATGTTGGCAGGTGACTCAAATGTTGGCAGGACCTTCACCAACTATACTTTATAACAGCGGTCGGCTGCACCGGAATGACCTTCTTGGTTCCATCGCTATAACGGAGAACCACCTTGTTCTCTTCGATCCCTTCAACGGTGTAGCCATTCTCCACCTCTTCTCCTACCCTTATCTTCCGACCGGAAGAAGTTATAATAAAACTGTTTGAACCTATTGCCACCGTCTCTATATTAAGAGCAGGAGGAGGCGGTGGCGTCATTACCTCTATTTTTGCTTCTTCCTTAAGAAAACCAGCACCGTAGCGATTTTCAAACTCCTTAATGAGCTTCCGATACTGATCTTTCCTGCTCTCAGAAATAGAACCACTAATTAAAAGATAATCCTTTTCTCGCGTTATCTTTAACCCTTCAAAATAATTTTCTTTCAAGATCTGTTCCAGATACCTTTCCATTTCCTCTATGGTGCGGATCTTCCATTCAAGAGATAGAAAATCCATAAAAGAGATTTCACTTTGAATCCTCTGACGAACTTTTTCGGCCTCCTTAGAATCTTCAAGGATACAGGAGATAAGGATTTTTCCATCTTCGCTCACATCAACAGAGCTCTCGCCAATAACTGACGGAGCAAGCATACTCTTTACAAGATCCTCCACTTCTTTTACGGTTACCACCTGAGACTGAATGGGATAGGGTTTATTTGCCAGGATCTCTTTCAGTTGCATCCTCTTTTCGTCAGATGCAATCACACCTTCTACTCTAAACAGACCAGCCGATTTAGAGGTCACGCGCACAAAGGGATAGCCCTGGGAGGAAATAAAAGCTTGAATTTCTTCAACTCCAGGTTGCACCACAGGAGGAAAAGCCTTTTCCTTTTCTCCTCTCCCTTTGTAAGAGAGAAAAAATATGGCCAAAAAGATTATAGCTACTGTCAATCCAGCAGTTCCGACCAGTAGTGTCCACTTTCCAGGAAAGGATATATTTTTATCTTTCGGTAACTCGGATTTTATCTCCTTTTCACCTTCCTTCTCATTCTCTATAGAAGTTTCTTTGTTTTCTTCTACAGAAGCTTCTTCCCTGCTCCAGATGTTAGGAATCGAAAGGTCTTCTAAAGAATCACCTTCACGAAAAACATACGCTACAGTCATGCCAAAGCGAACAAAAGTACCAGGTGATATCAAGACAACTTCACCCTTTGCAAACTCTCTGGTGCCGTTAGAAACAGCCCCTTCCAGGACTGTAATTGAGAGGGTATCACCCTTTACATCTAAAGTGCAGTGATTGGAGACAATATCTGAATCGGCTAGAATAATATCACAGAGGTCACTCCCCCCCAGGACATAGGTTCCGTCCTCTAAGAGGAGTTCAGCCCCCCTGTGGGATCCGCTCAGTATTTTTATTATCAGCGACATCTGTTTGCCTCTAAAAACCATTAAATTTCATTATCATTATGGTAATATCGTCAGCTTGAGGGGCGTTTCCAGAAAAATCTTTTATATTCCTGAGAAGCTCTTCAACTATTACCTTCGGCGAGGTTCCCTTAAAGTTTTCAAGAAGAGACTCAAGCCTTACCGTTGAAAAAAATTCCCCCTTCTCATTGACGGCTTCCGTTACCCCATCGGTGTAAAATGTGATTATATCACCAGGTTCCAGCTTAACCGTTCCTTCCCGGTATTTAAAACCATCGTGGACTCCCAGGGCCAGTCCTTTCGTGGTGGGAAGCTGCCGGGGTTTTACCTCTTTACCATTAGTAAGATAGGGGGAATTATGACCGCCATTTGCGTAAGTAAAAAGACCCGTTCTGGTGTCGAGCATACCTAAGAAAATAGTTACAAAAAGAAGGGAAGGATTGTCACCACTGAGATCCCGATTTACCGCCTCAAGGACCACCCCCGGTGAAGTTGCCCCATTAGCTTTTGCCTTGATGAGAGTTCTCGTTACTGCCATAAAGAGAGAAGCAGGAACCCCTTTACCCGATACATCCCCTACAGCTACCCAGAAGCGATCTTTTTCAGTGAAGAAAAAGTCATAAAAGTCTCCTCCCACCTCTCGGGCTGGATGAAGGACCGCATGAATGTCAAATTCCTCTCGATCCGGAAAGGGTGGAAAGACTTTTGGTAGAATTCCCATCTGGATTTCCCTGGCAATTGTGAGCTCACTTGCAATACGCTCTTTTTCTGCAATGGTTCTGGAAAGCTCCTGAATGTAACCTTTAAGAGATTCTTGCATCGAAGCAAAAGAAGAGGCAAGCAAGGCAATTTCATTTCCCGAAGATACAGCCGGAAGGGATGCCTCCAGATTACCCTGGGCAATTTCATCGGTTACTTTACAAAGGGTAATAAGAGGACGGGTTATAGAATTACTTACCAGAACCACAATAATACAGAGTATAGCAAGTCCTGAGGCCCCGATAAATACTACTATCCAGTTAAGCTTTGTGATGTTTTCAAGAAGTTCATCTTTCGGGAAAATTACCCCCACGGACCACTCTGAGGAAGGAAGAGGCATAAAAACGAGCCAGGCCTCTTTATCTGTTTTCCAGTCTGTTATAGCTTCATAGCCGGTTTCTCCCCGAATCATGCGACGGCCAATCTCTCGTAGAGCTCTGTCTTTTCTTGCCTCAGCAATGGTAAATATGGTCTCGTTCATTATCAACTGGTCATCAGGGTGCATGACAAAGGTTCCATTTTGACTTATTATGAAAGCATAACCACTCCGGCCGATTTTTATTGACTCGACAATATCCTGAAGTTTTTTAAGGGAAATATCCACGGTGACAACGCCGGAAAAGACCTTTTTCTCCCCCTGATTCGTAAAGAAAGGAACTGAGTAAGTGGTCATGAGACACTCACCGCCGCCTTCATCAAAATATGGCTCGGACCAGCAGGGTTTTTGAAGTTCTTTAGGCATCAGATACCAGTCCGATCTCGTGTAATCATAGTTAAGGTAACGAAAGCGAATATCCTGATCACTCCGATACCAGTAGGGGGCATAGAGCATTGTCGCCTCTCCACCATTAAAACTCGTCGTAAAAGAAGGCTCCATGGCAAAAGTACTGCCATATATCTCCGGGTTATTCTTCACCATCTCCCTTATAAGATTCTCTCTCTCTTCGAAGGTATTGTCAGCAGCTTCTATACCAATAGCAGTGGTTGTAGTCACCTTTTCTATGCCGCGCAAAAACACTTCAATCTCATTCACGGTAGATGAGGTAAGATGAAATGCATTTTTTCTTATCAGGTCTTCAACAATAGACCTGGAATAAAAATAGTAACATAAAAAGATTACAATAAACAAAAAGCCAACAGCAGAAAGGATTGATGCAATAAGGGTAAATCTAAGACCTTTAGGGAGCATTTTCATTTTCTCTCACCTTTTCCCTCTGTAGAAGCTATCGTAAGTAATCGTAGAGGAAATTATCCCCAGATCTTTCAGAGTCTCCCTGGTGGCTTCGTAATCCTTTTTCCTTAAAACGCCGGCACTAGCATCGTCGGGCAGTATAAGTTTTTTCATTTTCTCAAGCATCCATCTTTGATGAACCCGGCTGGTGGGAACATGGGCCCGACGAAGATGATCCATTATAACATCAAGGGTCTCCTCAGGATGTGAAAAGGCATACTCCCATCCCTCCAGGGAAGCAGTAACAAAGGAATTCCACATCTGCGGGTTTTTCTCAAAAGTTTTCTCCAGAACATATAGCCCATCTTCAGGAAAACCAAGACCAAAATCGGCAAAAGAAAAGGTAATCAGTTCATCCGCATTTATACCAGACATTAGTATCTGATAATACTCATTATATTCCATCACAGAGGCTACATCCACAATCCCCCTAAGAAAAAGATTCACAGAATATCCCTGAGGAAGAATGAAAACATGAAGGCCATATTTCTTAAAAAAAGCTCTCGCTTGAACGCCGAAGACATCATCCCAGAGGCTAACCCGTTTCCCTTTCAAACTTTCTAATGTGTTTATCTCGCTCGATTTTTTTGCCGCAAGCATTAGAGCCGACCGCTGAATAATCTGACCTATGTTGACAATCATGAGACCTCGATCCCTGAGCTGAATCCCTCGTATGAGCCACAGGGAGGAAACATCAACGCGGCCATCGGCAAGGTACTCGTCGGGAGGTTTCTCGGGGCCTCCCTGGACGATGGTGACATGAAGATTGTATTTTTCGTAGATGCCTTTATGGTAAGCCATGTAATATCCTGCAAATTGAGCCTGAGGAACCCACTGGGGAAGAAAGGTTATCATTTCCTGGGAGAAACCTTTACCAGGAGAAATTTCAACGACAAAAGCCACCCCGAACAAAATAAACCATTTAAGCCACATCGAAAGCTAAGCCTCTTTACGAATGATCATCGTAAGGATGTTCTCATCTTTCTCACGCCGATACTTTACCTCATCGGCGATCTTTTTTATGAGAAAAATCCCGAGGCCTCCGATCGGTCTTTCTGTTACCCCTGCTGTGAGATCCGGATCAGGTGCATCCACAGGATTGAAAGGACGACCTTTATCTCTTATCTCAAGCATAATGGATTCGTCTTCTTCCCAACAGCGAACTTCCACAGGACCGGGCTCTTCCCCACCATAAGCATGGTTTACTACATTGAGCAGGGCCTCCTCCATAATTAAAACAAGCTTCTGAGTTTTTGAGGCGGGAAAGGATAGACTTTTTGCAAAGCCTTCCACAATATCAAGGAAACTTTGAAGATGTCCTATCTCCGCGGGAAGGATTAGTTTAACCATGAAATTATTACCTCTTTATTTAAAAACCATTATTGCTCAAGGCTTATACGCTAGATTTAGCTAGACTTGTTTAAGAGGCAGTGTATAATAAATATGATTTTGTGAGTGTATGCGTATTCACCTTTTCCACACTTACCATACATATCATGAAATCCCCTTGAAAGTAAATTTTTTCTTTGTATAGGGTCGTTATTTGATGGCAGAACATTATATACCCCTTGAGCTTTTTAAAGAGTTAATACGCATTACCAAAGATATTTCCCAGGGAAAGCGTCCGGATCCCAAGCCCCTTTTTGAGCTTACAAAAGAAGGTGTTTATCCCCTGCCTATTACAGAACTAGCGGAGTCTTTCGGCATAATGGTGGTAAAGATTGAAGCTCGAGAGTTCAAGCTCCGTCAGATAATCGAGAGACTCAAGACTGCCAACCAGGAGCTCAGAGCAACTCAGGAGCTTCTCAAAGAACAGAACCGATTTCTCAAGAAGGATTTGAGAGATCGTTTTGCCAATAATCTCATTGGATCCAGTGAAGCTATTCAAAGGCTGATAAGATCCATCGAAAAGGTAGCGGATACACCTTTAAATGTTCTCATTGAGGGTGAGACGGGAACGGGGAAAGAACTCGTTGCAAAGGCCATACATTACGATAGTTCCAGGGGAGAGTTTCCCTTCGTCGCTCTTAACTGTGGAGCCCTTCCGGAATCCCTTCTCGAAAGCGAGCTTTTTGGCATAGAAAAGGGGGTTGCCACCGGGGTTAGCTCCCGGATGGGAAAAATTGAACAGGCTCACCGGGGCACCCTTTTTCTAGACGAGATTGGCGATATGCCTCTTGCCAGTCAGGTGAAATTTCTTCGGGTCCTTGAACAAAGAGAACTGGAGCGTATCGGCGGTCGTCAGCCCCTCAAAGTAGATGTGAGAGTAATATCGGCAACGAACAAGAGTCTTGAAGAAGAAGTGGAAAAGGGCCGTTTTAGAGCAGATCTCTATTACAGACTGAATGTGGTAAAAATATTTATTCCTCCCCTTAGAGAAAGAAAGGAGGATATTCCCCTTCTCGTAAACCATTTTGCTGAAGTCTCTTCCTTGACCATGAAAAGGGAAAAGGTTTCTTTCTCAGAAGAGGCCATGAACCTTCTTAAGAACTACAACTGGCCCGGGAATATTCGAGAGTTAAGAAACGAAATAGAGCGATGCGTGGCTCTTGCATCGTCATCCATTATACTTGAATCCGATCTGAGCGAAAAAATTCAACACAACTCGTCTTCTGTAGAGAGACCAGAAGAAGTGATACCTGCCGCCATAACTTCCGGATCCATCAGCCTGGAGAAGATTGAGCAGGAGGCCCTAAAAAGAGCTCTTTCTGATGCAAAAGGCAATAAATCGGAGGCCGCCAGGAGGCTTGGCATCAGCCGGGAGGGCCTCAGAAAAAAACTTATCCGTTATAACATGGCCGTTAAAGACTAAGATGGTCCGCCTTTTGCTTAAAACCGGATGGTATTGCCGTATAGATTTTGCAGAAGAGAGGAGGCAGAAAACATGCTTGAGCGGTTAAGAGGAGAAGGGATCTCCCAGGCTGATAGAACCGGCGGGGAAGCACCGGTAGATAGAGCTGGAAAGGAAATGCTGGATGGAGGGGCTATTAGAGTAGTGGACGATGCCTCATCCCTTATTGCAGACGCCGCGGAAGAGCTGACCTTTGAAGCTTCAGAAACGGTAGAGAAAAAAGCAGAAGAAAGAAGAGTAGAGAAGGAAAAACCATCACCACTCATAGTTAGAATTAAAGAATGTTGTAAGCTTCTTCCAGATTTTGACAAAGATAAATTTCAACTCTGGCTTAAGGGAATTTTCAAGAATCCGCCGAGATCCAGAGAAGATCTTCTGGAATCCCTCAAAGAATTTTCCGGAGAGGTTTCTCACCAGTATCTGGCTTTATCTGTCCTTGAAGAATTTTCCACAGGGGATCCTGCCTTAAGGGAACTTGCAGAAGAAGCAAAAAAGGAGCTGGATGACAAAGAGGGTCCCTCTATCCGGGCCGCCTTCAACACGGGCCAGATCGTTGAAACCTACGCTGAAAGAGGCCTGGATTCAACGGAAAATCTAAGAGATTTCTACCGTAAAACCGTCCTTCACTACGAAGGAGCTACGGAGACCTTTAAGGCTGTGCTGGATCGGTTTCCGGGGGAGTCCCTTCCTGAGGCTATCCAGTATCTTATTAGAGCAGTAGGTAATGATCTTCATAGTCGGGGTTCCAGCATAGACAAAGAAGAGCTGAGAACAATTCTCAATGATCTCTATTATCTGGAAACCCTAGGTCATCTTCACGGAGCTTTTGAAACCCTTATGAAGAAGGTTCAGGAAGGATTCCATGCTGTCTCTGCCCTTGGTCCGCGAGAGCTTCTCGGTCAATTTCTTGCACTGAAAGACAACAAATGGCTCAGCGAATCGAATGTCCTTTCTCTTCTGCAAGAGATGGGACTCCAGGACAGTTCTACCCGCATTTACTTTCTTCAGGGTTTTATAAACATCGCAAGATCAGCTCCTTTAAAGCTGTTCTCCGGTGATGATGAAAGAAACCTTCTAATTTCAAAAATACAGGACGCCCTTGATAGATGCATAGAGGAGGAGGTATGAGCTGGGTAAAGGAAGCGCTCCAGGCTCTGGGAAGACAGTTGGGTATCGAGAATCTAAGAACGGACGAAAAGGGGCTTTGTCTCCTTCAGGAGGGAAGTGATACATTTATCGGTATTGAAGACAGAGAAGATACGGTTCTTCTGTACATATCCAGAGAAACTAATTTTCTCGATAAAGAGGTGATGGAAAAAGCCCTTCAGTCCACCTTTTATCGTTCTCTGGGATCCAATGAAGCAGGGGTTTGCCTTACCAGGGACTCTCGCCTCACCTTTTTTTCGCATATTCCAAGATCATCTGTTACCTTTCCCCGCCTGAGTGAAACACTGGGATTGCTCAGGAAATTACTCTTAACTTCAATTGAAAGGAGATAAGATTGCAAATTCAGGTATCACAACAAAAAGATGTCGTTATTGTGGCCTTTTCGGGAAGGCTTGATGCCATTACCGCTTCCGATTGTGAAAAAGCTATTGATGAAATCATCGCCAAAGGAACTCTTCTATTAGTTATTGATCTCAAGGACACGGATTATGTGAGCAGTGCCGGTCTCAGGGTAATTCTTAAAGGAGCCAAAAGCCTTTATGGCACCGGAAAACTTGCTCTGGCAAGGCCTCAGGAGTCAGTGAAAGAGGTTTTAGAAATGACAGGTTTCGGCGAAATAATGCCGATCTATGACTCCCTTGAGGAAGCCCTTGCGGATCTTTCAAAACCTCTATAGGAGAAAATTTTATGAAAATAAGCCCTTTAGAGCAAAGCATTGAAGACATTCACTGGCAGAGTGAACCATCCTCGGTAACCTTCGAAAGCCCTTCTCTTATTCCCGGGGATGTTACTCAGGAACACTTTCTTGACGAAATCCTGGACATACCGAACCTCAGGGGCCAGATCGTAGAGTCTTTATCCCCAAATGTTGTCCACCGTCACATCCTTCAGCCCTCCTTTTTTGCATCTTTTGCGAAAGACCTTGTAGAAAAACTCAGAAGTAAAGGAAAAGAAGCGGAATCTCCTCGATTAAAAAGGATATTCATGGCGGCTTCTGAAGTACTGGAAGAACAGCGGCAGAATATGGACATTTTAAAGGTATATCGGTCACTTCTTCTAAAAGGATAAAGATCATAAAGAATGGCAGATACATTAAAAGATGAAGAAATAGAATACCTTAAGGTCATTGCCTTTGTTTTCTTAAGGTATGGAAAGTGGGAAAAAGCAAGCGTTATTTATGAACTCCTGCGAGAAGTCATACCAGAAGATCCTGGCGTCTTTAAGGGTCTCGGTCTGGCCTATTTAGAAACAGGGAAACTCCCTCAGGCCCTTGAGTATGTAGATAAGTGGTTAGAACGGAGCAACCAGGAAGAAGAACGGAAAGTCGCAAGGATGCTGAAAGGAAGAATACTACGACAGATGGGAAAGTTAGAAGAAGCCAGAAGAGAGATGACTTCAGAAAGGGGTGAAGGGGTATGAAGTTTGACTCTACGTTATTCCAGAAATCAGCGTCTCAGATAACGCGATTTGCCGATCTTGCCCTGGCTGTTCTTGTCATTGCCATCATAGGCCTTATGATTTTACCCATTCCGCCCTTTCTTCTGGATACCCTTCTTGCAACGAACCTGTGCATTTCCGCGGCTCTTCTTCTTGTGGCCATGTATATTCCTTCGGCACTTCACCTGTCCACCTTCCCTTCCCTTCTTCTCTTTACCACCCTTTACAGGCTTGCCTTAAACATAACCACTACCCGTCTTATTCTGCTCAAGGCCCATGCCGGTCAGATCATCTACACCTTTGGTCACTTTGTTGTGGCGGGAAACTATGTGGTAGGAGCCGTGATCTTTCTTATTATTACCATTGTGCAGTTTCTCGTAATCACAAAGGGCGCCGAGAGGGTGTCGGAAGTGGCAGCCCGGTTTACCCTTGATGCCATGCCTGGAAAGCAAATGAGCATTGACTCTGACATGAGAGCAGGCCTCATAGACCTGGATGAGGCAAGGCAAAGACGAAGAAGTCTGGAGAAAGAGAGCCAGCTCTTCGGTGCCATGGACGGAGCCATGAAGTTTGTAAAGGGTGACGCCATTGCAGGTCTTATCATTACGGCTATCAACATTATAGGGGGACTCATCATTGGCGTCCTTCAAAAGGGTATGCCCCTCATGAAGGCCGTTCAGACTTACTCCATTCTAACCATCGGAGATGGCCTTGTGAGTCAGATTCCGGCCCTTCTAATTTCCATCACCTCCGGGGTGGTGGTAACCCGCGTCTCTTCCGACGAAGAACAGGCCAACCTTGGAAGGGACATCGGACAGCAAATGCTTTCTCAACCCAAAGCCCTTCTTATTGCGGGAGGCATGCTCCTTGGATTTGCTCTTATCCCTGGTTTTCCGAAGATTCAGTTTGTCCTTCTCGGGTTAGCCGTTGGAAGTATCGGCTATGGTCTTTTCAGGTCGGTCAAAAAAAAGGATGACAGGGAACCCACCTTTCAGGCCCAGGTCATGAGAGCTAAAAAGAAGCAGCCCTCAAGCGCCCAGCCAAGGGAAGAGTTTTCTATTACTATTCCTCTTCTTATAGACATTGACTCAACCACCGAGACCTTTCTTGACCCTGGCGAATTTAACGGTGAGCTCGCTCGAATCAGGTTAGCCCTCTATCACGACTTAGGTGTTCCCTTTCCAGGGGTTCATCTTCGCTTCAATGAAAATCTCTCAGAAGGAAACTATATAATTTTCTTACAAGAAATTCCTGTAGGGTCCGGGAGGATCCGGCGAGAGGGCCTATTTTTCCAGGAAAAGACCGATATCTTGGAAAACCTTGCCATTCCTTACGAACAGGAAGAAAAATTTCTTCCTGTCTGTGATACCATCTGGGTGTCTCCTCAATACAGGGAAACCCTTTTAAATAGCGGTTTACCTTTTATGGAAGGCTCCCGAATCATCAGTTTTCACCTCACCCTGATCCTTAAAAAGTATGCAGGGGAGTTTATCGGTCTTCAAGAAACCAAGACTTTACTGGAAAAAATGGAAAAGACCTTCCCTGAGCTCGTAAAAGAAGCCTCTAGGGTGCTTCCCCTTCAGAAAATGAGCGAGATATTCAGAAGGCTGGTTCAGGAACAGATTTCCATACGAGATCTCAGAACTATCCTGGAGGCCCTTGTTGAATGGGGACCTAAGGAAAAAGATGTGGTTCTTCTAACAGAATATGTCAGAAGCAGTCTTCGTCGCCAGATCAGCTACAAATATAGCGGCGGGAAGAATCTTCTGGCGGTTTATATACTGGATCCCCAGATAGAGGAGACAATACGACAGGCTGTGCGCCAGACATCTGGAGGAAGTTATCTGGCTCTTGATCCCTCCAAGGCGAAAGCCATCGGGCAAAGTATTAAAAGGGAGGTAGGAACCATTACGGGGAAAACCATGCGGCCGGTGCTACTTACCTCAATGGATGTAAGGCGCTATGTGAGAAAACTTATTGAAACAGACCTAGAGGAGCTCCCCGTCCTTTCCTATCAGGAACTCACACCAGACATTTCCCTTCAGCCCCTTGGAAGGATCACTATAGCCTAGAAAGTTGGCAGCAATTTGCAAAGCACTGCCAGGTAAGTTGGCATAAGTTTAAGATAACCAGCCTCGAAAGGATCGGTAAAGATATACATTAGAAGAAGCCCTGATCTGTTATTCAAGCTGGCACAGCTATTGCTCAAAGGAATTGTTGAAGGGTTTTGAAAAGGAGGAAACACCATGGATGTAAGGCAGACCCTGGAGCTTATAGCCAGACATTTCAATGTGGATGGGTTTGGTGAAGGCAGGGAAGGATTAAAACAACTGGTCTTTGACGACGATCTGGTGGTTCTTTTCAACGACAGGGCAAGAAGGGATGGTATCTGGATGGAGATGGAGATTGGTCTTCTGCCTGAGGAAGAAAAAGAGGAGGTCTTGCGTTCTCTTCTTAAAAGAAATGTCTTCGCCGCCCATAAAGATTATCCCTGGTGTGTCCTTCGAGAAGATCAGATAATACTTCAGGAGTTTTTGAACTGTGAAATCCTTTCTCCCTATCAGGTTGGTGAAAAGGTGGAAGCATTCATAAACCATGGAGAAAGCTGGAGGAAATTTTTAAGTAAAAAAATGCTCAGGTCTTACGAGACCGGGTTCAGTCAGAAAAGTATATTTAATGGAATGATTAAACCCTGAGTAAGAACACTTAAAGCCAGAAGGGGGTGTCAATGGAAGACGCAGTTAAGAAATCCCTGGAGCTTGAGAAGCGTTTCGAAGAACTTCAAGAACAGTTTGAGGAAGGTTTAAAGAAAAAGGAGGAGATGCTCAAAGAGTTAGGCGTAACCGAAGAGAAAATTGAAAACTTTGAAAAGAGACTGGGGCCTGAGGAAAGGGCTCAATTTGAGAAAGTAAAAGCCCAGATGGAAGAGACCCTGAATCAGATGGGGTCTGTGGAAACCCCACCGGCCAGGTCAGCTCCCAGGGTAAAAGGAATACGGATTTAAATAAAATCAGCGAGCATAAGAAAGGATAAAACAATTATGGAAGTAAAAGGTAATGTCTACAACCCAGCAGAAATTTACATAAAAAGCATAAAAAGGAGGAATGATGTTATGCCAGAAGTAACTGGTCCCGGGACTACGGGAGGAACACAAGCAATCGTAACGGAGACGCAAACATTGCCTATAGATGATCTTGCTTTCATTTTCGCCATCATGCAGACCAAAAATCTGGATGATCAACTGAAGACCGCTATGAAAAACATTCAATCCAAGCAAAGCGATCTTGCCTATGCCAGAAAGATGCTGGAACTGGCACAACAAGCAAAAGCTGATAAGAATCAGAGTGGACCTCAAGGTGAATTAGCAACATTTTTGACAAAAAACGGTGTAACCTGGTCATGGAGCTCAGGATTAAAAGACGACGAACTCAACAACAAGTGGGATACAATTATTACAAGTATAAACAATATCATTCAAAATAAGAACAGCGGTATCGAACTCGATATGCTCAGTCTTCAGAGCCTCATGAACAAGAGAAACCAGGCCCTTGAAATGGCTTCTACAATCATGAAAAAGGCGGCCGACTCCAAGGAATCCCTCATCCGAAACCTTTAGTAAGAAAAGGAAAAAGAGGCTGAAGTTATTGTCGAGATCTTCGAAAGAACGGTTGCTGTAAGGACTCTAACTATAGAGTAAGTCAGAGTTGGTAATTATCTCATACAGTAAAAGCTACAGGCCGGGGTTATCTCCAGATACGGCGGGTCCCCGTTCTTTCCGAAGATCCTGAATTTTTAAATAATCAAGAAAGGAAAAACAATGGTTGAAATGATACCCGTTAAGGATCTAAGTGAAGAGCAGATGATAGACATCGTCACCGCCGTAGTAAAAGGGGAGACCACCCTTCAAGAGGTAAAGGGTTTTTCGGATGAGCAAATGGAGGCCATTTACGCCATAGCCTTTAACCTTTATCAGGGGGGCAAGTATAAGGATGCCGTGGAGGTCTTTACCTGGCTCGGCATGATGAACCCCTTCGTAAGTAAATACTGGATGGGCCTGGGAGCATCCCTTCAGATGCTAAAAGACTTCAATAACGCCTTGAATGCTTACGCTGTGGCAGCGATAACCTCGAAGCCGGAGGATCCTGTTCCCCATCTCCACGCAGGTGAATGCTACCTGGGTCTTGGGGATAAGGAGGAAGCCCTTAAAGCCTTTACAATGGCTTCAGATTTCAGCAAAAACAAGCCTCAATACAAGAAAGTTTTTGCTAAAGCCCAGGCCTTCAAAGAAATCATAGAATTAAAAGTAAAGGAGCAGAAAACCCCTTAGATCTTAAAGGGAAGCAAAGTCAAAACAATTACTGTTGTAAAATTAAGGAGAAATAAAGATGGGTGACATTACGGTTAGAGTACAGGACAGCTCTGTCCTTCAAACATATTTACAGGAGATGAGCGATACAGAAGGTCCCGGAAGGCTCCAGGGGCTTACCCTCACAGAAAGTGGTGACATTATCCTTGAAGGAGATGATAACAAGACCAAACTGAAACCTGATCTGGATCCCCCTTTAACAGATTCTCTAGATTATCAGGGAACCTATGATGCTTTCTCAAGCAAGGTGGACTCACTCTTTCAGTTAATGGCCCTTTTGATGCAAGCCCTTAAGGAAATGAAGAGTGCGAACAGGCAAAGCCGGGAAGCGGAACATCAGGCCCAGATGAGCGAGATGATGCAAGCGGCGGAAAAGATTAAAGAAGCTGGCATGAAAGCTCTTGTGGGCGCCATTGTGGGCTTTGCCGTGGCAGTTGTCACAAGCGTTCTTTCCGTTCTGGCATCCTTAAAGTCCGCAAAATCACAGCTTGGCAAGGATATGCGTATGCAAACAGGCGCTACAGAAACTGCTACTACGCAAAAGAGTGTCACAGAAGCCACTACGCCAAAGGCTGCCACAGAAGCTACCACTACTACCACTAGCACTACAAAGGGCGTCGCAGAAACTCCAAGTACGCAGGAGGCTGTCACAGAAACTGCGCGGACGCAGGAAGCCGTTACAGAAGCTGTTAGCGCATCTGTTCGCAAATCTGCAATGTCTGCCGCCAGATGGGGGGCTCTGAGCCAGGTGAGCACTCAAATGGCGGGGTCTTCCGCTCAGCTAGTAGGCGGCATCACTCAGTATGCCCAATCGGAATCCCAGGAAGAGCAGAAAATCCATGAAGCCCGGTCGGAAGATCATCAGTTTCAGGCTCAGAAAGAAGGAGAACAGATCCAGTCCCTTCAAGAAGTCATGCAGGGTGTTCTGGAGAAATTGAAAACAATCATGGAACTTCAGCAGCAGGCCATGGACCATGCGTCAAGGGTATAACTTTCAAAAGGGAAAAAGCCATGGAAAGACTTGAGAGCAGTTTTGTTATTGAAGAGTTTATAAGAGGGATAGGTCTTACGAAGACCCTTAAAGATTCCCATGGAAGTGAAAGCTTTATAGTAGATGATATGCTTGTGGTCATTCAGGACAACCCGGAAGAGAAATGTATTGAGTGCTTTTCTTTTATAGGAGAAATACCAGCATCCAGTGAAAAGCTCCTGGAAACCCTTCTCGAAGCAAACTTTTTATTCAGGCAGACCGGTGGCGCTACCATCGGCTTGAGTAAGGCTACAAGGGTGGCAACCCTTTTCTATCGAATTCCCACTACAGATCTAACTACCTCCAGATTTTTTGAACAGATGGAGCATTTTATTAATGTGTCTTACCACTGGAAACTTCGCATAGAAGAAATGTCAGGAGAAATTCCATCCGAAACTTCGTTGTCTTACGATAACACTTTAAGGGTATGAGAAAAAGGCACTGAAACAAACGGCAGGAGGAATGTAATATGGTTAAAATAGGTGACTTTAACAGGGCCGCTCAGGAGAATGGTTATGTCCGCCTCAGGGGATCAGGATCAGAGGAACTCGTCACCTACGGAAAGGGTATATTTGGAAAAACTATAGCGTGGCTAAGAACTAAACTGCGTCCTGGAACAGTTGTTATGGAAGAAAATCGTCAGGTTCTCCAATCCTTTGTGAAAGCCCTTAAGGAACGGTATGGCGATCGCTGTATTTTGAGAAACATTGATCTCACCGGTGCAAAGCCTCTTTCGGCCAGAACTATCCGTGAAATTACGAGGGCTAACGAAGCGCAAGAAAAGGCTATCAGGAAATTCAATCACACCATAGCTCACCATGCTGCATTTGTTGGTTTTGATGACTGCGTTGAGGAAATCAAACTCAAACAGGGGATACAATTACCCTCAAACTCTCTTGCTCATGCCCGTCTGAGTAAGGAAATAATGGAAGCTATAGAACAACTTCAGGGAACACCGCCCAGGGTTATCTCAAGGAAAGAGGCTGAAAGTGTAGCAAGAAGAAAAATAGAAGAGTTTCTGAAGGCCAAAAAAGAACTTCTTGACTACATAAAGACAAAAAACCTCAGCGAACCAGAAGAAACCATTTTGAGAGAATTGGTCATGTCACAAGAAGACATCACAAGGGAACATCTCGACTTCTTTATGAATGCGCCTACCGCAAGAGAAGAAGCCACCAAGCTGGCCAGCCTCTTGAAGCATGATCCTCCCCCTTCAGCAGAACATATTATCAGGGCTCTGGGAGAGCTTTCTAAAAAGGTTTCCCTTGCTCTGGAACAAACTGGAAAAAGCAATAAAACAATCCCTGGAACTGACATTATAAGCCTTGTAAGCAAGTGTATTCAACTTGCTATGCAAACGACACCCTCAAGTCGAGAGAAAGCTGAAAACATCTACAAATTCTTTTCCTCTACAGAAGGTCTAAAACTGATAGCTACCCTGAGGGCCATATCATTCGGTGATGTTCCGAGTGCCTCTGGCGGAAAAGAGAGGGCAGCCATAATGTATGGGATCCTAAGTGGTATGATCATTCAATCAGGTCACCTTCTTGGAAAGAGAGATGATGAAATTAGAGAAGCCACGGCAACTCGACTCAATATGCAAAGTCTTCAGGATATCCCCAAAGATATAGCAGTCATCCTCCAGAGTGAAAATATCTATAGTGTGGAGGACTTGAATTCCGTTCTAACTTCCAGGCTTGGATTTGATAGTCTTCTAAGTTATGCTATACTGCAGCGTAATGATGAGAATCTTCTCTTCTGGAGAGAGGTTGAAGAATTTAAGCGTCTTCCGGAAAGCGAAAGGGAAAAGAAGGCAAAAGAAATAGTAGAAAAATTCATAAAAGAAGATACTCCTGGTAGATTTTTACCCAGTGACATTGAAGACAGATCCAGATCAGAGACCATTAATATCTCCTCGACAATTCGTAAGGAAAAAGAAATAGTAGAAAAATTCATAAGAAAAGATACCTCTGAGGGCAATAATTTCTTCGACTCTATACCAAAGTCAAGGTCAATGACCATTAATATCTCCTCGACAATTCGTTCTGAAATTGAAAGAAAAATGAGGGAGAATCCGAAAGATCCATCGCTTTTCGAAAATGCTCAAAGTGAGATTTATAACTCGATTATGAGGAATATTTTCCCCGAATGGCTTGGGAAAATTAGAGGAGGTCAACATCAATGATTGCGGAAAGAACAGGTGGAGTCCTGAAGGAATTTGGCGAAGAGGCAGGCATCGAGGGGTTAAGTCTGGACGAAAGAGGATATTGCTGTCTTTTCATCAACGATACGGGCATAAACCTTGAGATAGACGAAGAAAGGGAAACCCTTTTTCTATACGCTTACCTGGGAGATCTACCTGGAGAAGGAGAAAGGCTTTCTCTTTACGAAACCCTTCTTGAGGCCAACACGGTAAATTTCGCCCCTGGAGGAGGAACCATCGGTATTGACACGGAGCAAAATGTAATTGTTCTCTCAATGGCAATGCCGGCAGTAGATTTGAATATCAACTCCTTCAGCAGGACAATGGAGGAAATCGTTCATCAGGTCCAGCAATGGCGAGAAAGACTTAATAACTTATAAACCAAAGCAAGAAAGGACAAAAAGCAATGGTAGATAATGTAAAAGGTGCCTCCATAGGAAGCACCACCATGACAACGGAAGCCACAGAATATGATAGCTATGTGGCAGAGGCATCGAAAAAACTTCTCACTTTAATTGATCAGGACCCTTCAATAGGAGCTGGCACTGGAAGTGACGAGACGGACAAACCGTCTCTCACCCTGCCGGGGGTTTCTGTCCTCGATGTGGCAAACATGCTTGCAAGCATAAAAAGTCAAATAAATGAATCCCTTACGGGCATTGCAAAAACAAACATCGAGAAAAACAGGGCCGATCAGCAGCAAAAAACTCAGGAAAGAATTAAACAGTTGGAAGAAGCCGCTGAAGCCATGCACAAGGCCAATACCTGGGGCACTATAGGGAAAATACTTGGCTGGGCCATTCCAGCTTTGATGGTTGTTACTGGAGCAGCCCTCGCCATAGCAGGTGCAGTGGTCCTTGCCACCGGTGTGGGAGCTGCCGCAGGTATTGCCCTTCTGAGTATTGGAGCCTCCCTCATTGCCGGAGGTGTTGTAGGGCTCGTGGCGCAGACCCTTCAAGAAACAGGAGCTGCAAAGGCTATCATGGACTGGATGGCTAGCAAGTTCGAAGAGATGGGCATGAGCAAGGAAGCGGCCATGTGGACATCTCTTATCGTCTATCAGGTAGTTGTTATGGCTATCATGATAGCCGCCAGTGCTGGAGCCGGTCTTGCTGTAGGATTTATCGGAGGACTTGTAGGTGGTGGCGTTGGCGCTGCTTCCTCCGCTGTAGGAGCAGGAGCCCAGGCAGCCGCTACGGCCGCTTCAACAGGAGCCCAGGTAGCGTCAACATCTGCTCAAACAGCAGCAAATTTTGCAATAAATGCGATCAGGGTAGGTATTGCCGTTGCTCAGGGTCTTGCACAGGTTGGCCAGGCAGGTGTATCCTTAGGACAGGCTATTAACGAAAAGGACGCCGCCGATCACGAAGCCAATGCGCAAACAATCAATGCCTTTCTGAAAAAACTTCAGCAAAAGCTGGAGGAACAGGAAGACGATCTCAAGGAAATCATGGAAGCATACCAGAGAGGTATTGATGTCATTATGAACATTATACAAACCCAGGACCAGATGGCTCATCAGGCCATCCATGTTTAAACAGACAAAGAAAGGATATGAAATGGACATCAGAGAAAATGCTCAAGAGATCCTTAACCACATTGACAAAGCTATAGGAGGAAAGGGGCTGAGTTTTGATGAGAGTAATGTGGCATCCTTTGTGGTAGAAAAGGATGTTATTTGTACCTTCTTCGTCTCTGAAGAAGATAGTGCCCTTCTTGTGACTATCTACATGGGCCCCATTGATAAATCCAACACAGAACTGCTTTATGAAATGCTCTGTGGCAATTACATGGGATCTTATACGGGAGGTGGCACCTTATCTATAGATCCTGAGGAAAACCTGGTGGCTCTTTTCCAGTTTTTCCCTCTTCCCGTTGAAAACCCCGCCTGGATAGAAGAACCTCTGGAAAATCTCATAAATGCCGCCCTTTACTGGAGAGATAGAATGGGACAATTTCAGCCTGAAGACGGCGAGGGGGATAGTAACAATCCCTTGTTTCGAGTCTGAAGGGGAAAGGGAGGATAAATCATGAAGATTCTAGGGAGAGAAACAGTTGGTGCTCAACAGACTGCTGTGGAGGAAACAGGTCCTGCATCAACATCGCAGGCTACCTCCCATCCCCTTGATCCCCTGAGGACCCAAGGTCAGCAGGCCATAGGACAGCGGAGCCTCCGGACCCTGGGTGATCTCATCTCCACTGCCAGGGAGGCTCATGAGGAGGTGATCAGCCGATGGGAGCAGAGACTTGCTGCAAAGCCCCTGGTGCCACGAACATTAGCCGCCATGATACCACCTTCTGAGAGATCCATTGAAATTGACTTCAGAATGGTAGAGCAGGAACTGAAAGACATCCCCAGAAGCCGGCGGGCGGAAGCCACAAGGAATATGCCCCTTATAATCCAGGATCGCATTAACAAAGGCTATGAACTCTGGAAAGGGATCCAGGAGGGAACGATACATAGAAATGCCACCCCTGAGGATGTAAGAAACCTCATGACTTTTCTCATGGCAAAGGCTATGGAAAAAGGGCCGGGATTTTCTGAAGGGGCCTTTAGCATCGAAGATCCTGAGCACAAGCTCAAAAATTTTCTTACCTCATGTCCGGAGGTTTATCACCGGAGATCCTCTCACATAACGGAATTTCAGCAAGCCAGTGGGGGCGGTCACTTCGGCATAGATCTTCCCCTTCCCTACGGTAATAGAACTCTTCTTTTTGGAGAGATGACAGGTCTAGGTCTTTTGAGAGATCGTCTCTTTCTCAAGATGGAAACTTCGGGCTGTCGCTTGTTTAATTTTGGCGCCAACAGAAGTGAAGCCCCCGTAAGAGATCGTCCATTGAGGTGGAGAGATGCGGGACAATTTCTGAGTCATGCTAGCGGCTACCTCAAGACCTTCTTGAGAAAACGCTCCAGGGGTTTCTTGTTTGCAAACAGCAGCGAATCAAGAAAAGAAAGAATACCTACGGAAGTAAGTAACAGCTTCAAAAAACTTATATCTCAACTTAGACAAGATGGAAAGACAGAACTTGCAGACACTCTCGAGCGTGACAACCCCCTTTCTTCGTCTCGGGGTATAAGAACGATTGTTTATAATATAGGGCAAGCCCTTCAGGATCCTCTTATTGACGAAAACACAGAGAACCTTCTCAAGAAATTTATAGCTCACCTTGAGTTTAGGTATGATCATTTGGATGTCAGAATAGGTCAGGAAATTGTCCTTAACAGAGATGAGATTGTGGAGAGTGAGCCTGGTACACAGGAGGATAGAGCTTCCACCGAAAGGCTTGCAAGGAGTATCATGAAAGAAGCTTTTGCCTCTTTGCTGGCAGTTCGAAACCCCAAAAAACCGTCTCAGCATGATGTAGTAGACTTTTTAAGACACCTTACTAGGCTATCCTTGACGACGGCACGAAAAATTGTTGATGTCGACGATTACTCGAGTATCTACCATGAGGCCATAGAAGATACCCTAAGACTGGCTTCAGAAGAACAAAAAGAACGGTTAAAGCTTGTACTTTCCTCACCCCCCTTTAGACGGATGTTTCAAGCTGTTAATGAAACATTAATGAATCCCCCGGAAATCAGTGAAAATAAAACGGAGTGGGAGACTTCGGGAAGTACTATATCTAAAATGTATGCTCTTGTTGACATGCTGTACGAAAAAAGTGGTGTTCAAGTTCCCAATGAAAAACCGGATAAGCGATCTCTTAACCTCCTTAAACTCGTTGGAACCATTGCTGCCAACACAGGAATAAATGTAGCCACCAACATAAGCGGCATTAAATACGCTCGTTTAAGAGAATATGAGAATCAGCTTCTGGGTTTTAGAAGCCTGGAAGATATAAGAAAGGATATAGGTGAAAACATATTCATCCTGGGAGAACCGATCTCCAGTATGCTTCCATCTGAAAGACCCATAAATCTTGAAGGCATTAAGAGTAAGATTCATAGTGAATTGAAGAAAGATCTAGCGAATGAGGAAGGAGAAAGTAATTCTGAAGATATCCTTCAAAGCCTTAACCGATGGTTTATTGCTGACTTTGAGAGGCCCCCCGGTTATGTCGTAAACGGTCAACACTTTGGTGGTAACCTCCCCTCAGGAACACCAGACGAGGTAAGGAGGAGAGAACTGCAGCGATTTATTGATGCCGTCGGCGGACTGGAAAAAGCAAAACAGATTGCCCGGGTGTCTCACCAGGGAGCATTCGGTATTTTTCGGGAGGCTATAAAGTCGCAAGTAGGTGATGAACTTGCTCCACGCTTACTTGGCCATATGGGACACCAATTAATAACCAGCGAAGATGGAACGGCCCGTCCTTCGCAGGAGAGAATCATTACAGTGGACCAGGAAGGAATTCACATATCCTTTAAGTTTGCTTCTCAGCTATCATCTTATGTGGAACCATATAACCTGGGGGAACATCTGTCTCTTGATTTTACAATAGTTGCCCCTGGATCGAAAAATCCGGATATTCGAATTGACCGCTGTGATTTCCTCTACAGTGCCTCTCCTTCTGAAGAAACAACCCAAACAGCTTAATTGAAGGCCTGGAGGTGTTTTCCTGAGGATTTCCTATCCCGATACCTCAGGAAACCACCTTACCTCCAGGGAAGGAAGCGGCCATGGGGGCATCTCTTATCGTCTATCAGGTAGTTGTTATGGCTATCATGATAGCCGCCAGTGCTGGAGCCGGTCTTGCTGTAGGAGCTATCGGAGGGCTTGTAGATGGAAGCATACCAGAGAGGTATTGATGTCATTATGAACATTATACAAACCCAGGACCAGATGGCTCATCAGGCCATCCATGTTTAAACAGACAAAGAAAGGATATGAAATGGACATCAGAGAAAATGCTCAAGAGATCCTTAACCACATTGACAAAGCTATAGGAGGAAAGGGGCTGAGTTTTGATGAGAGTAATGTGGTATCCTTTGTGGTAGAAAAGGATGTTATTTGTACCTTCTTCGTCTCTGAAGAAGATAGTGCCCTTCTTGTGACTATCTACATGGGCCCCATTGATAAATCCAACACAGAACTGCCTTATGAAATGCTCTGTGGCAATTACATGGGATCTTATACGGGAGGTGGCACCTTATCTATAGATCCTGAGGAAAACCTGGTGGCTCTTTTCCAGTTTTTCCCTCTTCCCGTTGAAAACCCCGCCTGGATAGAAGAACCTCTGGAAAATCTCATAAATGCCGCCCTTTACTGGAGAGATAGAATGGGACAATTTCAGCCTGAAGACGGCCAGGGGGATAGTAACAATCCCTTGTTTCGAGTCTGAAGGGGAAATGGAGGATAAATCATGAAGACTTCTTGGATAAAATTTTGGACAGGAACAGGTAATATTCCACAGACTGCTGTGGGTGAATCCAGCACAAGAGGTCCTGCATCAACATCGCAGGCCCCTCCTCCCCTTGAGCAACTGGGGACCCAGGGGCAGCAGGCAATAGGACGCCGGAAAATCCAGACTATGGCTACTGCCAGGGAGGCTCACGAGCGGGTGGTCAGACTATGGGAGGAAAGGCTTCCTGCAAGGTCCCCCGTGCCTCGAACATTCGGCGCCGTGATACCACCTTCTAAGAGATTCATTGAGATTGACTTCAGAATGGTAGAGCAGGAACTGAAAGACATCCCCAGAAGCCGGCGGGCGGAAGCCACAAGGAATATGCCCCTTATAATCCAGGATCGCATTAACAAAGGCTATGAACTCTGGAAAGGGATCCAGGAGGGAACGATACATAGAAATGCCACCCCTGAGGATGTAAGAAACCTCATGACTTTTCTCATGGCAAAGGCTATGGAAAAAGGGCCGGGATTTTCTGAAGGGGCCTTCAGTATCGAAGATCCTGAGCACAAACTCAAAAATTTTCTTACTTCATGTCCGGATTCCCGAATATCCTCCCACATAACGGAATTTCAGCAAGCCAGTGAGGGCGGTCACTTCCGTCGTATAGATCTTCCCCTTCCTTACGGTAATAGAACTCTTCTTTTTGGAGAGATGACAGGTCTCGGAGATCGTCTCTTTCTCAAGATGGAAACTGGGGGCTCCCGCCTGTTTAATTTTGGCGCCAACAGAAGTGAAGCCCCCGTAAGAGATCGTCCATTGAGGTGGAGAGATGTGGGACAATTTCTGAGTCATGCTCGCGGTTACATTGGAACTCATTTGAGAGAATTCTCCGACTTCTTGTTTGCAAACAGCAGCGAATCAAGAAAAGAAAGAATACCTACGGAAGTAAGTAAGAGTTTCAGAAGGCTTATATCTCAATTTAGACAAGAGGGAAAGACACAACTTGCAGACACTCTCGAGCGTGACAACCCTCTTTCTTCGTCCCGGGGTATAAGAACGATTGTTGCTAATATAGATGAAGCCCTTAAGAACCCTTCTATTGACCAAAAAACAATGGATCTTCTCAAGCAATTTGAAAATCACCTTAAGTTGAGGTATGATCATTTGGATGTCAGAATAGGTCAGGAAATCGTCCTTAACGAAGATGAAATTGTAGAGGGTGAAGCCGGCACACAGGAGGATAGAGCTTCCACCGAAAGGCTCGCAAGAAGTATCATGAAAGAAGCTCTTGCCTCTTTACTGGCAGTTCGAAACCCCCAAAAACCATCTCAGCATGATGTAGTAGACTTTTTAAGACATCTTACCAGGCTATCCTTGGCGACAGAACGAAAAGGTGATGCCCCAACTTTAGGCGAGATCTACGCAGAGGCCGTGGATTATGCTTTAAAGCTGACTTCGGAAGAACAAAAAAAACAGTTAAAGCTTTTACTCTCCTCACATCCCTTTGGCCGGATGCGTCAAGCTTTTACTGAAATGTTACTAAATCCCCCGGACATCAGTGAAAATGAAACGGCGTGGGCTGCTTCGGCAAGTACTATACGTAGAATGCATACCATTATTGAACTTCTCTGCCAAACAATTGATGTCAGTGATTCCAGGGAAAAACTGGATAAGAAATATCTTGAGCTCATTGGAACCATTGCTACCAACACAGGAATAAATGTATCCGCCAGCATAAGCGGCAGTGAATATTATGCTCATTTGAGAAAATATAGTCACCAGCTTCTGAGTTTTAGAAGGCTGGAAGATATAAGAAGGGATATAGGTGAAAACATATTCATCCTGGGAGAACCGATCTCCAGTATGTTCCCACCTGAAAGAACCATAAATCTTGAGGACATTAAGAGTAAGATTCATAGTAAATTGAAGGAAGATCTAACGAATGGGGAAGGAGAAATTAATTCTAAAGATATCCTTCAAAGCCTTAACCAATCGTTTATTCGTGACTTTGAGAGGCCTTCCGGTTATGTCGTAAACGGTCAACATTTTGGTGGTATCCCCTCAGAAATAGCACCCGAGATAAGGAGGAGAGAACTGCAGCGATTTATTGATGCCGTCGGCGGACTGGAAACAGCAAAACAGATTGCCCGGGTGGCTCACCAGGAAGCATTCGGTATTTTTCGGGATGCTATAAAGCTGCAAGTAGGTGATGAACTTGTTCCATTCTTATTTCCCCATTCAGAATACCAAGAAAAATTCCATCGTTTACAGGAGAAAATCATTACAATGGACCAGGAAGGAATCCACATATCCCTTAAGTTTTCTTATCAGCTATCACTTTATTCGGAACCATATAACCTGGGGGAACACCTGTCTCTTGATTTTACAATAGTTGCCCCTGGATCGGACAAGCCGGATATTCGAATTGACCGCTGTGATTTCCTCTACAGTGCCTCTCCTCCTAGATAAACAACACAAACAGTTTAATTGAAGGCCTGGAGGTGTTTTCCTGAGGATTTCCTATCACGATACCTCAGGAAATCACCTTACCTCCAGGCATAAGCAGCACTTTCCTTCAGGTTAAAGGAAATATCGTATAAATCCTTCAGAAAAACATCCATTGGGATGTGAGCGCTCTTTTCCAGGATCGCTCCATCTTTCATAAAGATAAAAAAATCGCCCCAGTGGAAAGCAAGAAAAGGATCATGAATGACCGAAAGAATCGTTAGTCCCTTATTCCTGTTAAGGTTTTTCAGGAGTTCCATGATCTTTATCTGATTGGGAAAATCCAGGTGAGAAAGAGGTTCATCGAGAAGAAGGATCTTCGGTTCCTGAGCAAGAACACGAGCAATCATAACAAGCTGCCTTTCACCTCCCGAAAGATTCGAATAGGGTTTTTCTTTGAATTTATCTATCCCGAGTTCTTCAATGAGAATTCTTACCTTAAGAACATCATCCTTTTTCGGAACGGTCCAGACAAAGGGGGTCCGCCCCGTAAGAATAACTTCCTCAACAGTAAAAGGAAAAGCGGGAGCATGAAACTGCGGAAGATAGCCCATAAGTTTCGCCTTCTTTCGCCTTGAGAGCTTCTTCAGTTCCATTCCGTAAAGAAGAATGTTTCCTTCGCTGTAGGGAAGTATCCGAGCAAGAATTTTAATGAGGGTGGATTTGCCGCTTCCGTTTTTTCCCAGGATGAACCCAAAGGCTCCCTGAGGCAAATCAAAAGAGATGTTTTTTAACAGGGCATTCCCCTTATCGTAACCAAAGCAAAGATTTTTAACAGAGATGGCAATCATAGGTCGGAACTCATAACCATAATTTTTTGTTTTTTCAAAAGATAGACAAACAAAGGAGTCCCTATGAGGGTGGTAAAAATACCCACGGGAAGTTCGAAGTCGGTAACGCTTCTTGAAAAAATGTCCACCAGGAGCAAAAAGCAGCCTCCCAGGATGAAGCAGCTCGGTTGAACCTTCCTGTTGTCAGCTCCTTCCAGAAGTCTTACCATGTGGGGAACCGCAAGCCCCACCATGCCTATAATCCCTGCCACAGAAACGGAAGAAGCAGCTGCGACAGTAGAAAAAATCACAATTAAAAGTTTTTCAATGGTGGGGTTCAGACCGACGCTTTCAGCTTCTTCATCACCGAGGGCAAGCCCGTTCAGGTGCCACCGTTTAAGATAAAGAAAGAGAGAGCCAAGAGCTATCCAGGGAACAGAAGCCCATACCTTCGGCCAATTAGAATTGTGAAGGTTTCCCATGGTCCAGTGAACTATGGTTTGAAGCCTGAAAGGATCGGTAAGAAACTGAACAAAAGTAAGGCCTGCCGTGAATAAGCCCGATACGATAATGCCTCCCAGAATGAGAGACATGGTTGAAAAGTGTTTTCCATAAAGAGCTATGAAGTAACTCAGGGCTACAGCCCCAAGACCGAATAGAAAAGCAAAGATTGTGGGATGAAACCCTGTGGCAAGAGCAAGAGCGGCGCCAAAGGCTGCTCCTGAAGAAAGCCCTAAAACATAAGGGCATACGAGGGGATTCTTGAAGATATTCTGCAAGGAATTGCCCGATATGGAAAGGGCTGCCCCTGTAAAAAAAGCTATTATCGCCCGGGGCAGTCGAATATCCACAACTATGGTTTTTATGGACTCCCCTGTGACTGGATCAACGGAAGAAGGCTTAAAAGCCCATCGGATAACATCCCAGGGAGTAAACAAATCGGAAGGACCGATAAGAAGTGCTCCAAGGAAAGAAAAAAAGCAGAGAAGAAAAAGCCATACCTTTTTCATGGCAGTTTATCATTTTCTCGAAGGTCGTAGAGAAACCGAAATATACGATTTCTTTCTTCTTCTAAAGTCTTACCAGACTGCTGAAACGCTTCGGGATGAAGCCAGGAAAACATGAGCTTTGCCGCATAAATAAATTTGAGAGTCCACAGATCTACATTGAATATCTCGGGTAGTTCGTAAACCCTTCGGGTCTTTACAGCCTTTATGTTTTGCCATTGAGGATCCGACAATAGATCTTCCGGGTTGAGGCGGCTGTTGGACCACATAACTATGACATCGGGATTTGCCGATATGATCGTCTCAAGATTTAAAACCACATGTTCCTGTTTTATTCCGGCACATATATTAACACCGCCTGCCAGTTCAATAAGATCGTTTACGGTGCTTCCGCCACAGGAAGTTTCCGTTTTGCCCTGAGCCCACATAAAGTAAACCCTGGGTCTTTCGGGAAGGCGAGAAACTTCTTCCACCATTTTACGCCGTTCTTCTTTAACGAACGCCAGCAGTTCCCTGGCTCTTTCTTCGCTACCCGTAAGCTTTCCCAGGCTTTCTATTTCTCTGTAAATGTCTTCTTCGCTCTGAAGAAATACTCCAAAAACAGGAATACCCTTTTCCTCTAGAAGCGAAATGGATTCAAGCTGCTGAGCCCAGATAATCACAAGATCGGGCTTAAGGGCTACAACACTTTCAATGTTAACAAAATCCCAGTTGCCGGGTGCAGGAATAGCTCTTTTCTTTATTCGATCGTCGAGATGGGCATAATAAAGAAAGGTCGGATTTTCATAAACATTTCTGGAAACACCCACCACAAGATCCTGCTTTTTTAACATGTAAAGTCCACTGAGAGCACTTTCAATAAGGCAGACTATTCTCTGAGGCGGTTTCGGAAGGGTTATCTTTTTGCCTCTAAAGTCTTCTACAGAAAGGGAGCCTTCCACTTCCGCAAGGGAAATACCAGAAATCAGCCAGAATGAAAACAGCACTGGAAGGAAAAATTTCTTCAACATAGGAAATTTCCTTATCACAGGGAACGGAAGGAGCTGGTTTTACCCCTTGCGTTCCCTTTATTGCAAAAAATTAAACTAAAATTTTATTTCTATCCTGGCGAGGGTGTTGAAACCGGGATCCTTAAACTGCCAGGGCATTTCATACTTATTGTTGGTTATGTTGTTGAAATCAAGAGAAAGATTCATCTGCCAGGATGAGGCCTTAACAAGCCCCTTTTCTATGTGGATGTTTATAAGCTCCTGGGAACCGAACTTTTGCCTGCTGGATTTGTCGGTGCTGTCGTAGTATTTGCCGAAGACATGAATGTAAGGAGCCACCTTGAGATCCCAGGGAAGGTAAAAGACAAAACCGATGTTTCCAGAGTGATCGGGCACAAAGGGTATATTTGAATCATCCTGCAGAGGATCCATGTCGTTTTCAACGGTGGTATTTATGTAGGTATAGTTCACAAAAACTTCCATAAAGTCGGTGAAAAAGTATCGAGCCTCCGCTTCTATACCGTAAGATTTTGCCGTTCCCGCATTAACGGACTGGCTTTGGGAGGGATCTCGGCTTACCACATTTTCCACTATGGCGTCATCTATGCTGTTGTAAAAACCTCTGAAACCCAGGGATAAACCTTTCATGGGTTTCAAATCAACTCCACCGTCAACACCAAGTCCTTTCTCGGGCTTAAGATCAGGGTTGGGAAGCTGGCCGTTCTTGCCGGGGACTCCTCTGTCGGAAGCCTTAAGGGTTCCACCAACGGATTTACCAGAAGGCGCCATAAAGCTTGTGCCGGCATTACTGTAAAGGGACACCATCTCTGAAAGATTGTATCTCACTCCCACATTCCAGAGAAAGCGATCCCAGGACTTGTCGTCAATTTCTGGTTTTACGCCACCCAGAAGATCATAATTGTGCTCAATGTTACTGTATCTTCCGCCAGCTTTAAAGACCCAGTCGCCAAGAACATATTTTTCCTGGGCGTAGAAACCGTAGGAGTATGCCTTCATGTCGTTACCTTTGGACTCGATACCTTTGCTTTCAGAATAGGTTTTGTATGATCCCCACTGGCCATCACCTCCAAGGGAAAGAAGGCCTCCCTCACCATGCTTAAGATGAAAAACTGCATCGAGAGGGATTATTTCCTGCTTCACTCCATCGTGGGATCTCAGTTCCAGATTGGGATACATGTCTTCATCCCAGCTTCTATCGTATCTTCTGAAGCCGCCTTTCAGGGCAAAGTCCATGGAGGAATTTATGACATTAGAATAGGTAAGGTTAATCGTGTCGTAGGTGTGTTCGTAGTCTCTATTGGGCCTTCCCACATCACCGTTGTGTTGAGTGTGATGAGCAAAAAGGGATACCTTATGTCCTTCGTCCCCCTGGATATAGTAGGTGGCTTTCATGTAAAGTTTGATTTTTTCGTAATCGGGATCATCTAAAATGTGGAGCCAGGAATTTGATGTTCCGTAGTTTGTGTAGTCGGATTTTTCGTAATTTCCGCCGAAGAAGTAGTTGAAATCGCCAGCGGCTCCTTGATGATAAGCCTGTCCCGTAATGGTATTCCAGGAGCCGTAGCCGGCGCTTATGCGGGTTTCGGGCTTTGAGATTTTTTCCTTAAGAACCAGGTTGGTTATTCCTGAAAGAGGCGACTGATTTCCTGCAAAGTCCATAGAAAGGAAATTTGAATACATCGTAGAGGGTCCTCTATGAACCTCTGCTCTTTCTATAATTATGGGATCGAGGCTCATTAAATCAGCAAAGGAATCAATGGGAAGACCATCCAGAAGATAGACGCTGTATTTAGGACCCAGCCCCCCGTAGGAACCCCAGTTAGCGTCGTTTCTTGAAAGGGGATTAACAAAGGTGCCCGGCTGATACCGAAAGATTTCGGCAATGTTTCTCTGAATAAACGGGGTCATTTCTATCTGATCTATCGTGATTACATCAATCTTCTGGGTTACATCTCTAGGAGACTGCTCTATCTTTGACTCGGTGACAACTATTTCTTCAAGCTCCCCCGAGGACTTAACCTGCGAGGTTTCCTGATCGGCAAAAACGAAGCTACAACTAAAAGCCACAAAAAGTGGCACTATCGCCAGAAAAATCCAGCACTTTCTCATAAACTCCCTCCTCCCCATAGTGATAGAATAAAATAATGGTGTATTAATGACACGAAGAAAACCTTCAGGTTTTGAAACCCTTCATGGGCTGGATTGTTCTTTTGATAGCAAAGTTAGTTTATAGAGTCAATCAAGCTATGAGGGTGTTTTAAAAAGTGTAAGGACAACCGACCGGTCGCTCCCGCATGTTCCTTAACCGCACAGCCGCCAAATTTACGCCATTTCGCCTTGATTACGAAATATTCGTGGATTCTTGCCCGCTCGCTCTGCTCCGCACTTCCTCCCCGTTGACGGGGAGGGCTGGGGAGGGGTCCGGTTTTTGTCCATCGCCTCGCAGTACGGCGAGGACGCCGTCCCTCCCGAAACTCTTCACACTCGGTCACCCTCGTGCAGTCGCGCTTCCCTTCGCTCGCTGTGATCAGCTCACGGGAGGACTTTCACCTCCAGGAGCACGCCCATGCCGGGCGCACCGATTGTAGGGGCACGGCATGCCGTGCCCCTACAGTTATGTGGTGAATAGTATATTGAGGTCTTTTTTAGCTACCTGAGTCCGGGAAGGTTTTCCAGGCTGAGTTTCGTCCCTGCTTTTCTATGTTTCGCCACCCCATAAGAGAGATTTTAGAACACTCCCCATCCACTGGTGACATAGTTTTAAAAGTGATTATCAAACATAAAAATGGTTCACGAGAAACAAAATAAATAACGTAAGGGAGGTAGCAAAATGAACTACACCGTGGCTTGTGTAACCGAAAAAGGAATAATCATAGGAAATGATGAAAAAACTCTAAGTTTTTCAGAAGGAGAACTAAAATATTTGGACTATGATAGATTTTTCAAGGTAGGCGATAAAGCCCTTATAGCTTCCGGTGGATTTTTAGAAGCGGCCAACCTTGCATCAAAGGCTGCAAGCTTCCTTGAGGAAGAAAAAATCGACGATGTAAAGGAGATGTATCAAGCCGCAATAGCCTACCTTTCGGGAGAATACGATAGATTCATGCGAAAACATTGCGAAATTATGCCCATAGATCCCACTCACTACATGACTTTTATCCTCGGAGGATATTCTCCCAGGGATTCGAAGTATCATCTGTATCTTATCTGGAACAGGAAAAAGCTCCCCCAGCTTGATGGAGAGGAAATAGGCAGTGTGTTCACAATACCAAGACTTGTAAGTCTGGAATTGACGGTATCAAAGATAATAGCCGAAGGAAAAAATATGGATGAAATACTGGCAGTATTAAAAGATAGACTGGAAAAAATAGGAGACAAAGAGGATTACACCCCCAGATGGAACTATGCCATTTTGGATGAATCGGGCATCAGATTCTTAAAATAAAAGGAGAATACCATGAAAGAACTTAAAGATTACTTCGAAAATCACAAAGGCATTGGTGTATTGGCTACTGCGGATGATAAGGGAGTGGTTAATGTGGCTATCTTTGCGAGACCTCACTTCTTTGAAGACGACACCCTGGGGTTTATAATGCCAGACCGACTTACTCACAACAATCTTCAAAAGAACCCACATGCTGCCTACCTGTTCATGGAGGAAGGTCCGGGATACAAAGGTAAACGTCTCATTCTTAAAAAGGTTTCCGAGGTGACGGATAAGGAAACCATACTGGCAATCAAGAGAAAATTCTACCCAGACGACTTTGATAAAGAGTTATTTTTGGTAAAATTCGAAGTGACAAAAGTTCTTCCTTTAGTAGGCGTATAAAATTCACAAAGCTTCCCGGGTAGTTTAACTAACCCGCGGAAGCTTTTTAATATTAGGAATGATCAAATGAAAGAATCTCAAAAACCATCATTTAGAGCCTACATCAATAATCTGAAAACTCCTGGTTCTATCCCAAAAAAACTTTTTACTGTTCTCAGAAACTTATTTATCCGCCTTGTAACATTCAAAAACTGCTGCGGACATCCAGGAGAACCAGGATGCTGAAAATAAAATAAAACCCTAGGAAGGGGTTCTTTCAATTTTATGCGTATTAAAAAGGGCGGATACCCATATTGAATAACTATGTCGCCTTTAGTTGGACGGAATTTCAACGAGTCGAGCAAGAATACGTTCCCGAACGTGCTCGTGAAATTCCGGGTTCATAAGCTTAGATCCATCCAGTGTAGTAACGTAAAAAACATCAGCCACCTGAGCACCTGGTGTAGTAATTTTTGCTAGCTGTATAGATAACTCCAGGCGAAACAGTTCATCAGCAATAGCATACAGGACTCCAGGACGATCCCAGGTGTAAACTTCTACGATGGTGTAAAAGTCCGACGATTCTTCATCAATTACCACCCTGTCAGGTCTTACTGGAGGAATGGTTCGCCTTAGACGGTAGGAGCTGACTCGGTTCTGGATAAGCTGATCAAGGTAGGATCTATCCTGTAGAGACCTTTCCATATCCCGCTTAAAGCGATCCCAAAGTTCTTCTGTCCGTAACGGATCAGGAAGCTGGTTAACAAGGAGCACGTCAAGCGCTATTCCAGAACTTCTTGTAAAAATATCTGCTGAAAGAATGTTGACACCACAGCACCACAAAACTCCCGTAATAAGAGCAAAAAGCCCTGGACGATCGTAAGTGGCAACAGTGACCTGCCAGATGTCCCCGCCCTTATCACTTTGTTCGGATAAATCCTGCCGTGCTCCGCCTTCGAAGGATAAAACCGGCTCGGTTCGCACCACAAGAGCGGATTTTAGAGCATCCTTGTATTCAGAAGACGCGGATATTTCGGATAACTGCTTCTCCATAAAGTAATGTTCAACGATCGCTTCAGGCGGTTGGCTCAAAAGATAGCGATGAGAAAGAGTCTCACACCAGGCAGTTATCCTGCCGACTTCATCTGTTTCTGATAGAGCCATTTTTTCACGGAAAAGTTCCAGCACTCGAGACTGAACCGCTTTAATTCGTTGTCCAACATCGGTTTGCCAATCACGCCCTGAAAGCACTCGCCTTACCTTCCCGTAAAGCTCTCGAAGCAAGGACGCTCGCCAGGTGTTCCACGCACTTGGTCCCGTGGCTTTTGAATCAGCTATGGTGAGCAAATAAAGCATATCGAGACGATCCACATCTTCGACTACCGTGGCGCATCTAACAATGGGCTTTTCGTCAGAAAGATCTCTTTTGAGAGCAGTTTCGGCAAGAACTAGATGATGTCTAATCAAGAACTTTACAAGTTCCCGCTCTTCCACATGAATCCCTAAACGTTCACATATTGCATCAGACACTGCCGCACCCCGCTCAGCGTGGTTCTTTCCATGTCCTTTTCCGATGTCATGAAGAAGAGCGGCAAGAAAAAGACACTTGTGCTGAGAATGGGTCAATCTTCTAATTATATCTGGAGCTTTCATGCGCTCGACCGATGGATCCGGGCTGGTTTCTATAAGGTGAAGTTCTCTCACGGTTCTGAGAAGATGCTCATCGACCGTGTATAAGTGATACGCATCGTATTGGACTCGATACCTGACATGTTGAAATTCGGGGATGAATGTCTGGAGAAAACCGGTTTCCATCATCATTTTAAGCACATTAAAGGCATGATTAGAATTAAGAAGTATCTCGAAAAAATGCTCTATTACGCCAGCATCACATCGCACATCGTCAGTCAAAAAAGGGAGGTGAGCACGTATAATCTGACCGGTTCTATGATGGAAGTGGGATCCTCGCAGGGCTGCTTCTCTAAAGAGGGCCATCATAATAGAAGGGCGTTTAGCAATATCTGAAGGATTGGCAAAACGAATGTGGTTTCCTTCCAGTAAGAAGAGCCCGTCTGCTACAGGCTCTCCTTTTGGAATATAAGCAAAAAACCTTCTTTCATCTGCGGTTTTTTCCATCACCATGTATTTGAATCGTTCAAAAAGAAAGGTGGAGATTCTTCTGATTCTCGACGTATGCTGATAGTAATTTCGCATAAAAGCTTCGACGGTTTCTCTGATATCGCCTTCGCTCTGTTTTTTATCTTTATCATCCAGGTGGGTGTTTTTATAAACTTGAGATGGATTGCGTCGGTGCTCAAGTGATGAATAGGCACCAATAAATTCACCAAGAGCTGAAGCAACCAGCTTTTCCAGGTCGGTAAAGTATATCTGATCCTGCCGTCTTCCTCTCATTGCGTGCAACTGAAGCCGAACCTGCCACAAGAAATTTTCTGCTTCTATAAGCCACAGTTTTTCGTCGCGAGAAAGCACATCGTCTGGAAGACTTTCATAGTCGGTTGTTCCGTAGATTACCCAGCATATCCATCTTACAATGTGGACATCTCTAAGCCCGCCGATTCCCTCCTTAACGTGGGGTTCTAACAGGTAAGAGCTGTCACCGTAGCGATCCAGCCTTGAGCGAAGATATTTTTTGAGTTCTTGCAAGAAAACTCTTTTTCCTTTAGAACCAACGAGTCTTCGAAGGCGCTGCCGCCATTCGGAATAAAGCCCCAAATCTCCGGCAATAAACTTTGATGTTATGTGGCTTGTAAAAACCGAAAAATTTTCCTTCGCAAGAACAATAGCCCCTGTTAATGAAAGAGTATTATGACCGATTTCCACTCCAACATCCCAAAGGGAATAGGTAAAGGTTTGGATGAATTCGTGGAAGGTCTTTTCTAGCCCCGAGCGGTAGAGAAAGAGAACATCGATATCAGACAGAAAACTGAGTTCGCCTCGCCCCAATCCTCCAACTCCAATAACCGCCCAGGGATAGCGACTTTTCATCGTCGAGAAGAAATCACCAATTATTCCGGCAATCCTATTGCCAAAAGATCTGGCTTCTTCAATACCTGGAAGACTCTGGCGACAGAGTTCGTAAAATTCCTGTTTAGCCTCCCGAATCAACTCTGAAAGTGCAGGCGTCGTATCCTTAAAGGGCATCTTCCCCCCATTCTCCAGTTCTAATTCGCATACAGTTTTCTAAGGGCAGGATAAAAATCTTCCCATCACCAATCTTTCCAGTTCTTGCCGCTTCATGTATGGCTTCTACGATCTCCATAACTCTATGGTCTTCACAGGCGATCTCTATCTTAATTTTGGGAATAAAATCCACCACATATTCAGCCCCACGGTAAATTTCCGTCCGTCCCTTTTGACGTCCGAAGCCCTTCACTTCCGTAATGGTCATTCCTTTAACGCCAATTTCAGAAAGACGCTCTTTGACATCGTCAAGTTTGAAGGGTTTAATGATAGCCGAAATAAGCTTCATGCATTGCACCTCCAGCGATCAATGTAGGACACTCTTCTGAGTGCGTCTCTACACTTCCTTATAACCGTGAGCAATCGGCATACGACGCCCTGAACCAAACGCCTTGGTTGTTACTTTCAGCACAGGGGGAGCCTGCCGTCGTTTGTATTCATTCTTTATAACCATACGAATCACCTGTTCGACAACATCTCGGTCAAATCCACGCTTTACAATCTCTTCAAAAGACATGTTTTCGCTTATATAAAGCTCAAGTATATCATCCAAGATGTCGTAAGGGGGCAGTGTATCCTGATCCCGTTGATTTGGTCTCAGTTCAGCCGATGGAGGTTTTTCGATAATACGGCGTGGTATCCTGTCATATCGTTCATTAAGCCGCTCTGCAATCTTATAAACAAGAGTCTTGGGCACATCGCCTATAACGGCAAGTCCTCCATTCATGTCTCCGTACAAAGTGCAGTAACCAACGGCAAGTTCGGATTTATTGCCGGTCGAAAGAAGAAGCAATCCGAATTTATTGGATATTGCCATGAGAACAAGCCCTCTAAGGCGTGCCTGAATGTTTTCTTCCGTAACATCGGGAGAAAGCCCTTTAAACAGATCGGAAAGAGCTCCACAGGTTGAATTAAACATCTCAACTATAGGCACAAGGTGAAACCGAATTCCAAGGCGTTCAGAGAGTTCCTTTGCATCTTCAAAGCTTTCAGGCGAACTGTAAGGACCCGGCATAGCAATGCCCCACACTCGATCTGCCCCAAGACTCAGAGTAGCCAGAGCTGCAGTTACGGCGGAGTCTATACCGCCGCTAAGACCCATCACAACGCCAGGAAAACCGCATTTTTTCACGTAATCCCTTATACCAAGACAGAGAGCATCAATGAGTTGATCGACCGAGCTGGAATAATCCTGCCTGACTTCGCCGGACATGCTGTTAAGATCGAAAAGCACCAGATCTTCTTTAAAAGATGCTCCTCGGCAAACAACTTCTCCAGCGGGAGTGACCACCATGCTATGACCTTGAAAAATCAGTTCGTCGTTTCCTCCCACCTGGTTCACGTAAATAACAGGGGTATTCAATTCTCGAGCGACTCTGGAAAGAAGCGGGACTATCACCTGTTCAATTTTTCCAACAAAATAAGGCGAAGCGGCTATGTTTACGATTGCCGATAGTTTCCTGGCCTTGCCCTTGAGTTCCTCCACCGGGTCTACAGGGTAAAACTTCCTGGGAAGTATGCCTTCTCGATTCCAGATGTCTTCACAGATAGTCAAGGCAAAGTTAAATCCCTGCCAGGCTACAACAGGAGTTTCATCCCCAGGTTCAAAATATCGTTCTTCATCAAAAACATCGTAAAAAGGCAAAAGCCTTTTGTGTGCTTTAGCGATTATTTCACCCCTGTGCATGAAAATAGCAGTATTGCGATAGGGTTTCCCCATAGAACGATCATTTCGAGTAATAAGCCCAAAGATTATTGCTATATCGTGGCTCATGTGCTCAATTGCAGGAAGAACCTGACAACTTGCTTCAAAAAAAGCCGGTCTATCTAGAAAATCTCTAGGGGGATATCCAACAACTGACAATTCCGGGAAAATAACGATTTGGCAGCCTTTTTTGCGGGCTTCATCAACCATTCTGGACATACGTTCGACATTTCCAGAAAAATCCCCAATGAGCGAGTTAATTTGAGCCAAGCCGATTTTCATAACATCCACCTTTTCCTGCTTTCGCGTTGTTTACCGTGTTATTTGGCGCTTTCTATTTCATCCTATAAGAAAAACCGCCGAATTGGCAAATCTCAAATGGCGGTTTTAGATATAAGCCTGTCAGTGTTGACCAAAAAATTTAGCTTTGATAGGGTTTAATAGGCAGAAAAACACTGCAATATTATTTCCCTTGGGGGTAACATTGGAATATGGAAAAAGTCTGTCATCACAGTATCCATCAATCCGGAAACGAAATTAAGCTAGCTGGGCGAGTGTTATTAATATCCATCGTTATAAATCTTATGATCCCGGTTGTTCAGATCGTGGGGGGAATTTACGCCAATAGTATGGCGATAATATCCGACGCTCTTCATAATCTGGGTGATGTACTGACTCTCGGGCTTACCTATGCCGCATTTCTTTTAGCCAGAAAAACAGCAACATCGACTCATACTTTTGGATATAAACGAGCCGAAGTAATCGCCGCCTTTTTTAATGCGATCGTCATAATGGGGGCTTCTGCCGTCATACTAAAAGAAGCCATTGGAAAATTGATCCATCCTGAGCCAGTATCAGGCAAACTGGTGGTGGGGCTTGCGGTTGTGGGCATGATCGGAAATGGTTTGTCAGCGTGGTTTCTCCATCACCATTCAACTCAAAACGTCAATATAAGAAGCGCTTTCATCCATTTAATTGGGGACTTTCTGACGTCCTTTGCGGTATTCGTGGGCGGTATAGTACTTATATTCAAGCCATGGCACTGGATTGATCCCATACTTTCTTTAATTATCGTAGTTTTTATTGCAAAAGGATGCTGGGAGATATTCCGTGATACTCTGAGAATACTTATGGAAGCAACCCCTCCGCACGTAAATCTTCAAAAAGTCAAGGAATCTATTGAAAACATTCAGGGAGTTTTGGGAGCTCATTATTTGCACGCCTGGATGGTGCATCCTTCCAATGTTGCCTTTTCCTGCCATGTAGTAGTGGAAGATCAACCATTAAGTAGGCTTGCCGAACTTCGCAAAAATATTGAAAATTTGCTCGAAAGCCAGTTCAAAATAAATCACCCTGTCCTTCAGTTTGAAACTGCACCTTGTGGCAACGGGGGGTTGCTGTGTGAACTCTTCTGTTCTCATAACACCAATATATCACACGATGTTTCTGCTCACTTTCAAAAGACAGACTCTACGTCTTCATTTATTTCTTCCGATAATAAACGACCATCATTCATAAAATCCGGTTTATTCAACAAGTATAGGGAGTTTTGCTTTGTTGTATTGCGAGTTATTTTTGGAGGGATTTTCATTTTTGCAAGCATAGATAAAATTCTTCATCCAAAAGCTTTTGCCGAGATTGTTTTTAATTATCAACTTCTACCCGACATTCTGATAAATCTGGTTGCTCTATGCCTTCCATGGATTGAAGCCATATGCGGTCTGTTTATAATAATTGGGCGTGGAGTTTTAGGGGGATTAGCTATATTAAATTGTCTTCTTGTTATTTTCACAGCATCAATCATTCTAAACATCATAAGAGGTATAGACATAACCTGTGGTTGTTTTTCCACCGAAATTACCACTGCATCAGCGCTTACCATGTGGCTTGAAGTAATAAGAGACCTGGTTTTGCTTGGTGTAGGAGTAACCCTGCTAAGGCACTACATCAGGAAACGCCTTGGTAAGTCGTCCCACGCCTAGCGCATCTTGAGCAGGGAAAGGGCAGACTGCCTTGTTCAAAGCTTTCTCTAAAAACCTGGTAGCTTGGTCTGTGTAAGATATTTTCAGCATCGGAAACATTCGCCAGAGATCCAAAGTTCATCTGAAACATATCTACGGGAGCTCTCCTTACGGGAAGGCATAAAAAAACGCAGGGCGACACTTTCCCGTCAGATCCTATGAACAGACTATCCCAGGGACGTTCAGGACACTGTATGGGCTTCGTTTTTTTGTAATGAAATTTCTTTGTTTCTAAATCCACTTCGATTTTTCCAGCCCAATTAGAAGCTTCTTTCAAAATATGCTCCTTTACGAGATCTTGAAGTTCTTTGCTTTCCTCTTCCCACATTGTTTCAGAAGTAAAGAAAGCTTCTCCAGTAAGACTTGGATCTGGGATCAGTGAAAGGGTGCTGATTACTATTTTCTCTGCACCGGCATCTGCTGCAATCGAGGGTAATTTTTCAAGTTCGGACGCTAGGGATCGCAAAAAAAGATAAGCAATATGAATCCTAGGTGTTGGGCTCATCCGCCGCTCTCGTTCTTCTCTCACCCATTCTATTGCTTTCAAAACATGATTAATCGATGTGCCGCATCTAACCAGGTCGTTTTTTAGGGAGCTCCCGGCAAGAGAAAAAGAAATAATGTCGAGTCCAGAATCGACGAGTTGCTTTGCTATATCCCGGTTTACAAGCATACCGTTTGTTGTTGTGCCCACCATGGAGCCATGTTGTTTAGCAATTCTTATGAAATCAAAAAATTGAGGATGAAGAAGAGGCTCGCCCCACCCCTGAAGAAAGACCAAATCTGAATGAGTAAACACTGAGGTAAGTTTTGAGAATAGAGCTTCCGGGAATAATCTTCCTAACCACAATTTCCTGTAAGCTGTGTGAGGACAGTAAATACAGGATGCCTGGCACAGAGAGCTAACCTCTATTTGAATCCACTTTAGCCGAAAATTTGTTTCTGCCGTAGAATTGTTAAGGTATCTCGTTGATAGCATTGGAACAAAATCTCCAACATGATTTTAGAACCTGTTGCACTATTTTTATAGTTCCCCCATCTATAAACATTTATTTCATACACATGGGGTTTGGGAACTGGGGATTGGGAACTGGATCCCTAATCCCTAATTCCTAATTCCTGATCTCTAATTCCCACAGCTCCCGGGGAGCACTATCACACCCCTTGTATCTCTCAGCATACTCCTAAATTTCATTCCAGGCTAATCTTACATTTTCCACCGGCTGTTAACATTATCATTATGTATCCACCTGAATAAAAACAGTACCAAAAAAGGCTCATTTTCCGATTAAAAAGGAGAACGTCATAAAACTTGGAAATACAGTCCTGAGCTTGATTCTGAACGCAGGTTGTAGTTTTGCATGTGAAGACTTTTGTGTATGAATTACTGGGCGTTACTAGAGTACCATGGTCACGGCTGAGAAAAAGGAAAAGGCGGTTCTTTGATGTTTTTGGTAAGTCCAGCGAAAGCTCTGCAAAAGGGGGCTAGAGATGATCGTGGTTGGAGTGGATACCGGTGGAACTTTTACGGATTTCATATTCCTGCGCGATGATGGAAGTTGGGGAATTTACAAGGTTCTTTCTACTCCCCATAATCCTGCAGAAGCGGTATTGAAGGGTCTTGAGTATATCACACAAGGCAAGCCGGCTCATGTGGTTCATGGATCAACGGTCGCAACAAACGCAATTCTCGAAAGAAAGGGAGCTCGCACCGCCCTTATAACCAATCGAAATTTCGAAGACATTATAGAAATCGGTCGCCAGAACCGTCACGTCCTTTATGATCTTAAATATCGCAGGAGATCTACTCTAATTCCACCAGAACTGAGGTTCGGCATTTCCGGGCGTGTTGATTCTAAAGGTCGGGTTTTAGAGGAAATCGATCCCGGTGAAATAGAAAGTCTTACTAGCCGGCTTCTGGAAGAAAGGGTTGAATCAGTTGCCGTATGTCTTCTCTTTTCTTTTCTTCACCCCGATCACGAAAAAACTCTTGGTAAAGCGCTGGAAAAAAGAGGTTTTTCCTATTCTCTTTCTTCGGAAGTTCTTCCGGAATTTCGAGAATACGAGCGGATGTCAACCACAGTTATAAACGCTTATGTTTCTCCAAAGATGACGCGTTACCTGAAAGACATAAAAAAACATCTTCCTGAAAAAAGCACTTTAAGAATAATGCAATCCAATGGTGGTAGTATTTCTGCCGAAACGGCTATGAAAGAGTCTGTAAGGACCATTCTTTCTGGACCCGCAGGTGGTGTAGTGGGAGCTTTTGAAATAGGAAAACTTGCGGGATTTGATCGCCTCATAACCTTTGACATGGGAGGAACAAGCACTGACGTTGCTCTTATCGATGGAAGGCTACCTTTGACGGTTGAATCAATTATAGATGGCTTTCCAGTAAAGGTTCCCATGATCGATATCCATACCGTGGGAGCTGGAGGTGGATCAATCGCTTATGAGGATAAGGGTGGGGCGCTGAGAGTCGGTCCAGTAAGCGCTGGAGCCGATCCTGGCCCCATATGCTACGGAAAGGGTGATAAAATAACCGTTACGGACGCCAATCTATTTTTAGGTCGACTCGTTCCTGAATTCTTCCTTGGCGGCACAATGCGTCTTCACGAAGAAAGACTCAAACCTTACTTCCAGGAAATGGCTTCTCGCTTAGGTATAAGCCCTTTGAAGCTTGCTGAAGGGATACTGAGCGTGGCAAATACAACCATGGAACGCGCCATAAGAGTAATATCGGTAGAAAGGGGTTATGATCCCAGGGAGTTTACTCTCTTTTCTTTTGGTGGGGCAGGAGGACTGCATGCTGCCTTCCTTGCGGAACTACTTAACATACCAAGAATTTTGATTCCCAAAGATCCGGGTATCATGTCTGCCGTAGGTATGTTGCTTGCGGACGTAATAAAAGATTACTCTCAGACCATAATGATTCGAGTGGCTCACGACATTGAAACTACCGTAGAAAGTGTTTTTTCTAAGCTTTTGCAACAAGCCATGGATGATCTTGCGAAAGAAGGTTTTTCGAAAGATCAGATAATTATAGAAAAATATCTGGACATGAGATACGTTGGACAATCATATGAACTCATGATCCCCTGGGGATCTGACGCTGTCGATAGATTTAACAAAGAGCATCAAAAGACATATGGTTATGCTCACAGTGATAAGCCTGTTGAAATTGTCAACCTTAGATTAAGAGCTATCGGTTCTCTTTTAAAACCATTTCCCAAACCTGAAACGGAATACCGAGCTGAGATAAACAGTGAAGCTCTTGTCGGGAAGAGAAACGTGGTCTTTGGTGGACAGATCATGTCCACGCAGGTTGTCCGAAGGGACCTGCTTTCGTTTGGGAATTCCATCCATGGGCCAGCTATTATTGTTGAATATTCCGGAACGACCGTGATACCCCCTGGATGGAAGGTTCGTGTTGACCAATACAAAAATCTCATTATGGAACGGGAGAAATAATGACGAGCAAAGAAATAGATCCTGTGCTCCTTGAGGTCTTTAAGAACCGTTTTGCATCAATTGCCGAGGAAATGGGAGTAACGTTAAATCGGACGGCCTATTCACCCAACATTAAGGAGCGTCGAGATTTCTCATGCGCTATTTTTAACTCCTCCGGGCAAATGGTGGCACAAGCAGCTCACATTCCGGTCCACCTGGGATCAATGCCTCTTTCTGTGAAATCCGCTATAGAAACATGCACCTTTTTCCCTGGTGACATGGTTATGCTGAATGACCCATACAAAGGTGGAACGCATCTTCCGGATGTTACCATAGTTGCACCTGTTTTTGCTGGAAGTGATAAACCTGTTTTCTTCGTAGCAAATCGGGCACATCATGCAGATATAGGGGGCATTAGCTCAGGTTCTATGCCGCTTTCTCGCTCTCTCTACCAGGAAGGCATTATCATTCCACCCATTAAGATTGTTGAACAAGGAAGGCTGGATAAAAAACTTATGACCTTTTTTCTCAATAATGTTCGCACACCTGAAGAACGGGAAGGAGATCTATACGCTCAGATAATGGCAAACATGACAGGCATAAAGCGCCTGGAAGAACTGATTACCAAATACGGTCTGGAAGTTTGTCGGACTTACGCGGAAGCGCTTATGGATTACACCGAAAGAGTGATGCGAAGGGTCATAAGAGAGATACCCGATGGGGTATATCACTTTACCGATTTTATGGACGATGATGGGGTTGACAGAGAAGATATTGCAATCCGGCTCAAACTCGAAATAAAGGGTGATGAGGCTATACTTGATTTCACAGAAAGCGACCTTCAGGTTTCCGGGAGTATAAACGCTGTTTATGCAATTACACTTTCCGCAGTTTTGTATGTATTCAGGTGTTTGAGCGATGAGGATGTCCCGACCAATGAGGGCTTAAGCAGACCAATTAAAGTCATTACTCGTAAGGGAACTATCGTGGACGCCGAGTTCCCCGCTCCCGTCGCTGGAGGTAATGTCGAAACATCTCAAAGGATAGTGGACGTGATTCTAGGTGCTCTTGCACAGGCTATACCTGAAAAAGTGCCGGCAGCCAGCCAGGGCACGATGAACAACGTGGCAATTGGTGGAGTGAATCCTCAAACAGGAACTTCATTTGCCTATTATGAAACTATCGGTGGGGGAATGGGCGCAAGTTCGGATGGGGACGGTGAATCTGCCGTGCATAGTCACATGACGAACACCCTGAACACGCCTGTGGAAGCCTTAGAATATTCGTATCCTCTGATGGTAACGCAATACTCCATAAGAAAAGGATCGGGAGGGAGAGGGAAATTCAGGGGAGGAGATGGAATTATTCGAGAGATTAAGCTTCTAGCTGATTCTGAAGTAACGATTCTTTCTGAACGTCGTCGTAGAGCACCCTACGGGCTTTCCGGCGGGGAAGCTGGCAGAAAAGGTCGCAATGTGGTAATAATAAACGGTGTTGAGAATGAAATCGGGGGCAAGTTTCACGGTTACTTGAAAGCTGGTGATGTGCTGAGGATAGAAACGCCCGGAGGCGGTGGGTTCGGATCTGTCGATTAAGACATAGATACAGTTCCCTGACTGGAATTTAAGAATCAGGGTTTATCGATTATTGCCGTTCGACTTTCAATCCCGAGTTCCTATTTCGCACACAGCATGCACAACCGATGTAAGAACACCAAGCAGTAAAATTCCTTCTACAGGTGCCATAATATGATACTTTATTCCACTGCCAGTGTAACGCCAAAATGGTTCAAAATGCTGAAAGGAAAGAATAAAGTGCCCATTTTGTATAGCTCGAGCAGGATCGGCCAGGGGATTTTCCAGTTCAACTATGCCAGTTAAAATTCCGACAGTAAACAAAGCAACAACAGCAAAAATTAATCCATAGCCAACGTTAAAAATCCAATGATCTCTACGTAGAAATGCTTTCTGCGTTACCGCATGGTAAAAAGCAACCCCCACAATGGCTCCACAAAAATTAAGCACCATGTCGTTAAAGTCCAGGTAAGGAGTAAACCGGGGATGTAAGATATAGTTAACTGTCTCATCCAATATTCCCAAGAATGTAACTATAGAAACGGCTTTTGCTGTGTCTCCAATAAGAACAATACCCCAAAGGGCAAGCAATGCGTATTGAGGAAAATGAACGATTTCCACCATGGAACAAATCAGCAAACTGTAAGCTACAAAACATAACAGGATGGAAACAAACCAAAAACCAAGAGTTTTTAGTGTCCGAGAGAGCTTTTCAGAAGATTTTAGGGAACCCACAGCAATCCAAATCGTTAAGGAAAAAAAGCCAAAAACAGCAATAATCACAAGAAGTCTTTCTACATTCTTTCTTCCCCATGATAAGACAATTCCTTCGTAGAATTTCGATATTCGTTGATGACCAAGCACATTGAACATAAAGAAGGAGAAGAATAAAGCCCATGAGAAAAGTTGTTTTACTTTTGTGGCTAACATGGCTTTTTGTAATTTTCTACTATGGAGTTCCGCGTAATGCTCACTGTGCTCCATCTTCTACAAACTTTACACCCTTATCATCCTTATCGAGAGAAAAAATATTTGTAGAGCTAACAAAAACCTTCAAACTATCTCGTTCAGAGCAAGAGGGTGTTAAGTTTATAGTCGAACATCTAAGCGATACGGACATAATCCGTGCTGATATTAAGGATATTGCTGATCATGTTCATTACTCCTACATAGCAAAAGACATTATGCCCTGGGGACGTAGCATTCCGGAGCCGGTATTTCTAAACTTTGTACTTTTTCATCGAGCCGCTCAAGAACCGTTCGAAGCTTACAAACCCAGGTTTTTCAGCCTGCTTGCACCGAAAGTCTTCCAGGCAAAAACCATACGTGAAGCCGCTTTGATAGTCAATAAGTGGTGTGGAGAACAGGTTTTTTTCAGACCCACCAGTGGATGGGACATTGGGCCCATCAGTCTCCTTAAAAGAGGTTTCGGACGATGCGAAGAACTGGCTGTTCTTCTTGTGTCAGCTCTTCGTAGCGTTTCAATCCCTGCCCGCATCGCCTGGACTCCAGCGTGGAGACATGCAGACGGAAATCATGCCTGGGTAGAAGTCTATCTCGACGACGGAAAATGGCATTTTCTTGATGCTACATCTCCTCAGGAAGACTTCGACAATCCCTGGTTCAAACCTTTGCTAAAATATGCTTCCACTATCTGGACTACATCGCTTACGGGCGACTCCTGTAACGATCCTTATCCCTACGCTGGAGTGTTTCTCTGTAACGAAACCGAGCGATATACTTCTACGCAGCAAATACGAGTCTTAGTGCAAGATGCCCAAACGGGCTTTTCCACAAAGGCTTCCGTAAGGCTTCTTCTGTGGAACAGCGGAAGACTCAGAGCGGTGGCAACTAAAACTACTGATGATACCGGCTCGGCAACCTTCAAAGTTGGACATGGAGGATATTTTATCGAAGCCATAACTCAAGAGGGCAAAAAGAAAGGCTTTCTGTGTTATCAAGCAGATGATAATGAAACCATTTCCATAAATGTTAGTGATGATCTTCCGGAATCTTTTGATTGCAGATTAAATCCTCCAGAAGATGTTAACTCTTATTCCTCTTCTTCAACATTTCCACCAATCGATCCATCAAGGTCTGAAACCGCTATAGACTCCATGAGAAAACTGGTTTCTTCATGGCGTAAAGATATAAATCAAGATATTGTAAATCGCCTTGCTGAGATAGGCCCAAATGCCTTTTCACTACTTGCTCTTATGGATATTCTCACACATCCAGAAATTGAAGCATTGAAATACATTCTTACTTCAACTGATCCTAAAGGACTTGCTTTAGCAACCCCCTTAGAAATGAGACAGCACATCGCTCACAAACTGAAAACCAGATCAGAAAGAATCCAGGGTGGGATTAGATACAATGATGAAATCTTCTGGGACTATGTTTTGGCTCCCCGCATTTATGATGAGCCTCCTTTTTGGCAGTCTCCCAGGCTGGCAAAACTTCTTGACCTAAATCCCAATGCGACACTGTCTCAGATAGCCAAGAAAGTTTTAAAATTCAGTAACCAAATTCGCCAGATTCCTCCAAAATTTCATAGTGACTCATTAAATCCGGAAGAAATCTTGACCTATAGAATTTCGCACTCACACAAAGAGACTCTTATCACCCTTGGAAGTCTTTTTAGATCAGTCGGTATAGCTGTTTTATACGATGAGGTCGAGAACACTATTTTGATCCACGATGGTAAAAAATGGTTAAGGTTCAACCCTGAAGCTAGATCATATAAAGAGGCATTCCTTTATACATTGCCCCTTGGGGAATTAATTATCAAAATCGGAGGACAGGAATCCCCTTGTCCAGAAAATTATCCGTCCTACGGTGTTGATTTTTCCCTCACAAAACTCGATGGTGACAAAAGAATATTCGTTAAAAAACCTCAAATACACCGGGATGATAGAACATGTAGTCTACGTATTGCAGTTCCTCCGGGATATTATGAATTAACTACGGGACGAAGGTTTAATTCGGCAGAAACAGATGTTTTTATAAAATGGCTCAAGATTGGAAGCGGGGAGCAATTAAGAACTGATCTTCCAGCAAATTAATAGTGTAGATGATCGGGGCACATCATAACGTGCCCCGAAATTACAAAACGGGAGCCCAAATTTTTCGGTCTCACCGCTGAACAAGCTGGAATCTTATAGGAATTTTGACGTAACAAGGTATAGGCACGCCCTTTTCTCTGGCTGGATAAAAAGTGGATCTTTTAATTGCCTCAAGGGCTGCCTCATCAAAAGCTCTTCCTGCACTTTTTACTACCTCAGCTTTTTTTACTCGCCCTGTTTCATCAACAAGAACCTTAAGGAGCACATAGCCTTCCTGTCCTAACCTTCTTGCAAATTCAGGGTATTCTGGTTTAACCATGTTTTTGAAAGAAGGCCCCTGGTTACTTCCAAAAGCCACTTCTTTAATCATTCCTGATGTATCTTCATCTGCCCCTGTGCCTTTCCCTAGCATTTTACCCATAACTGGCTCGGGTATAACCGCAGGAGGAGCATTTTCTAGCTTTTGATCTGCTGGAACCGGTGGAACCGTCATTCCTTCGAGATCGGGTTTATCATATTGCTTAGCGATAAGCGGTGAAATACGGGGAGTATGTCCTTTCTTTTCGGCGACAGGTGCCTTTTTAGCTTCTTTCTTTGGAGGAGGTGGTGGAAGCGGACGAGAGACGGTCTTTTCCAACTCCTTTTCTGCCACAGGCTCAGAAGGATTTTCTTTAGGTGGTGGAGGTTCAGGTTCCTCAATTTTGGGTGGTGGCACTTCCTGAACAGGTTCCTCCTTTTTGACAGCAACCAACTCTATGGGAACCGGTTCTTTTTGAATTCCTCCATTCCGCCAGCCTTTATTAATCCCGACAACGCCAAAAACCAAGCTGTGAAGGCTAAAAGAAATAATGAATGCTAATATACTAACATTCCTTTCATTTAGGTTGAACCTGAAGAGCAAGCCTCTTCACCCCCTCTCCTCTTAAAATGTCCAAAATTCTTACGGCATCGCCGTAGTAAACCCGCTCATCAGCGGAAACAATCACCTGAAGGTCTTCGTTTTCTTCTCGAAACTTTTTTATGCTTTCTATAAGTTCTTCCTTTGTAACACCGTAACCATTAAGGGCAAGTTGACCTTCTTGATTTATCCAGACGGTAACGGGCGACATTTTGGATGCATCGGCGTTATCCGCTTCCGGGAGTTTAACCTTAAAAACGGATGGGCCCATAATCTGAGCCACAAGAAGAAAGATAATGAGGATGACGAGAACGATATCGACAAGAGGGATAACGTTGATTTCAGTTATTAATTCTTCATCTCTTTTCATTGTTGCACCTCTTTAAGGATTAGATAACTCATGGCGTCGGCATAAGCTAAAAGGTTGCTTTCCTTTTTTTTGAAGTAGTTATAAGCGAGAGTGCAAGGGATAGCTACGAACAGGCCAAGAGCGGTAGCGACGAGAGCTTCTGCGATAGCTGCCATAATTTGGGCACCCCCGTGACCCGTGGTGCCGAGAACTCTGAAGGCATGAACAATGCCCATAACAGTTCCAAAAAGGCCAATAAAGGGAGCGTTCGAGCCAAGAGTTCCAAGGAAAGACAAACGTTTGTCAAGGGCAAGTTTAAGGAGAACTTTTTCAGCTTCCAGAGCGCCTTCAATTTTTTTGAAACCAAAGGGCAAAGCCTGAAAAGCAACGGTTATAAGATTAACGAGAGGGGTTTGAATATTAGAAGAGGTTCGCTGAATATCTTCAATTTTACGGTCACAAAGACAACGATTGAAAGCCTGCCAAAGTTTCTGTGTTTCTCGTTCCCATTTAGAAAAAAGAATATATCGCTCAATAATGAAAGCTATAGAAATACAGCTTAAAATCAAAAGTAGCAAAAGAATCCAGTCTCCTCCGACAACTGCACAGGTAACAAGGAAATTGGTAACATTCATAGTATCTCCCCCTACGACTTTGATTTTATTGGGTTTTGCCTACAAATAAATAAAGCCATGAAGACTCATCAAGAAGCCTTCATGGCTTTATTTTCAGGGCTTTTTATACTCCCAACGCATGCCAAGTCAAGGGGGAAATGAAGACATTCGAAAAATAAACATTCACGAAAGAATTCTTTTACTTTGCCATTTCAGCATGAGAACCACTAAGATAGCAAAAAGTTGTGAGTTAAATTTAATACCATCATACTAATTGAACGGAAGCGGAATAAGTGGTATTAAAAACCGACTTTAAAATGTTTCACGTGAAACACTTTAATGGATCATGAACAAAACCTTAAGGAGTGTTGAGGGGTTGTCAAAACAAGCTTTTGTTGTTTCCATAGCAAACCAGAAAGGTGGAGTCGGAAAAACTACCACAGCCGTGAATCTATCAGTAGGGGTAGCAAAGCTCGGGTATCGAGTCCTCTTAATTGACGCTGATCCCCAAGCTAACGCTTCAAGCGGTTTTGGGCTTAGAATAAACAGCAAAGATCCTTCCTTTGCCGATTTTTTTACGGGTGAAATAAGTAACCTGCCCATCATGCGCCCCTTTGTAAACATCGATCTCTGGGTTAGCCCTTCTCATAGAAAACTTGCTTCTGTCGAATGGACATCTGGAAAATCCTCATTCCAAAATGAAAAATTTTTATCCCAAGCAATTCAAGAAATTCGTAAAGATTTCGACATAATCTTTTTCGACTGCCCACCATCACTTGGATTGATTACCGTAAACTGTATAGTCGGAAGTGATGCCGTGCTAATCCCACTCCAGTGTGAATACTACGCTCTTGAAGGCTTATCATTCCTGTTAGATACAATTCGCAGAATTAAAACCCGCTGGAACCCCTTTCTGCGCATAAACGGTATTGTCTTTACTATGTTCGATCGCCGAAATAACCTGTCTCATCAAGTTGTTCAGGAAATTCAATCAGCATCCCCATTCTACGTTTACAAAACCACAATTCCAAGAAACGTCCGCCTTGGAGAAGCTCCAAGCCACGGTTTGCCAGCCGTAATTTATGATCCTCATTGCCCGGGATCTAAAGCATATCTAGAACTTTCCAAAGAATTCACAAAACGTCTAGGAGCATAGCCGTGGAAAAGAAAAAAGGGTTAGGAAAATCCTTCAAAGATGTCCTTTCTTCACCCGCAGATTGGATGTTTCGAGAAGATTTTCAAGTTTTCTTCTGCCCAGTGGAAAACCTTGAACCGAATCCTCATCAGCCCAGATCTGTTATAGAAGATCAGGATCTTGAAGAACTAGCAGCATCCATAGCCGAAAAAGGCGTGCTCCAGCCTTTAATTGTAACTCGCTCTGAAGAGCCGGGTCATTACAGAATTATCGCCGGAGAACGCCGATGGCGGGCAGCTCAAAAAGTCGGGATCAAGGAAGTCCCGGTCATACTCAAAGACGCTACGCCTTCTGATCTTCTGGAAATCGCTCTCATAGAAAACATACAACGGAAAGATCTCTCTTGCATCGAAGAAGCCCTGGCATACGCCAAACTCCAGAAAGAATTCGGGCTTTCTCAACAAGAAATTGCTCGCCGAGTGGGTAAAAGCCGATCTGCAGTTGCTAATACCCTTCGTCTCCTTTCCCTACCCCAACCTATCCAGGAAGACATTCTCAACGGGCGACTCTCTATGGGACATGCTCGAGCGATAATGGCAATCCCATCCGAACAGGAACAATTAGCCATGCGAGATAAAATCATCCGACAGGGGCTTTCCGTTAGAGCAGTAGAAAATATGGTTTATCAACAGTTCGGGGAAACTACTGAGGAAGAAAACAATAAAAGCGATGCGGAAATTTTCACCCATGCGGATGACATACTGTTGGAACAGGAAAATCGTATGGCTTATCTGGAAAAACGCTTAAGATCCATTCTCGGTATGAATGTGCGCATACGAAAGCGCGGAAAGACCTCAGGACAGGTCTTGATATTCTTTCGGTCAGAAGAAGAGTTAAACCGACTTATCGAACGCCTGCAGACAATTCAGGTTGAACAAGGAGATCACAATGAAAATAGCAGTAATTGATGGACAGGGTGGTGGAATCGGATCGGTCATTATTAAAAAAATCAAGGAAATATACGGCGAAAAGGTTGAAGTTTGGGCTTTAGGCACAAACGCTATTGCTACATCTCAAATGCTAAAAGCTGGTGCAAACAAAGGTGCAACAGGATCCCACGCCATATGTTATTGCGCTCCAAAGGCTGATATTATCATCGGTCCCATATCCATTATTATTGCTCATGCCATGATGGGTGAAGTTACTCCAGAGATCGCTCTGGCTATAGGTTCATCTTCGGCCCATAAACTCCTTTTACCTCTTACACAGGAACCAGTTTCTATCATTGGCGCCATAAGAGAACCTCTCCCACACCTTGTAGATCGCCTTGTAACAGAGTATCTGGGATCTCTTTTTGCTGAAACTCAAGGTGAAGGAGGAATTCGTGAGTGAGCTTCATCTCGTTCTTGGAGGTGCTAAAAGCGGGAAAAGCTTCTACGCTGAGCAAATAATAACTGCTGCACATCCCCCTTACATTTATATTGCTACGGCTGAAGTGTTAGATGAAGAAATGGCCGAACGAGTAAAGCATCATAAGGAGCGACGTGGTAAAGACTGGATAACTTACGAAGAGCCTCTAAAGCTTACCGAACTGCTAGAAAGCTTACTCCCAAACCAGCTACCAATTCTTGTGGATTGCATTACTCTGTGGCTCTCAAACCTTCTCATTGCAGAAAAAGCACCAAAAGAAGCTGTGGAACGTCTATGTTCTGTCTTAAATCATCCACGTTCTGCTCCTATAGTTCTTGTTTCCAATGAAGTGGGCTGGGGAATTGTGCCAGATAACGCATTGGCAAGAAAATTCCGAGATGTCGCCGGTTGGGCAAATCAAAAATTAGCCGCTGTTTGCACTCATGTTAGCTGGATGATTGCTGGCATTCCGATACTCATCAAACACCCACAAAGCGGGATGGTATTTAATCCACATGTATTAAACACAAAATCTAGTCCACATACTCCCAAAAGGCTTGATTAGCCAATGTTAAGAGATTTTTTACTGGCTCTTAGCTTCCTAACGCGCTGCCCGGTTCCACAACGAATATTTGAGTCAAATCAGTTGCAATTTTCTCGAGCCTTTGTGTTCTTTCCCCTGATAGGTGCTTTACTTGGAACAGTAATAGCCGGGTTCTTAGCTGTGAGTCGCTACCTATTCCCCACATTTATTTCTGGTTTTCTAGCAACAGGTCTCATCCTTTGGCTTACTAGAGCTCTCCATCTCGATGGCTTCGCCGATTGGATAGATGGCTTGGGAGGTGGTTACACCCCCGAAAAACGCCGGGAAATTATGAAGGACAGTCGCATAGGCACCTTTGGAGCTGCATCTATCACGATTATTATCGGAATTAAGGCTTTTTCTATGGGCGTTCTTCAGCAGGCTGGAGCCTGGCAGGGAATTATAATAGCGCCGGTTTGCGGACGATTCGCAATGGGACTTTTAGCATGGCGAGCACAGGGGAACAATCAAGGCCTGGGAGCAAAGTTTATCGAAGGATTTTCCTGGAAAATTCTTGTCCTATCTTTTATGTGGTTTTTGCCCTTTTTATTCTGGCATCCTGTTTTCGCCATTGTTGCCATGGTCACTTCTATAAGTGAAGTGCTACTGTTAAAGCGTGGTTATATTGCATCCTTTGGAGCTATTACGGGCGACCTTTTCGGCGCCACCTGCGAAATTGTAGAAACGACCATTTTTCTTCTCGGGGTGGCGTTCTTTAGAATTCCTTAGAATTGCAGAAGGAAGCAACAACCATGAGTGACCAGTCTCTTATAGAGATTCTACGCATATTTAAATCTTCGCCTGATAAGGAACTTTCAGGCGAAGAACTGGCATTAAGGTTTGGCATCACAAGAACGGCTGTTTGGAAAAAAATACAGAAACTCGAAGAACTGGGCTATGTTTTTGAGAAAAAACCTAAACAGGGTTATCAACTAATTTCAGTGCCCGATTTGCTACATCCCGTAGAGATACTAAGTGAACTTAAAACATCATGGTTTGCTAAACGTTACTTTTACTACAGAGAAATCGATTCTACAAATACTGAAGCAATGAAGCTAGCTATGGAAGAAGGTCCTGAAGGAATAGCGGTCGTAGCAGAAAGCCAGACAGCAGGACGAGGCAGGCTTGGTAGAAGTTGGGTTTCTCAGCCTAAAAAAGGTCTTTACTTTTCTTTCGTGTTGCGTCCTTCCATAGAACCCCGTGAAGCTTCACAACTCACTCTCCTGACGGCTCTCGCTCTTGTTGAAACATTACAGAGCCTCTATAAAATTCCCGCCATGGTAAAATGGCCTAATGATATAGTTGTTGAAGGCAAAAAAATCGCCGGAATTCTTGCAGAAGCTCACATGGAACCTCAGAAACTAAAATTCGTTGTTGTAGGAGTTGGGGTCAACGTTTTTTACAGCCAGGAAGATTTTGTCGGCAACTTCAGATATACTCCTACCTCCATATCTATAGAACTCAAGAACTCCCCCGCATTTATAAGAAGGCAGGATATTCTTGTCAGTTTCGGAAAAACATTCGAAGAATTTTACGAAACCTTTCTTATTTCAGGCTGGCAACCCTGGATAGAAAAACTACGGAAGGCTTCCATGCTTCTGGGAAAGTTTGTAACCATCAACACAGGACGTGAAAAAATTTCTGGAACTGCTGTTGATTTTTCAACCACCGGAGGACTCATTCTTAAACTTCCTTCCGGTGGAGTTCAAGAAATATGGATCGGGGATGTGGAACAGGTAACATGGGAATAAAAATCTATTCGCCTCTTATTTTCTCTAATGCCTCTTGCTTACGTTTGCATTCAATACAAAGAGTTGTCACAGGACGGGCTTTAAGTCTTTCAATATCAATGTCATCACCACATTGTTCGCAAATTCCAAAGGTGCCATTTTCGATTCGCTCAAGAGCCTCACGGATCTTCCCAATAAGCTTTCTTTCCCGTTCCCTAATTCGAAGCAAGAAACTTCTTTCAGCTTCTGCTGATGCTCGATCAGCCGGATCAGGGAAAAAAGTTCCGTTATCGCTCATGTCTTGAACAGTCTTTTCCGCCTCTTCCAAAAGTTCTCGCAGCCGATCCTGCAAGAGTTTTTTGAAGTAAAGCAAATCTTCTTGTTTCATAGGGATCTACTCCTCGCAATCGAGATTATCTTCTTCAACCACTGTTTGCGGCTATCAACATCCCAAAAGCATAGGAAAAGATGCCGCTTGAGCGGTTTTTAGCAAAAGGATCATTAATAGGAGCGATTGAACACACCACTTTTCCCGCCAGATTTATAAACAAGTCGTATTTGGTCTATAGTCATCATTTTGTCAAGAGCTTTGCACATGTCATAGATAGTCAAAGCAGCAATAGAGACAGCGGTAAGGGCTTCCATTTCTACCCCAGTTTTATCAGTCGCTTTTACAACGGAAAATATGGCAATAGCTGGAGGCTCCCATTCTATTTCAAAATCAATATTGACAGACGTTAGCGCTAACTGATGGCAAAGCGGTATAAGTTCCCATGTTTTTTTAGCTCCCATAATTCCTGCTATCCGAGCGGCTTCCAGAACATTCCCCTTGGGTGCATCTCCACTGAGAATAGCCTCTAAGACCTCACGTGACATTTTAACTTTACCTTCTGCTCTGGCCTCCCTCAAAGTTGGGAACTTTTCAGTAACATCCACCATTCTGACCTGACCCTTTTCATCAAGATGAGTAAAAGAGCTGTTTGTTGAACTCATGAATAACCTCTTTTTTCTTCTTCCTTATAAAAGAGCATAGCGGTAGTGATCACTTCTTCCACAAAAACAGACAATTATTATACTACCATAAACTTAAATAACTCTTCAAAATTCTCAACAACCTTACATGATGGCAAATTAGCAAAAACCCAGCGACCATAACCTTTGGTCCTTATTCTTATATCAAATATGCCCACCACACCACAGTCGCGAGATGATCGTATCAGCCGTCCTATGCCCTGCCGCAAACCAAGAATCATTTTCGGAACATAATAGTCCATGAAAGGATCTCCACCAGACATAGTGATATACTGAGAACGACCTTCAACAAGAGGATCAGAAGGCGAAGGAAAAGGAAGTTTATCAATCAAAAGAACTTGAAGACTTTCCCCGGGAACGTCAATTCCTTCCCAAAAAGTGCCTGTGGCAATAAGTATAGAACCGGTTTTAACACGAAATTCTTCAAGCACATGAGATCGCGATCCTTCACCTTGAACAAGTATTAAGCGGTCGGGCAGTTCTTTTCGAAGACCATCTGCAATAAGCTTCATATTACGGTAGCTGGTGCACAAAAATAGTGTTCCCCCAGGAAAAGATTTAACTATAGGGACAGTATATTGGAGAACAGCGTCTATGAAGCCTGGATCATCAGGCATTGGAAAATGAATCGGAGGTATGAAACACATCATTTGATCTTCGTAAGAGTAAGGAGAACCAATAGTTAAGGTTTTGGTTGATGGATCAAGACCTACGTGAGTCTTAAAATAATCAAAATTCGATCCGCCACCAGAATTTGCCACAGCAATGGTGGCAGATGTGAAAATAACGGAAGAATATGATCCAAAAAGTGATTCGGAAACTGAAGTTGAAGCGTTGAGAGGCGTGAGATAGAGAGAAAAGCCGTGATCGTTCATTTCGAACCATATGAAACTGTCGGGGGATTGGTTATCAGCTAGTTGAGAAAGAACGCTTTGACATCCATCAGCCATGGTAATGGATGTCAGGTGATCTTCTTTGGTTTCGTCCAAAATAAGCCTTATACTATGGTAGCCATCAGCAATAGCTTTAACAATATCCATAAACTTGGACATCTCGGAACTATCACGTAAAACTTTTTGAAGGTTCGCTCTCATTTCTCCTGGTGATACTGTTGATAAATCACCTGACTTGCTTACATATGCCTGATTTATAATACCAAGCAGGATGTCATGGTAATCAATAATCTTTTGTTCTATCTTTGTGTATTCTTTCCAGACTTCTCCTTTTCTTCCAGTAGCAAAGCCCAACTCTTCTGCGAGTTTTGCTAAGTAAGAAGAGTGATAAGAAACCGTAAAAGCGCGAGTAATCACGTCGGGTAGGTGATGAGCTTCGTCGATGATGAGCACATCAGCTGAAGGGATAACTTCAAAAGCCTGGAAAGCCTTTCCGGCAAGATCTGTGCAGAGAAGGTAATGATTAACAACTATGAGTTTTGCGGATGAAGCTTTTTTTCTGGCGTTCATAACAAAACAGGAACCAAAGAAGGCACAGCGCGGTCCGGGACACTGTTCAGGGGAAGCACCTAGAACATATCCCAGCATCTCTTCCCAATTAGGTTTTTTGTATGTAGCAGAAAGTTTCGCTTGACTTGCCAACTCGATAGAGAGTTCGGAAAGTTCTCCTGTGGAGGTTTTCCTGAGCCATCGCCTAAAAATCTTGATAAATTCCCCTAATCCGTCGTAATTTCCAAAGACTTGAGCCAGTTGCCCTCTCATGATTTCCTGTTCAAGCCTTCCAAGTCTCCTTTTGCAAAGATAATTCAATCTACCTTTGAGAAGACACACACTATTCTTGTCTTTGAAATGATTGGGAGCTACCTTTTCCAAAAGAAAAGGAATATCTTTTCGAACAAGTTGATGCTGAAGGGTTTTCGTAGCGGTTGAAATAACAGCCCTTTTCCCGGAAGCAAAGATAGGAGTGAGATAAGCAAGGGTTTTCCCTACCCCCGTTCCGGCCTCTACAATAATATGTTCTTTCTTTTCTATAGCATCAGCTATGGCTAAAGCCATTTCTAACTGTTGTTTACGATATTCATAATAAGGAAACAATTTGGCAAAGAGACCTTCTTTTTCCGGAGATCCAAACCACTCTTGGAGAGTTTTTGTTATGTCTGTCATCAGAATAGTCCTGACTTGTAAATCGATTCTCCCGTATCTCCCACGTCTTCTGGAATTTCTTTATCATCCACAGTAGTACTTTCTTCTTCCGTAGTAGTAGAAGGTTCCAAACTGGCTTTGTAGGAAGAAACCGTATCGGCTTTAAAAGGCACATAAGCTATTTTTTCTCCTTCAGATGAAGGGGCTTTCACGAAGACAACTTCTGGGGGAGGCGTAAAGGGCTTTATGGGCTTGTCGGTAAGCCATTCTTTCATGAAAGTCGTCCATATGGGGCATGCAACCTTCCCTCCAGCTTCGCCCGCACCAAGGGATTTAGTATTATCGTCATAACCGACCCATACGCCCGCAATGTAATCAGGTGTGTAACCAATAAACCAGGCGTCTCTAAATTCGTTACTTGTGCCTGTCTTCCCTGCAACAGGTCTTCCAAGAGCTTTTGCAGCTTTACCTGTGCCTTCCTGAACAACGGCCGTGAGCATATCCGTGATGATGTAGGCGGTATCGGGAGAGATAGCTTTTTTCTGTATTATGGGAAATTCTTCCATCACATTTCCGTTTCGATCTAGGACTTTAGTAACAAATCGGAAAGGAACAAGGACACCATTATTGGCAAAAACGGAATAGGCTTGAGTCAGTTCAATGACAGGAAGTCCAGAAGCACCAAGAGAAAGAGCTAAAGTAGGGGTTAAGGGTGATTCTATACCAAGCTTTCGAGCCATATCTATTACTTCATCAATACCTACAGCATTAGCGAGTTTTACCGCCACAACGTTTCTGGACAAAGCCAGAGCTTTTCTCAAGGTCATAGGACCCATGAAAGAACCATCGTAATTTCCGGGTGTCCATAGCCTGCCACTACCGCCCTTGAAAACAACGGGAGAATCAACCACTGTTGTAAGTTCGGTAAAACCATGATCTACAGCAGCGGCATAAACTATGGGCTTGAAAGCCGAGCCGGGTTGACGACGAGCCTGAGTAGCTCGGTTAAATTGACTGGAACGGAAATCGCGCCCACCCGCGAGAGCAAGAACATCACCTGTTTTAAGGTCGGCAAGTATAAAGGCGCCTTCTACTTCAAGGCTTTGCTCCAGCATTAATGTTTTTGATGGTTGAGACGCCTCATAGCTTTCCTTTTTTGATTTTCTTGGTTTTTCTAAAATATTTTTCACAGAAACTTTGATAACCGATCCCGGCTGCAGGAGGGATTTCATGGTGTAATAACTTTTCCCTGTCCATTCCCAACCGGTTCGTTCAAGGAAAAGTTCTTTAGGGCCAAGTGATACCAGAAAAGCCTTTTTTCTGTCATCACTTCCAATTACCAGACCTTCTAAGACCTGCCCTTCAGAAATATTGGGCTGTCGTTCCCTTAATTCTCGTATAAAGTTTTTCCATTGGCTTTTAGGAACCACTCGAATAACACCCTTAAAACCGTGACGTTTTTCATATTCTGAAAGTCCATTCAACAAAGCCTTTTCAGCTAGAAGTTGAGCTTTAGGATCATAGGTGGTGTAAATTTGCAGCCCTTCTTCATAAAAGGTTTTCTCTCCGTAGCGATCTATCATTCGACGCCTAACTTCTTCAATGAAATGATTCATTTCTTTCAGGGACCTTCCTCTTTGTCCCTTTAATTCAATGGGGTATTGTCGTGCTGCTTCTGCATCTTTGTGAGAAATGAAATGCTCCTCTTCCATTCGACTAATAACGAATAGCTGTCTTCTTCTTGCCTCATCAAAATTATCGTAAGGGTTAAACTTAGAAGGAGCCTTTGGAAGTCCTGCAATGAGAGCCGCTTCAGCTATTGTAAGATCCTGAACATGTTTTCGGAAAAAGGTTCTTGCTGCTGCTTCCACTCCGTAGGCACCCGCTCCAAAGTAAACCTGATTAAGGTAAAGCTCCAGGATTTCATCTTTAGAAAGGAACTTGTCTATTTTGTAAGCCAGTATGGCTTCACGAATTTTCCTTTGCCAGGTTCGTTCTGGGGAAAGGAGAAGAGATTTAACCACCTGTTGAGTGATTGTGCTTCCACCTTGAACTATAGTTCCGGCTTTAATGTTAGCAAGAGCAGCCCGAAATACGCTCCATATATCTATACCGGGGTGTTCGTAAAATCGAGCATCCTCCACAGCCAGAAAAGCTTTGATGACGTGAGAGGGCACATCCTGAATTCGCACAAGATAACGCCTTTCGTGATAGAATTCAGCTATAGGCGTTCCATCAGCGGCATACAGGGTCGTGACTATGGGAGGACGATAGTTTTTAAGAGAACTAACGGATGGAAGTCCTTCAGTAATGTGGTTGTAAAGCGAGACACCCACTCCAACCGCAAAAGCAAGAAAGGATATAGGGACCACCAATAATATTATGATCCAAAAAGATAAGGCGCCTTTTCGGTTCATTTGATGTTGTTTTCTCCCTTTTTGTTAGAAAATTTTAGTTTCGGCACTAGCCAATACGCTGGTAGTTCTAGAACATGGAAATGTTAGTGTAAAGCGGATTTTCCTAAGTAAACCATCTCGGTAAGAGATCATCTCTTGGCTCATGTACAAACCTGGTGCAATAGAGTATACTATACTGGACTTTTTCTCCTGGAGTTGATGTATGGAGTTTCCGATTGTTGACCTTTTAGATGATGAACTCAGTGAACAGTGGCTGATGAAATACTTCCATCCCAATGGGTTGAAGTGCCCAGG